>NZ_CP080414.1:3897500-4197500 GCF_019457615.1 Shewanella zhangzhouensis
CTGCAACTGCTGGCCGATGGCAAGGTAGCACCGCCGGATCTGCTGGTGATCATCAACCCCTACAGCGAATCCCCTGATTTTGACGAGCGCCTGCCGGGTCTGGTGGCTGTTCAGGAAGTGCCTGTACTGGATATTCAATCCCCGGATGGTAACAGGGCAAGCCTGGCGACCGCTTCACTGCGGCGGGCCAACTCAGCCATGAAAGATGCCATGGCTTACCGGCAGTTGCCCCTGGCACTCAACATCAGCGAGCCCGATGCCTGGGCCGATGTGCTCAGCGCCATCCGCGGCTTCGCCGCCAGTGTCAAGGCCGCTCCCCTTAACTGATTCAGGCCTGCTTGTCCTTGGTGAGCATGAGTGCCAGGGCAACCAATACCACCACACCGGCCATATACAGCAGCTCCAGCGCACTCTGGGGCTTGAGCTCGCTGAAAAATGAAAACAGCTTGATGACCAGCATCATGAGGATGACCTTGCCAAGCTTGCTCTTGAGCGAGTCTATGCTGCTGATAATCAATATTTTACCGCCCACCTGCGATTCGGATGCCGGCTTGATGTCACGGATAAAGAGCTCGTAAAGACCAAAGGCAAAAATCAGAAGCACGGCGCCCAGCAGGAAGGTATCGAGTATTTCAATGACCACCATTACCAGGTCGTTACGCACCTCAAGGCTGCCGCTGGCCAGGTAGTCCCACAGCAGATGGAACATGTGCAGCATGTCCTTGGCACCCATGACAAAGACCACCAAGGCCGCCACAATACAGGCCACTACCCCAAAAATCACCGACAGTCGGCTGCTCCACAGCAAACGTTCCAGTTGATTTTTCATCTTTCAGCTCCTTGAAAATACATCTAAAAAAATAAAGCGCCGATTGTGGGCGCTTTGGTTAGGTACACGCAAGTCCAATCCCGGGGATTGTGAGTGGATTACCAGAATTTTTGCCGCGGTTTGTAGTCTCTGTCGGTTTTACCCTGCTGGCGCCGGGCGGCTATGGCAAAGTTTTTCCCCAGCAGCAGACGCACCTGATACCAGGACTCCCGCGCCAGCAAACGGCGAATACTGCCACTCCAACTGCGATGAATTGAGCCCTTGATGGCTGCCAGCGCATCAGGCGAGCGGGTCATTAATTCCCCGGCAAAAGCGATGGCCTCGTCCACAGGCGCCGCAGTGACCCGAGTCACCAAACCAAGAGATCCGGCCTCACCGGCGTTGATGACTCTGGCCGTCATCGACAGTTCCAGCGCCTTGTCTTTGGGCAGTATCCCCCTGAGGCTCACCAGCCCTGCCATGTCGGGTACCAGGCCCCACTTGGCTTCCATAATGGACAGCTCGGCGTTTTCAGCCGCAAAGCGAAAATCGGCCCCCAGCGCAATCTGCATGCCGCCGCCATAGCAATAACCTTCGATAGCAGCGATAACGGGCACCGGCAACCGACTCCAGCCGATGGAAACCCGCTGCGCCAGATTGGCATTGCCGGGCAGCCACTTGGCCAGCAGCCCCAGCGGCTGCAACGGCTTGCTGGTGACACTCTTGATATCGAGCCCGGAGGAGAAGTGCCCCTGAGCACCCTGCAATATCACCACCCGCACCTGTCTGTCCCGTGCGAGCTGCTTCTGCACCCGGCAGATTTCTGAAAACATCTCATAATTCAACGCATTGAATTTTTCTGGTCGATTTAATGTCACAAAGGCTATGCCATCCTTTATGACCAGGTTGACTGGGGGTTGAGTCATGCCGCATCCTAACTGGTCTGTCCAGAAGCGATGTTAACATATTTGGCATAAATGGCTATTCAACGTAACATAGTCAGACTTTTTGACATCCGTCAGTATTTTGACATCAGGATTTTATTACCGGTTGCACCCCAAACACAGCGGGGTATGATTCGGCCATGGGAAATGCCAACTTCAGGAATCACCATGGGATCCAGCCAGGAAAGGCGCCACGACCCAAAGCAGGATGACAGCAGAAATTGGTGTTATCTTGAATAAGAAGAACAATCGAGGACCTTATTCCAGCATGGCACTTCCAGTATTGATATGTGACGACTCCGCCATGGCTAGAAAGCAGATGGCGCGCACCCTGCCGAAAGATTGGGATGTCGACATTACCTTTGCCACCAATGGTGCCGAAGGTATAGAGGCCATCCGGGCCGGCAAGGGAGAGGTGGTGTTTCTTGACCTCAACATGCCGGTGATGGACGGCTATGAGGTACTGCAAACCATTCAGCAGCAGGACTTGCCCGCACTGGTCATAGTGGTATCGGGTGATATTCAAATCAAGGCTCACGAACGTGTTAAAGCACTGGGCGCACTCGACTTTATCCAAAAACCCGTCAGTGCCGAGGCCATAGCCGGCATACTCCAGGAATACGGTATTCTGGTGCCCGGCGAAGGCGAAGGCGACGAAGCCGAAGACAATCCCCTGTTAAAAGTCGACATGCGCGATGCCTGCCAGGAAATCGCCAACGTCGCCATGGGCCGGGCGGCAGACCTGCTGGCCAAACTGCTGGACGTGTTTGTGGTGCTGCCTATTCCCAATGTCAATGTGCTGGAGGTGAGCGAGCTGACCATGGCGCTCAAGGCCACAGAAACATCTGCCAAAGTTACCGCACTGTGCCAGGGTTTTATCGGCGCAGGTGTGGCCGGAGAGGCCCTGTTGCTGTTCCATGACTCCAGCTTTCAGGACATGGCCAAGCTGATGAAGCTCGATGGTCCCAGCGATGAGGCCACCGAGGTGGAAGTCCTGATAGACACAGGCAACGTGCTGATTGGCGCCTTTTTGAATGGCATCGCCGAGCAGCTGGACATGCATTTCAGTCAGGCACATCCGGTGGTATTGGGCCGACATTGCACGGTCAACGACCTTATCCACGACAATGCCGAGAAATGGCACCGCACCCTGGCGATGGAAATCAACTATCGCATCGAAGATCACAACATTGAGTGCGATCTTCTGCTCCTTTTTACCGAAGACTCGCTGCCGACCCTGAATTACAAGCTCGGCTATATGTTGGATACCGATTGAGGCCAAACCCCTGATGTCCAATGACGCAGACCTGATGAACGAACTCCACTGGCTTATCGATATGGTGCAAACCATAGAAGTAGGCCTGGTGGTGCTGGACAGAAACTTCAATATTGCCCTGTGGAATGGCTTTATGGAAAACCACAGTGGCGTTTCTCCCAATTCCATCAAGGGCAAAAACCTGTTCGAAGAGTTTCCCGAGCTCCCGGCCGCCTGGCTGAAAAAGAAGATGGAGTCTGTATATCTTCTGAAGAACCGGGCCTTTATCAGCTGGGAGCAGCGCCCTTTTGTGTTCCAGTTTAAAAACTACCGCCCCATTACCGGCCGGGCAGAGTTTATGTACCAGAACGTCACCCTGCTGCCACTGGCTTCGCTCACCGGGAAAATTACCCACATCAGCATCATTGTGTACGACGTCACAGACGTGGCGGTGAATAAACTGCAGCTGAAAAATGCCAATGAACGCCTGGAGCACCTGAGCCAAACCGACGGCCTGACGCAGTTGCACAACCGTCGCCACTGGCAGGAATGTATGAATCGGGAATACGAGCGTTTTAACCGCTACAGCGACCCTGTCAGTCTGGTGATGTTTGATATTGACCGCTTCAAGCAGGTTAACGATGAGCACGGCCACGTGGCCGGTGACAAGGTTATCCAGCATATAGCCCACCTGCTGAGCCAGTCACTGCGGGAAACAGACTGCGCCGGTCGCTACGGCGGCGAAGAGTTTGCGGTAGTGCTCACCGGCACCACCGCCGAAGAGGCGTATCACTTTACCGAGCGCCTGCGGGAGAAAGTGGCCTCCTCAGCCATCCAGTTTGGCGGCAAGAGCATACAGGTCACCATCAGCCTGGGTATTTGCGGCATGGACGATTTTGTCGACAACGAATCCCAGTGGCTTGCGTACGCCGATCAGGCGCTGTATCAGGCCAAGCAGCAGGGGCGTAATCGCACAGTGATCTACAGCGAGTAAGCCGATTTTCAGGCACAAAAAAGCCCGCCGTGAGACGGGCTTTTTTGTTATCAGTGACGCTCGATGGGGAAGCCATCCTTGTCGTAGTCTTCGTCGTCATCTTCGTCGTCGAAGTCTTCATCGTCGCCCATAAAATAGGTGCCCCAGCCGTCGTAATCCACCTTCTGCTTGGCAGCGAGGTTGATCAGCTGTTCACAGGCCTTGTCAATCAGGTCCACGTCCAGAGCATGGTTGGCGATGGCGTCAAAGCAGAGGATCACACTGCCATCATCCAGTTCCAACTCTTCGGCGTCAGTCACTTCGAAGCCCAGTTTGAAGGCGTCTACCGCGGCTTTTTCAAGGCGATCAAAATTGGTGCTCGAAAAATGATGTTCAATCATGTACTCGGCATCCGGGTCGGAACCATCATCCAGCAGCGACTGAACGATATCACGGGTCTCTTCCTGTTGGGCCTTAAGCAGGCGCTCAATAGACATGGGCTGACTCCAATAAACAAAGCAAGCGCCTGCCCACCACGGGAGGCGCAATCAGGGCGCAGTATAACAGAGATTAAAAAAGGCGTCAGTTGGCCAGACGGGCACGGTCCATCAGGGCGGCAGCCTCGCGGTTAAGCTGCTCAAGCTTGGCCGACATGGCGGCATGGATACGCTCAGACAACTCCTTAACCTGACTCTTGTCCAGCCCCTTTGTCTCAAAGGGTTCCATCTGCTCGATAATCACTACACCGTTGTTCCAGCGATTGAGTTTGATATGGCACTGATTGGAGGCCAGCACCGGCACCATGGGCACACCGGCGGCGATCGCCGTATGGAAAGCCCCTGCCTTGAACGGCAGCAGACCACGGCCACGACTGCGGGTACCTTCGGGGAAAATCCACACCGACAGGCACTTGTCTTTGATTTTTCTGGCGGTGTTCGCCATGGTCTCAAAGGCGCGGTTACGGTTTTTGCGATCGATAAGGATATTGCCCGACAGCCAGTAGATCTGACCGAAGAATGGCATCCAGGCAATGCTCTTTTTCCCAAGGCTTACGGTACCTTTGGGTACGGCAGCGGTATGGGTGAACATATCGAAATTGTTTTGATGGTTGGCAAGGTAGACGCAAGGCTCACTGCTGGCGGCCTGGGGACGACGTACTATCACCTTAATTCCCAATACCGGCGCAACGGCAGAGAACCACTTGGCGAACATATGTACATTGTCACGGTGTCTTGGGCGCAACAAACAGGCAATGGAACCCACGATGAATGCCATCAGCAGCAATATAGCCAACAGCAAGGATCTGACGATTAACAGCACGACATACTCCCGGTAAAAACTCCTGCGCAGTATAACGACAGAGTATGACTGGAACAATATTTTGTTTACACGTGTGCGCTGATTTATTAATTAATCATTAAATTCATAAAGTTAAAGCCCGCCATTCGGCGGGCTTTTCAGGGGTTAGCGCCTGGCTGATACCAGCCTGAACACCATGGCCGATAGCGCCAGAGTTGCCACTATCATGGCGCCGCTCGGCAAGTCGAACATGGCCGACAGCAAAAGCCCGGCAAGATAACCGCAAAGGCCAACCAGATACGCCCAGCCCAAAGCTTTGGCGCAGTTGAGTTTATTCACTGCCAGCGCAGGCAAAATCAGGGTACTGAACACCAGATACACACCGACCAGCTCAACGGAGAGGGTAATCACCAGAGCAAACACCAGGTAGAAACCCGCCCCATCCAGTACGGTTGGCCGCGCCATGATGAGCGCCAACACCCCGGCAGAGACCAGCGCCGGCAGATAGAGTTGCTCCCAGCTTACCCAAAGGATCTGACCGGACATCAGCTGCTTGAGGAGCTCCGCACCATGGGGGTCATTGGCGAGCAGCAACATGGCACCCACCGCCGCCAGCACATACAGACAACCAATCATGGCCTCAAGTTCATCGGCCATGCGCCGCGAGAGCCAGGCAATCACCCCCGCACCGGCCAGGGCAAAGAGCGCCGGCATCCAGATTCCCGAAAATGGCGCGTCCTCCAGCACAGGGTGCATGTGAGCCACAATGGCTCCCAGAGCCGCCACCTGAGCAATGGCCAAATCGATAAAAATGATGCCACGCTTAAGCACCTGGCGCCCCAGCAGCACATGGGTAGAGAGCACTAACACCCCGGCGGCCAATGCCGGCAGCAATATGTCCAGCAGATCCCAGTCAAACATAGATCAGTTCGCCCCTTTCAAAAGGTTAATCACGCTGTCGTAGAGACTGAACAGATCCTGACTCTCCTCATTGCCTCCCACAGACATGGGCAGCACCAGCACAGGTAGCCCGGCTTTTTCGGCAAGCCAGTTGGCACCGCGGGTGTCCTGATAGGAGGCCACCACAATCGCCGAAACATCACCCTTGCGGGCACGCTCCAGCAGGCTGGCGAGGTGTCCACTGGAAGGCGGCAGACCCGGTTTGGGCTCCAAATCAGCCACCTGCTCTATGCCAAGCCAATCGAAGAGGTAACGAAAGCTGGTGTGATAGGCAATCACCTTGCGTCCGGCGAGCTCCTGGGCTGAAGCTTCCCAGCCCGGAATGGCGGCCTGCCAGCGTTCGCTGAAGCGGGCAAAGGCAGCATCGTAAGCGGCGCTGTCGTCCCCATCCAGGCGTTTCAGCCTGGCGGTAACGGCTTCGGCCACCTGCAAAAAGCGCCGTGGCGAAAAGTGCAGATGCGGGTTGCCCTTGGCGTGAACATCGCCCATGGAGCGGTCGACCTTGTCCAGCTTATCCAGGGTCTCAATCAGCTCGGCGGCATACAGCATGCCGTCGCTGCCGTCTCTCACGTTGGCATTGGCGGATTTCATCTGCAGCATTGGCAGCCAGCCAATTTCAAGGTCTGCACCGGCGCACAGGGCCAGATCGGCCTGACGCATCTTGGCTATCAGACTCGGTCTTGCCTGCACCTGATGAGGATCCTGCATGGCCGTGGTCGCCGAGTAAATACTGGCGTCCGGCGCCAGCTCTTTGGCCAGCGCCGCGTATTCGGGCTCACAGGCAAAGATATTCAAACCGGCCACGGCACTGGCGCTGTGGCCCAGCGTGAGGGCCAGCAGGCCCCCGAGCAACTTAGAATTGATGCGCACCGTGGGCCCCCAGAGTCATAACATATTGCAGAGTGAACAGATTATCGTCGCTGATGCCGTCAAAGTTGGTTCCCTGTTGACGGGTGTACTGCAAACGTACCGTAGAGAAATGGCTGTGATGCCAGTTGAGGCTGACTTCGGTCTCTTTCAGCTTCTGGGCATCAAAGTGGTCATCGTGGGCCAGTTGGGTATCCAGCTCGCCATAACGCAGACCAGCAGACCAGCTGGGGCTGAACTGATACACACCGCTCAGGTACCAGCCCTGATGGTAGTCCTTGCCATGGGCATGCTCATGACCTTCTTCTTCCTCGTGTTCCTCTTCATGGAGCTCAGGCGCCTTGAAATCATTCACGCGGAAAAACTCACCGCTCAGGGTGAGGTGCTGATACTTGTAGTTGCCGTTTGGCGCCCATTTATACACAAAGTCAGCCACATAGGTGTTTTCGCCCGTGTAGGCGGCGCTATGGCTGTGGTCATGGGCGTGTTCATCTTCTGCATGAACCTCTTCCCCTTCTTCATGGGGTGTCAGGCGGCCGTTCTGGTTTTTCATGTAGGCCAGTCCCAGCTGCCAGGAGCTGTTGTCGCCTATGTCACCGCCCAACTTGGTGAAAGCGTTGTATACCCCAACGGTATCGAATTCGCGCTCGCTATGCTCATCTTCGGCGCGCATCTTGTCGCCCTTGAAGCCTTCAACGCCGAAGGTCCAGTAAAGGTCGGTGGGGGCGACCCAGCTCAGTCGCAGACCATCATCAAAGTAATGGCTGCCAAGGAAGGCGCGGTACACCGCAGGTCGACCGGCAAAGGCATCGCTGTGGAGGTGTTGGTTGTTCAGGTAACCCACGTCAGACAGGAAACGGCCAGCGCGCACAGACAAGCCCCCCGGCAACGCCAGAGTCTGGATAAATGCTTCTTCAAGCTCCAGCTCGGTTTCACCGTCGTGTGCTTCAATCACTGTGGTTAGTTTGCCGTAGAAGAGGTCGTCGATATTGGCACTGATGGCAAGTTCGCTCTCGCCCAGGCCAAAGCCTTCTTCACGGCCACCCAGGGCGCGATCGCCACTCTGATAGTAGCCATCCAATACGGCACTGATGGCAGGGTTACCCAGGGTAGGGGTTTCGGCGGCGGCCGCAGCAGAAATCAAGGCAGATGCCAACACAGACAAACGAAAGATGTTCATAAATTCTCCAAAAATACAGCAAGACCCCGACAGCAAACCGCTATCGGGAAATAGTTAATTTTTCAATGCGATATGTATTTAAGGAGCGAGTGGTGGACCGCGGGCCTGGGGCTGTGGACGAACCGACTCCACTGAGGTGAACAGCGGGGTCTGGGGTTGCTCGAACACCTGAAGCTGGGGCACCTTGGGCAGGCTCACCCCGGGCAGGAGCTTGTTCAGCTGGTGTTGATGGAAACAGAGGGTACAGTGGTTGTAGCCCCCTTCATCGAGGTGGGTGGTGGCGTGAGCGGCAGCAATAAACGACAAAAGCACCAGTACGGCAGAAAGCCATACAGCGATAAGTCGATGAATTTTGCGCCTTGGGAATTGCACGCACCCTACTCCGGTGATTTGTGAAGCGGCTCAAGTTTACGGTAGCCCAAATGGGCTGGCAACCGTGATCGCAGTAGAAAAGTTACAGAATGTTATCCTTTGGGCAGTGTGCAGGTTTTCGCCTTAATCTTGTGTTAAGCCGCCTGACATACCATGGCGCCACTATTCAGTTACCAGCTTGCTTACTCAATCAGGAGAATGCGTTATGGGTCAATTTTTCAAAGAAAACATCAAACTCATCTTGGTTGCAGCCCTGGTGATCGGCGGCATTCTCGGAGGGATCTGGTGGGTTGAAACCTCACTCGCCGCGCAGGAAACCGTGCTCTAACGGTACTTTTGCCGCTCATGGCTCTTGTCTTCCACTTCAGGAGCCTCTACCACAATAAGCTGATCCATCAGGTGAGATATCAGCAGCAGCGCCAGGCACATGGACGCCACCAGCACGGCGACACCCCGCCATGGCGCATGCAACCAGGCCAGCAGCAGCGCCGCCACACCAAGATAAAATCCCACTAATTTCAATTTGATCAGCAAACCACTGCGTGCCAGCCAGGCATCACAGTGCGGGCACTGGATCTGGGCGTTCAATCCCTTGCCACGCTGGGCCTTTACGGCTGTCGCTTTAAAGTTTTTGTGGCAATGACTACAGATCATGATAGGTCCTCTACACCTCGGGGCTGCAAATTCTACCAGAGCCTGGCAGTTTTGGGATAAGAGTTCCGCTACTGACCACCCTGATTGTACGCCCGCGCCATCAGGGGCTATGATGCTTACATCTTACAGCAACAGGATGTTGAATATGCGTCTGTTAATCCCCCTCCTCTTGGGCATAAGCCTGCTTGGTCCCACGGCAGCAATGGCCGTCAGTGATGAATTTCGCAGCAATGTTGAGCAGCTGGAGCACACGATTGCCCAGGATCTCAAGGGTTTGTCTCAAGCCAAAGGCGAGCTGGTTGCCATCAGTGAGTATCGGATAAACCAAAAAACTGCCGAGTTGAGGCAGCTTATCAACACCGAAATTGAAGCCCCGAACACAGACACCGCCTACCTGCAAACCCTGGTGGAAAATCAGCTGAGCTTTATCCAGCAGACCCAGGCCTACCTTGGCAAAGACATCCAGAGGCTCAAAAGTGCACTCGGTGGCACCAATGATGCCGAGCTGTTGCTGGCGCTGTCCAACCGAGAGCGGGAGCGCGACACCAACTTCAAAAAAGAACTGCAAACTCTGGATTGGGGCAGCAAGCTGGGCATGGACACAGAGCCGCGCCGCGCTGAGCTGAAACAGGCCCTGGCCGAACGGGCCGACCGCCTGGCAAGCCTGGTGAGTTACACCCAGGAGCAACTGAAACAGGCGGTGGATGACGCCCGTGCTGCCGGTAAAGATGTCAGCGCCGAGCAAACCGCCCGGGTCAGTGAGCTCAAGGCCCGGTTGGAGCAAAACAGCGTTAGCCTGAGTACCGTGGTCGGCTTGCTGGAAGAGCTGGGAGCCGATACCACGACGCTGAAACAGGTGCTCTTTACTGTGTCCGGTGACATTACCCAGGATGTGTTGGATATCGACCTGGTGGGCAGCCTGCTTGGCAAGTGGCTCAGCGTCGCCGAATCGCAGGCCATAGAAAATGGCCCACGGATGCTGTTTAAGGTGTTTATCTTTCTGCTAATCCTCTTTGTCGCCAGTCTGGTTGCCAAGCTGGTCAAGAGTGTGGTGAAAAAGGCAGTCAGTAACTCCAAACTCAGATTCAGCAAGTTGTTGCAGGATTTCTTTGTCTCACTTTCGGCCAAGGGCGTATATACCCTGGGGTTACTGATTGCCCTGTCGCAACTGGGCTTTGAGCTTGGGCCCCTGCTGGCCGGTTTCGGTATCGCCGGTGTCATCATAGGTTTTGCGCTGCAGGACACGCTGTCGAACTTTGCCTCCGGCATGATGATCCTGATTTACCGTCCCTATGATGTGGGAGATCTTATCAGCGCCGCAGGCGTCACAGGGCGGGTCAGCCATATGAGCCTGGTATCAACCACCATCAAAACTCTCGATAATCAGCGCCTTATCATTCCAAATAATAAGATTTGGGGCGATACCATCAACAACATCACCGCCGAGCGCCATCGCCGGGTCGATATGACCTTTGGCATCAGCTATGCCGATAATGTCGAGCATGCGGAAAAAATCCTGCTGGATATAGTCAAAAGCCATCCCAAGGTGCTGAAAGACCCCGACGTCACAGTGCGCCTGCATCTCTTGGGCGAGTCGTCGGTGGACTTTGTGGTGCGTCCCTGGGTTCGACCAGATGACTACTGGGAAGTGTATTGGGACGTGACCAAGGCGGTGAAGCAGCGCTTCGACGCCGAAGGCATTACCATTCCGTTCCCGCAGCGGGATGTGCACTTCTACCGCAGCTGACCAAAAGCGACTCTTTTAACAGAGCTAAGAATGCAATAAACCGAAAGGCACCCAAGGGTGCCTTTCTTGTTCCTCATCCGCGACCATCATCCAAGTCCGACTATGTCACCCTTGTCGTTGATGTCGATATTCAAATAGCCGGGCATGAGCCCCAGCCCCGGCATGGTCATCACCTTACCTGTGAGTACGGTAATAAAGCCCGCCCCTGCACTTAAGCGTAAACCGACCACAGGCAGTTCAAAGCCAATGGGGGCGCCCTTGAGTGCAGGATCGTGACTGATGGACAAAGGGGTTTTGGCCATACACAGCGGTAATCTGTCCATCCCCAGCTCAGTTATCATCGCCAGATCCCGGCGCGCCTCCTCAGACAGGCTGACGCCGGCGGCACCATAGCGCTCAGCAAGCGTCATCAGGCGGGCACCAAAGTCCATTTGGTCGTCATAGAGGTGCTCAAAGTTTGATGGGGCATCGCAGGCACGGGCGACTGCGGTAGCCAACGCACGAGCGCCCTCGGCGCCGTGACTGAAGGCATCGCTGATTTCGCAGCCAAAGGCCCCTTCTTCAAGGCAACGCTCTTTGAGCCACTCCAGTTCGGCCATGGCATCGTCGGGGAATCGATTGATGGCCACCACCAGTGGCAGACCATAGCCCATTACGTTTTGCATGTGCCAGTGCAGGTTGGCAAAGCCGGCTTCCAGACGCGCCCTGTCGTCGCCTTCCACGCCTGAGTTGGCCTTGAGCGCCCTTAAGGTCACCACCAACACGGCGGCGGAAGGGGCAATGCCCGAGGCGCGGCTCTTGATATTGCAGAACTTTTCAAAACCCATATCGGAGCCAAAGCCGCCTTCCGTTACCACATAATCGTGGTGTGCCAGGGCCACCCGGTCAGCGATAATGGAAGAATTGCCATGGGCAATATTGGCAAAGGGGCCCGCATGAACCAGACAGGGCGCCCCGCTCAGGGTTTGCATCAGTGTCGGCTCGATGGCATCACGCATGATGGCGGTCATGGCACCTGCTACACCCAGGTCATCGGCGCTAATGGGTTTGCCGTCCCGGCCCATGGCCAGGATCACCCGCCCGATACGGGCGCGCATGTCGGCAATGTTTTCACACAGGGCCAGAATGGCCATGAGTTCAGAGGCCGCCGTGATATCAAAGCCGCCGCCATGAACCGGGCCATTGTTATCCCCAAGACCCAGCTCAATCTGGCGCAGGCTGCGATCGTTGTGGTCCACTACCCGGCGCCACAGAATGCGCTCGGGGTCGATATTCAGCGCTGGCATTCCCGTTTTGGCGCTGAAGGCTTCAGGGCCCATACGGGTTTCATGGAACAGGCGGGCATCGATGGCGGCCGCAGCCAGGTTGTGGGCACTGGTAACGGCATGGATATCCCCCGTCATATGCAGATTCATCACCTCCATGGGCACCACCTGGGCATATCCCCCACCGGCGGCGCCACCTTTCACCCCAAAGACCGGCCCCAGGCTGGGCTGACGAATACAGGCACAGGCCTTGTGCCCGAGCAGATGCAGCCCCTGGGTCAGCCCTATGGTGGTCACGGTTTTTCCTTCGCCATGGGGGGTGGGTGTAACGGCGGTGACTATTACCAGTTTGCCCCGCAAAGGCGCACGGGCGGCCTCGAGGCTGATTTTGGCCATGGCATGACCAGCCTCCCGCCATAAGTGCTTACCAAGACCAAAGTCGTCGGCAATCCAGCCTATGGGGCGTACATTGGCCTGCCGGGAAATTTCCATATCAGTCAACATAGTGGAGTTCTCGCTGTAGGGTATGCTTGTGATTGTTATTGTGAGACCCTGTGGCGGGTCCTGGCTCAACACAGCCTATGCCAAAGGTCCGGGCTAAAGAAGCTCAAGGAATGACTAATTCATCTTTCCTGAATCCAAATCAATTTCAGTGCACTTTTTTGGGGAGAACCATGGTGTCGACTTCGCTCAAGCTGTCCGAATTTATTGCCGGTTTCTGGCGACTGGCCGATTGGCAAACCACCTTGCCTGAGCGGCGTGAAATCATTGAAACCTATCTGTCCCTCGGGGTCAGCTCCATGGACCACGCCGACATCTATGGCCAGTACCAATGTGAACGGCTCTTCGGCGACGTGCTGCGCGAGGCCCCTGCCCTGCGCCAGCAAATGGAAATCATCAGCAAGTGCGGCATCAAGCCCGCCATTGTCGGGAATCCAGACCGCTATGTGAATCACTATGACACCGGCCGGGATCACATAATCAGCAGCGCCGAACAGTCGTTGCGCAATCTGGGCACGGATTATCTGGATCTGCTGCTGATCCACAGGCCCGATCCGCTGATGAATGCCGATGAAATGGCCGAGGCCTTTTATGCCTTGCGCAAGGCCGGGAAGGTGCGCCACTTTGGCGTATCCAACTTTACCCCGAGCCAGTTTGAGCTGGTGCAGTCCCGGCTCGATTTTGCGTTAGCGACCAATCAGGTAGAACTGTCGCCATTGGCGATGCAGGTGATGCACGACGGTACCCTCGACCAATGCCAGCGCCTGGGCATTCGCCCCATGGCCTGGTCATGCCTGGCGGGAGGTGCCTTGATGTCGGGTACAGACGAGCGGGCGGTGCGGGTGCGAGCCCTACTTACCGAGATACAGGAACAAACCGGCGCCGACGACCTCAGTCAGCTGGTATATGCCTGGGTGCGGATGCACCCGAGCCGTCCACTGCCTATTATCGGCAGTGGCAATGTTGAGCGTATTAAGTCGGCACTGGCATCAAACCATATAGTGCTCAGCAGGCAGCAGTGGTTCAGCATCTGGCAGGCCTCCATGGGGTACAGCGTGCCCTAAAACACCAAATCGGGCACAGCGTGCCCTGAAAGCCAATAAAAACGGCCGCTACATGCGGCCGTTTTTATTGGGGAAGATACGGTAGACTGACCAGTCTCTGGCAGCGCACGCGTCATTCACCTCAGTCGTGAAAAGTCACCTCACCGCTGAGATGGGGTCTGCGCCCTTTTTGATCTCTGAGTTCAAACCTGAGTCCAGCCTCTTTGGCTTCACTGGCAAAGGTCACCTCACCGGGCATAAACAGCGGCAATTTAAAGGCCACGTCCAGGGTGCAGGGTCTGTTGCCTATCTCGCCCATCAGCTCGGCAACACAGCGCGCCTTGGACCACATACCATGGGCCAGTACCCGCTCAAACCCAAAGCGTTTGGAGAGGAAAGGATGCAAATGGATAAGGTTGAAGTCACCGGACGCGCGGGCATAGCGCCAGCCCAGTTTATCGTCCAGGGACCAGGTTTTGGGGTTATCCCAGGCCATGTCACTGCCCTTGGGGGGACGGGCGCGGCGACCTGCGCTTTCAATGCGGTACAGATAAATCGAGTGGGCTTCCCACACCAGTTCATCGCCCACCCAAACCTTGGAGACCAACTCAAATTCCAGGCCGGCATCGGTTTGCTCACTGGATGCCAGCACGCACTCCAGGCGAACCTGCTCAGACACGGACACCGGACGGTACTGGCTGATGCGGTTTTTCAGGTGGATCATGCCCAGCAGCGGAAAAGTAATGGCCTCATGGGTGAAGATCACCGCATGCAGGCGAAACGCCAAAATGTACAAAAAGGTAGGGGGCAGCGTCTTGCCATCAAAGTTGAACTCACACACTTTGGCATAGTCGGCCACCACCGCTGGCGACAGCGACACCTGGGGCACAGACACGCGGATAACGGGCAGCGGCTGCTGATCCCAACCGGGCTTACGGCCGAAAAAAATCTTGCGATACAAAGACAACAGCGATGGCATCCCATCCAGTGCCACTTGATGTTCCATGGTGAAGCTTCCCCCCTAACAAAGAGCGGGAATTATACTCTCATTCACTGCAATGTGTACCCTCAATAAAATCACCAACATATACATATAAATTTCATACACTTAACACATGGCGCACCGACTAAATCCGGGATTTGGCACAAACAATGAGAGACTGCCAAAACGGGCCCGGCTGTGAGAAACTAGCGCCCGACCCAGCAGCGCCGGATACTCAGATTGCAAGACAAAAATTTCGATACCCTCGCGGGTAAGTTTGCCAAGAACATCTACGGAACCCTCAAGGGGGATATTCGTGCGGCCGTGCTGTGGCGCGACCTGGAAGAAATGCTGCCACGGTTGGGCGAACGTAAGCTAAGGGTACTGGATGCAGGCGGCGGATTTGGCTTTTTCAGCCAAAAGCTCGCGGCATTGGGTCACAGTGTGGTGCTGTGTGATATTTCTGCCGAAATGCTCGCCGAAGCCAAGCGGCATATTGCCCTCAGCCCCACGCCCCTGGATATCCAGTGCATTCATGCTCCCATTCAGGATTTGTCACGGGATGCCCTGGGGGAGTTCGACCTTGTTCTTTGCCATGCCGTGGTGGAATGGCTTGCCGATGCCAAGGGCACCATGACCAGCCTGCTGACATTGCTCAAGCCGGGCGGCTTGTTTTCGCTGATGTTTTATAACCGCGATGCCATGTGTTTCCACTCGCTCATTGCCGGTAACTTCGGCTATGTGCAATCAGGATTCAAGGCCAAAAGGGTTAAGCTCAGCCCCAACTTCCCGGTGACAGTGCCCGAGGTGGAAGCCTGGTGTCACGACTGGCAGATGGACATTCATTGCCGCTCCGGTGTACGGGTTATTCACGACTATTTGAAAAAGGGCAGCCTGTCCACCGAGTACAGTGACGCAGGTCTGATTGAGATGGAACTGAAATACTCCCGCGAACCGGCCTTTTTGCGACTGGGGCGTTACGTGCACTTTGTAGCCCAAAAGCCCTTGTAGTCGAGCCCCTGAAGGTAGCGGCCCCTGCAGTCAGAAACCCGAGCTATCAAAAGAGTTCTATAGAGCCTGGCTCTGGCACCTTGGCATGCTCGGCCACATCGTTGAGATAAGCCTGCTCTTCGCGCTCGATTTGCGCCATGCCGGTCATTTCGAGCCGCTTCAGCCTGACCCTGCCGCTTTGGGGATGAAACAGCACCTTACGGGGCCAGGGACCACCGAGATCTTCCGACATCACGGGTATCCCTTCCAATGCCAGATACTCTCTAACAAAAGCGATATTGGACTGACCCACATTGAGCACAGAGATGCGCCCCAGTGTGGCGCCACCAAAGATTTTTGCCTTGAGACGGGACTTTAGCCCACCGGCACTGAGGATGCCGTTGATTAATTGCTCCATGGCCCAATTGCCGTAACGACAGGAGTAACTGGTGAGTTGGTGCCAATCTTCATGGAGTACTTTTTCAGGTAACAGAAAGTGGTTTAAGCCGCCAATGCCCATCAAAGGATCCCAGATGCAGGCTGCGACGCAAGATCCCAAACGGGTATAGATAAACTCATCCTGACAGGAATAGTAGTACTCACCGGGGTCAACCCGGGCGACTTGCGACTGTTGTTCGTTGTCCCAGAAGCGTGGGATCTTTTCAAATCCTGGGTATACCAGTTGGGTAGGCAAGGCCATGGGTCCTCCGCGGCTGTCTTCCTGAGTATAGCCAACGCTGGCGAATACCCCGGCAATTCAGTCACTCGGACGACCCGGCCATGGCTTAAAGAACGAAGGAAGGTGCGAATAAGTCCCGTGCTTGCTCTGCGTGTGCTTAAAGTGGATAGGTGCAAGGCACAGTTCGCAGCGAATGGCCCTGGTCCTTCGCACCTCTTTGACTTCCAAAGCCGGTAACGCAGCAGATACCGCTGTAAGGCACGCTCTGCGGCTTACTGGCAGATGCCCTGAGTGGCGGCGCAGTGGCCCAAATGCCCCTTCACCCTGATACCACGCTGGGCCAGAATCGACACCAAACTCTGTTCACCCACCAGATGGCCCGCTCCCACCACCACCATCAGAGTCGCCGGGGTATCCGCCCGGGTCAGGAGACTCTGCAGCGTATCGGCCATTCTATGGTTTCTGTCCCACAGCAGTGCCTTTAGCAATTGGGTATCATCACCTTCTGCCATGGAGTCATGCATCAGCGCCGCCAACTCATCACTGTTGCCGCCCCGCCAGCTATTGACCAGGGCGCCGGCTTCATCGCCAGGGGCAGAAATGGCCTCACGCACCATGGTCCACTGCTGCGACTTGTCCAGCGACGCCATCAGCTTGAACTGATATTCCATGCCTTCCAGCTCGAATATCGCTTTGCTGCCCCGAGCCCTATCCAGCAAGTGCTGATCAACACCCAATTCCGCCTGATAACCTAACTCGGCATACCGGAGCACGGTAATTTGCGACGCCTGTATCCAGGGTGAAAGAGGCGCCATGGCCTCGCAGATTGGTTTACGGCTGCGGCAGTATTCCTCCACCACGGTGGCGGACTGGGCATCCGGAGGCGATGCATCCACACCATAGGTCATCAAGAGACGCTGAATATCGGCTCCTGCCGCACCTATATCCGCTTCCACCACCAGTGCCTTTGCACTGTCAAATGCGTTTTCCACCAGCTTGGGCATGGGATAAAAATCCGGGCTGCCCACATGAATGGAGCCGAGCAGATAGACGGTTTTGCCCTGATGGGAGAATTCATAAAAAGGGGGTTTATCTGATTCTTTCGCCAATAGTGGCGCCGTCGCCGACAGCATCCAGAGTGCCACCGCGCCAATGAACCCTGTCCTTAAACTTGTTGCCTTCATCCTTGCCTCTTATAATCCCGAAAAATCTGATTGGAAGCTGTTATGCCATATACCAAGGTCCTTGAGCAACTGACCGAAAATCTGCAACTGGCCTATCGTCAGGCAATCGATGCCGACACCCGTCTGGATGAACTGCAAAAAGCCGGCATGGGAAAGTTCAGCCATATCTTCAGCGCGGAAGAGGGGTTTTCAACCCGCAGCAACAGATTTGGCCCTTATGTTCAGGAGCTGGGTCAGGACTTTGCCGAGCTGAAAGCAGCACAGTTGACGCCCGAGCTTCTGGAACGGGTGGTGCGTAAGCTCGGTGTGTTGCTGCAAACCCTGCAAGCGTTCAAATCCCAGAGTAAATAAGCGGTCATCTTTCTGTCACAGGGCTGCCATAGACTGCCGGAACCTTGGGCTCCCGGTACACATCATGGCCGCCATAGATTTACAGGCAGAACTGACCAAAATCATTGAAAAGCAAAGCATAGAATCGCTTTTTCAACCCATTTTCAATATCAGTGCCGGGAAAATTCACGGCTTTGAAGCCCTCTCCCGGGGGCCAGTCCACAGCCCTTTATACTCCCCCGTCCCCCTGTTTAAAACCGCTGAGCATGAAGGACGCCTCAGCGAGCTGGAAACCCTGTGTCGCCAGATTGCAGCGGGGCGTTTTGCCGAGCGAAAACTGCCGGGAAAGCTCTTTATCAACATCTCCCCCAAGGCCTTGCTGGACCCGGATCACCCCAAGGGTAAAACCCTGACCATGCTGCAGCAGCTGGGCATATCACCTTCACAGGTGGTCATAGAACTCTCGGAGCAGCATCCTGCTGACGATATCGACCTGCTGAAAACCTGCCTGCTGCATTACCGCAATCAGGGGTTTTTAACCGCCATTGATGATTTGGGTGCTGGCTACTCTGGTCTGCGGCTCTGGTCAGAACTGGCACCGGACTATGTGAAAATCGACCGCCACTTTATTCATCAAATCGATAAGCATCCGGTCAAGCAGGAGTTTGTGCGCTCCATTGTGGAGCTTTGCCAAAGCCTGACCTGTAAGGTCATCGCCGAAGGAATAGAAACCGAGGCCGAGTTGCAGGTACTCAGGCAGCTCGGGATCATTTATTGCCAGGGATTTTTACTGGGGCGGCCAGAGACGAATCCGGACAAACACCTGCCCCAGGGGCTTAGCCCACAGCCCAATATGGGACAGGCCACCCACAGGTATATAGAAACCGCCGAGAGTCTGGCATGCGGGGCGGTTACTGTGCCCACCGATACCAAACTCAAAAGCATCAGCGATCGTTTCAGCAGCCAACCGGCACTGCAGGCTGTGGTGGTGGTCGATGGCGACACGCCGCTGGGGCTTATCAGCCGCACCGCCCTGCTTGAATTATTTTCCACCCCCTATGGCCGGGCGCTGCATGAAAATCACTGTGTCATCGAAGTGATGGATACCCGGGTGCCCCAATTTGATGCATCAGAGGCCCTGAGCAGTGTCAGCCAACTCCTCACTTCAGAATCGGATCAGCTCATGGCTCAGCAGTTTTTGATTCTGCGTCAGGGCAAGCTGATAGGCGTAGGACACACCAAAGATTTGCTGGCCCGGATTACAGAGCACCGCATCAAGGTTGCCCGCCACGCCAACCCACTTACCGGGCTGCCGGGTAATGTGCCTATTCAGGAAGAATTACAACGGCTGAAACAGCAAAGCCGCCCCTTTTATCTGGTCTATTTCGACCTGAGCCACTTCAAGCCCTACAACGATATCTACGGCTTTTGCCGGGGCGACGAAGTGATTTGTCATGTGGCGTCGCTGCTGTCGGGGCATCAGGATGCCGACTGCTTTGTGGGTCACATAGGTGGCGATGACTTTGTGATGATTACCACGGACGATCCCGAATACAAGGTGGCCGGGATCCTGAAGGATTTTGAGGCTGAAAAACGCAGTTTTTTCCAGGAAGCCCATTGGCAGGCACAATGTATTTCCGCCGAGGACCGCCAGGGTGCAATCAGCCTGCAACCTCTGACCTCCCTGTGTGCCGGCATACTGTCGCCAAGGCACACCTTCAACGCCACAGAACATGAACTGTCGGCCCTCAGCGCCCGGGCAAAAAAACAGGCAAAGCTCACCGACAGTGGACTTTGCCTGCTTGGCAGTACCCCGCCTCAGCTGAGGCAGGCTTAGTTCAGACTGGTTAAAGCTTGGGTGCAACCTGCTTTTCAAACCACTGGGTTAACAGACGGACCTCATGGGAAAAAGGTCTGTCATTTATCGGGCGAATGTCGTTCATAAAGTTCAGGTTGGTCAGCTTTTCATCGCCGGCAATCACCACCTGCTCGCCATCGAGTACCTGATAACTGAAGCTGATACGTGGGGGATAGATTTCTTTCACCACACGTAAGTCATTGGTGGTTGCGCCAAAGGTAGGACGCATATCACCGGCCATATCCACATCAGTCACCACCAGCTCCAGACTCTGGTTGGGCTTGAGCGATTTGGCGGCTTCCTTACTCAGTTCCTTGGTCAGGGTCTCAAACAGGCGATTTTCGAACCTGGACTGGAGTTCACCGCTGGACTTAATGTCGCGGAACTTCTTGGGTTCCTGCCAGCTAATTTTTACAGCGCCGTCCTGGGTTTGTGGATCCACAGTGGCTGCATCATCCGCCATCGCTGAACCGGCAACAAAGAGGCCGGCAATCAGAATCATCGGGAATTTCATAGGAGCCTCCTTAAGGCCTGTAATCGATTAATTCGCAATCACTTTAGCGAATTCAAGCTGAACCAATACTTAACACAAACTGCCGTAATCAGATGGCATTCTGAATATAAGCTTCTGTTTATTATTTATTTTAGACAGATTAGTCTCAATTGGTTCCGGTATCAATTTGTATCACCAAAACCCCACCCAAGACTGAGTGGCGCCGTAAAGACAACGCCCGGCCTGAGTCGCCGGGCGTGGCAAGATCAGAAGGGGAACAAGCGGCAAAGCTCAGGATAGTTGGCTTTGAGGTCTTTGGGGCGGGAGCTGAACTTTTTGCCTGCGGGATTCACGCTGCCGGACGGTACAAAGGGCAATTCTTCCTGGGTCCTGTCTTCATAAAGCTGCCCGGCAATCAGGTCGTAGTCCTCCACAAAGGGATAGGCGTAACCGTCCACCGTTGGCCAGCCTGGCAGCCCTGCCAGGGCATCGGGTGTGGCTATCACACGTTCAAACCACTCTTGACCGAGGGAGATGAGAAAACAGCGAAATTCGGCAAAGCCATAATCGGTGTCACAACCTGTAATGACATAGGCGGCGCCCCACAGTGGCCAGGTATAGGCGCGGCGCATCTGCTGGCCAAACAATTTATCAAATGCCTTGAGGGCATCGTTATCCTTTTCGCTTAACGCGTTGCGTAAACGCTCCGCCAGGCTTTCCTGTGATTCATCCGGGCTTTGGCGGCTTACCAGCTGCCAGAATTCTTGCTCAGTCATATCATTGCCTCTGTTTTGGGAGCGCCATTTTACACTGAACTGGACTGTCTCTCTGGCTTTTTCTACACTTGGGCGACTTTTTTGCCGGAACCCACCATGAAACTGCCACCGCTGCCCCTGTGCCTGTTGTTTTGCCTCTACCTTGTACTGGCGCTCTTATCCATTACCCGCGCCATCATTACCGGTAGTCTGGATATGTTTACGCTTGGGGTATTACCGGTACTGGTGGGCCTGGTGCTTAAAACGA
Source organism: Shewanella zhangzhouensis (assembly GCF_019457615.1). Lineage (NCBI taxonomy): Bacteria > Pseudomonadati > Pseudomonadota > Gammaproteobacteria > Alteromonadales > Shewanellaceae > Shewanella > Shewanella zhangzhouensis. The sequence goes on from NZ_CP080414.1 coordinate 3,918,908, forward strand.
CCTGGGCGCTGTGGGCCGTGCGCATTTATACAGCCATCCAAACCCTTGGCTGCGCTGCACTCGGCGTTACGGCCATTCTGGCCAGCCACATAAGCCCCGAAGATACCCGGCTGTTCTTCGCCGGGGCTGAAATCCCCCTGTGGCTGGTTGCCGCCACTCTGTTTGTGCTGCTGTCGTTTCAATGGTGGGTGGCGTTTCTCCCCTCAACCCGCAGGTATCTGCACGTAGCGTCAACAGCCAACACCCCACAAAACAGTTGAACGTGGGCTTGAATTCAAGCCTGTTTGATAGGCGGGCTTGATAAGCATACTTGCCAAAGGCTGAACAACTGGGTTAGCGTTACAAACCCGCAACAACAGTATCAACAGCCATGCATCAATTGTCACCGGGCGAGCTGTCCATCCTACTGGTGGAGCCTTCAGACACCCAGCGTAAAATCATCATTGCCAGCCTGAAAAATGAAGGCATTCTCAAAATCGAAACCGCCGGTGGTTTTGATGAGGCCAGGCAAATACTCACAGAGCACAAACCTGATTTGATAGCCAGCGCTATGCACTACAGCGATGGTGATGCTCTCAAGCTGCTGACCTACATCAAGAGTGACAGCCGATGTCAGGACATCCAGTTTATGTTGGTTTCCAGTGAATGCCGCCGCGAGCAGTTGGAGGTGTTCCGTCAGTCAGGTGTGGTGGCTATCTTGCCTAAGCCCTTTTCAAAAGAGCATCTTGGAAAAGCACTCAACGCCACCATTGACCTCCTCTCCAACGACGAGTTGGATCTGGATCACTTCGATGTTCAGGACCTGCGGGTGTTGGTGGTGGACGACAGCCGTATGGCGCGTAACATCATCCGCCGCACCCTGAGCAACCTGGGAATGCGACAGATTGTTGAAGCCTGTGATGGCGCCGAAGCCATCGAACTGATGCGCGAGCAGATGTTCGATCTGGTGGTAACCGACTACAACATGCCCAGTGTGGATGGCCTGGCCCTGACCCAATTTATTCGCAACGAGAGTCAGCAATCCCACATCCCCATTCTTATGGTGTCGTCAGAGGCCAACGATGCCCACTTATCCAACGTGTGTCAGGCCGGCGTTAACGCACTGTGTGATAAGCCATTTGAGCCCCAATTGGTGAAACAAATCCTCTATCAGCTGCTGGATGCCAATTAATGTGACAAAACCCACTGGAAAATTGATCCCGAGCGGGATTTGCGCCCCAAAACCGCTTCCCAAACGCTAATGCCTGTGGCATGTTAGGCGAGTTTTAAAACAATAATCACGGAAAGACGAGTATTTAGCATATGAACAGAACTGAACTTATCGCCAAGATCGCTGAGAGTGCTGACCTGACCAAGGCCGAAGCCGGCCGTGCGCTGAAATCCTTCGAAGAAGCTGTGACTGCCGCCATGAAAGACGGCGACAAAATTTCTATCGTAGGTTTCGGCTCTTTTGAAACCAGCACCCGCGCAGAGCGCACTGGTCGCAACCCACAAACCGGCAAGGAAATCAAAATCCCTGCGGCGACCATTCCAAAATTCAAGGCCGGCAAGGCCCTGCGTGACAGCGTGAACTAATCACGGCACTCATGCAGTCAAAGCCTCCTTCGGGAGGCTTTTTGTTTTGTGCGCACCAAGTGTGTGCATTGGCGCACGCAAAGTGTGCATTTTTCAGCCAACTCACATCACTTCCAAACACAACCTCTTTGTAAACAACAAGTTAAAAAATGGCATAACCTTGGCTTTAGGTATTCCCGACCAATACAAGTACACACAATAATCATTGAAGGGGAATATGATGACCAAGGTATCCACACTCGCTCTGCTGCTTTCCTGCGCCTTTGCCGCTTTGCCAGCCAAAGCCGAACTTGAAGGCAATATTGGGATAAGCTCCAACTACCTGTGGCGTGGTATCAGCCAAACTCAGGACAGTACTGCCGTGGATGGCGGACTGGATTACAGCCACGAGAGTGGCTTTTACGTTGGCACCTGGGCCGCCAACGTTGACTTTGGTGATGACACTACCTTCGAGATGGATTTTTATGGCGGTTATAGTGGCGATATCACCGACGGCCTGAGCTTCGATGTGGGCTACCTCTACTACGCCTATCCGGATGCAGACGCCGACATAGACTTCGGTGAACTCTATGCCAGCTTGACCTGGCAGTGGTTAACCGTGGGTTATGCCCTTGTGGTCAATGGCGGCGACGACATAGCCCCAGATGACTTGTCCGATGATGACATGGACTATCTCAGCGCCGATGTCGCCATCCCGCTGGGCGAAACCCTGAGCCTCGACCTGCACTATGGTTATTCCAGCGGTGATATCGCTCTAGGCTGGTATGGTGAGTCCAGCTACAGCGACTATGCCGTTTCACTGACCAAGAGCACCGAGCTTGGCGATGTCAGCTTTACTGTGTCTGATACCGACCTTGCCGAAGACGACCCCAAAGTGGTGCTGCGCTGGTCATACGGCTTCGCACTCTGAATAATGAGATCTGACTGAAGTCAGGCAATCACCTGGTGGTTGGCCCGGCGGGCCGCCACCACCTTTTCGATATACTCAACGATGGGCTCGGCAACCTTTATCCCCGTTGCCTGTTCAATCCCTTCGATTCCCGGTGCCGAATTCACCTCAAGCACCAGGGGGCCACGGGCTGAACGCAAAATATCCACCCCGGCAACCACCAACCCCATGGCCTTGGCGGCCGCTACTGCCGATTTGCGCTCCTGAGGCGTAATTTTCACCGGCTCGGCCGAACCACCCAGATGCAGATTGGAACGAAAGTCGCCTTCCGGGCCCTGCCTGCGCATGGCGGCCACCACCTTATCGCCCACCACGAAACAACGGATGTCGCTGCCATTGGCCTCTTTGATATATTCCTGCACCATAATGTTGGCCTTGAGGCCCAAAAACGCTTCAATAACACTCTCGGCAGCCTTGCGGGTTTCAGCCAGCACCACACCTATCCCCTGGGTGCCCTCCAGGAGCTTAATCACCAGTGGAGCACCGCCCACCATGTTGATGAGATCCGGAATATTATTGGGTTTATTGGCAAATCCCGTCACAGGCATGCCAACGCCTTTACGGGACAACAGCTGCAAGGCCCGTAGCTTATCCCGTGAGCGTGCAATGGAAATGGAATCATTGGCAGCAAATACGCCCATCATTTCAAACTGACGCACCACGGCACAGCCATAGAAGGTGACGCTGGCGTGAATTCTGGGAATGATGGCATCAAACATGGGCACCTCTTCCCCTTCGAGATGGATGCTGGGTTTGACCGAGTTGATATTCATGTAGCAGTTGATAGGGTTTATCACCCAGGCTTCATGCCCCCTGGATTCACAAGCCTCCACCAATCGACGTGTCGAGTAGAGCTCGGGGAATTGGGACAGCACACCGATTTTCATCGCAGTATACCGTGACGACTCAGTCGCCAAATAAAATTAGGTGAGAAAATTTTGTAGTAATCACCAAGGCTTGGCAAGTTATCTCTGTTGGAATTTGGTGAGGGTTGGCAGCAGGAATTGTGTTTCAAATGTCCTGGCATCCACAGGCTTGCCCAGCAAATATCCCTGCAGCAGATTACAGCCATGATCCATACAAAAATCTGCCTGCTCCTGTGTTTCAATCCCCTCGGCAACCGACACCATGCCAAAGCCCTGGGCGAAATTCAGCAGCGCCGTTAACAGGCGGCAACCTTTTTCATCCTGGGGCACTGTAGCCACCAGGCTTTTATCTATCTTGATAACCTGGATAGGGAAATGCATCAGGTGCTCAAGGGACGAATAGCCTGTGCCAAAGTCATCCAGTGCCATGGTCACCCCCATGCTCTCAATTCTATCGAGCACAGAGGCGATTTCCTCGGGGTTTTTAATCAAGGCGTTTTCGGTGATTTCCAACTCCAGATTGTGCGCCGGCAAGCCACTTTCGGCCAGGGCATGTTCGATAACAGAAACCAGATTTACTGCCGAAATTTGCGACGCCGAGAAGTTAACTGCCACTGAAAAACCAGGCAAATATTTGCCAATCTGTTTCAGCCACAGACTCACCTGCTGACAGGCAGTGTTGAGCACCCATTTGCCAATTTGCTCGGTCAGACCGACATCTTCGGCAATGCCCAGAAAGGTATCGGGTGCCAACAAACCATCGGTAGGATGTTGCCAGCGCAGCAGCACCTCCACACCACTGAGATGGCCGGACAGGGCATCAAATTTACCCTGGTAATAGAGCACCAGTTCGTCGTTATTCAATGCAAGTCGCAGCCCTTGCTCAATACGGGTGCGATGTTTAACTTCATTCTCCAGATCAAGGGAATAAAACTGGATTTGATTCCGTCCCTCTTCCTTGGCGCGATACATGGCAATGTCGGCACATTTCAGCAGGTCATAAGCTGTGTTGGCGCACTCGCCGTAAATGGCGATACCTAAGCTGGCCCCCATCATCACGGCGCTGTCGCCGAGCTGGAAAGGCTCTTCAAAGGTGTTCAATAATCGCTTGGCGAGGTCAAAAGGCAAAAAGCGGGTGTCCTGATCGCATATCAGGGCCACAAATTCATCGCCGCCTATTCGTGCTATCAGGTCATTTTCACGCAGCGCCGATGACAGACGTGTGGCCACTTCCACCAGCAGCACATCACCCATCTGGTGACCAAGGGTATCGTTTACGCCTTTAAAATCATCGAGATCAAGCAAGATAACACTGAGCATACCTCCGGTACGTCGCACCTGACTGAGGGCACGATTAAGGCACAGCTCAAAGCCATAGCGATTCACCAGCCGGGTGAGTGAGTCGTGTTCAGCAAGCTCGCGTAACTTCTCATGACTTCGGCGCAGCGCCTTGGCCATGGAAAAGCGCTGCTTGGCATTGATAATGGCACGGCACAAACGGCTCGAGGAGACTTCATCTTTAAGCAAAAAATCCTGCGCGCCCAATTCTATGCAGCGCTCGGCCAGCTTCTCATCCTCGTAGCGGCTTATCATCACCACCGCAATACTCTCGTTGCTGATGTCATTGAGCCAGGTCAGGACTTCGAGGCCATTGGCATCGGGCAGCATGTAATCCAACAGGATGCCATCAAAATGCTGCTGCTTAATTTTAATCATCGCATCTTTGGCGTAACTGGATTCGGACACGGTAAAGCCACGCTCCGACTGGGACAGCGCCCGAACTATCATCTCGCGATCGACTTCATCATCATCAACCAGTAATAGATTCATGGTTAAACCTTCACAATTTGGGCAGTTCCACTATGCGCCAGTATCCGTCCAACATATTGATAATGCTTTCAAACTCTTCTTTTATATTACTTTTGACCACATAGCCGGCCACATTGAAGCTGTAGGCCGCCAACTTATCTTCGTCGGCACGGGAGGTGGTCAGCACAAACACCACCGCAGAGGCAAATTGCGGATCGGCACGCAGGGCCTGCAGGAATTCAAGACCGTTCATGCGTGGCATGTTCAAATCCAGCAGGATCACAAAGGCTCCCTGCACCACACCCTCATTAAGCATTTCCAGTGCGGCCTTGCCGTCTCTGGCCCGCACCAGCGGATTGAGCAGGCGCATTTGACGCATCGCACGTTCCACCGCCATGTAATCCACGTCGTCGTCATCCACGAGAAAGAGCACCACTTCACGATATTGCGCTTCTGTCATACTGTTTGTGCCCCTAATTGTTTTGGCCATGAGAACCAGAACTGACATCCTCTCCCCTGCGAAATCAACCAGACCTTGCCGCCATAGCGTTCTACGGTTTTACGCACCAGCGATAAGCCTAATCCACAGCCTTCTACTTCATCCCGGGCTTTGAGGGTTTGAAAAATATTGAAGACTTTTTCCTGATACTCGGCGGGGATCCCTGGCCCATCATCGGCCACACAGAACTTCAACATGTCGCCACCGCTGTCGACACTGACGCTGATTTCGCCCGCGCCCTTGTCATGATGTTTGATGGCATTGGAAAAGAGGTTTCTGATCACCAGCTCCAGCGGTACTTTGGCGGTGTTGATAGTGGGGAAATCGCCGCTGAGTTTGAGACTGAAACCAATAGGCGGCGCCACCAGGGCAAAGGTATCTTTGATGAGGGGCTTTACTTCCACCGGCGAGAAGGACTCATCGGCCCGGCCAATGCGCGAGTAAAGTAACAGACCATCAAGCAACTGCGACATACGCTGGGTTCGGCTTTGAATGAGCTGTAAATACTTGCCGGTGGACGGGTCCAACTTACCCTTTAAATCTTCCTCTATCCATTGTGCAAGTTGCTCAATCCCCCGCAGCGGCGACTTGAGATCGTGAGAGGCGATGTAAGCAAAGCTGTCGAGTTCTTTGTTGATACGCTCCAGCTCCAGCGTATGGGCCATCCTTTGTGCCTCAATATTGCGGCGCACCGAAATATCGTTAATGGTGGCCAGCACCGAAATCCCGGAAGCAAAGTGAATAGGGGTCAGCCCGACTTCCACCGGTACCAGGCCGCCGGACTTGGTTCTGCCATAGAGTTCATCACGGAGCGACATTTTCTTTGCAATGGGATTGGCCAGGTATGACTCCATATGCCCCTGATGCACCTTTGCCAGCGCTTCAGGCAAAAGTACATTCACACTCTTACCCAGCAGTTCTTCCCTGGTATAACCGAATAGTTGCTCTGTGTGCTTGTTGACGAGGGTTATCACGCCACGCCTGTTGGTGATGATAAGGGCACTTGGCGATGCCTCAACCACCAGTCTGAAGCGACTTTCATTGTTCATTATCTCCCGCGAGAGCAGACTTTCATGGTGCCTGGCTTTGGCAATGCTGAGCAGGAAATAAAACATCAGCAGCTGAAAAATAACAGCCATCAACAGCATCAATTGACTCTGAAATGCCTCAGACTGACTTAAAAAATCTTCATTGCTCCCAGCATGCAGCAACCATTTCTGCCCCCCAATTTCGATGGGCAGTTCGGTTTGAATACGCCAGCTATCTCCTTTTTCAGGCGAACGAAACATCAGATTTTCTTCGTTTGCCTCCTCACCATCGAAGATTTCCAGTTGTAGCTTATTAAAGCGATTCCCCAGAATGCCGCGAATGAGATTATCCATACGAAAAGGCGCATACACAGTACCCAACAATGACTCTGGACCGGGTTTGTCATCTTTGGCATAGAGAGGTAAATACATTAAAAAACCAGCTTGCATGTCTTCGCCGGTTTCCTGCACCAGGGTAATTTTGCCGGAAATGGCAGCGTTGCCTGTATCGGAGGCCCAATCAATCGCCCGCCGACGCCTGGGTTCTGAATACATGTCGTAGCCAAAGGCCCGCTGATTTCGCCAATCAAAGGGTTCGAGATAAAGAATCGAGTGGTATACGGGGCGATCGCCATCGGGATAAACCCTGAACGCAGGGAATCCCTCCGCCCTGACCGCGGCTTCAAATTGTTGCAGTTGTGGCTTACGTACCACCTGACTGAACCCGACCCCCTGAATGCCGGGATAGTACTTGTCCAGCTTGGCGTTGGCGACGTAGGTACGCCACTCTTCACGGGACACACCATCGGATGCCTTAAACAAGCCTACCCCACTGCGAAGCACCTGCTCGTATGCCAGCATCCGGGTTTCGATAGCCAATTTCAGCTCCTGCGCCATGTCTTCAAAACGTTCTTCCTTGAGGTCGTTTATGTATTGATGAAACTGGTACCAACCGGTAAAGGCAAACGCCATGGATGCCAACATCACCCCCCACACGAAGGGGGGGAGTCGGAATCGATTGGGGTCTTTGGTTGGTGCCTGAGAATTCACCTGAAATCATCCTTGATTTTAAATGGCTAAAGTCATTGTCGGTCACTTAACTCATGTTTCTAGTCTGGTCGATAAGTGCCAATGTGCAAGTTAAAGTCCGACTTTTTTAGTAGGACTTTTCTTCCAGCGTTATGCCCCACTTTTGGAAATTTATGACCATACTCACAGAGTGGATCTGGGAGAACATTTTTTACCCATTCAACAAATAATTTTTGCTTTTCTCAATCCGTCAAAGTGGTTAGAAAGTCCTTAAATAACCCACGAGGAATTCGTTATGGCTCGAATAGTTGAAATCCTGCCCCAAGATAGCGAAATGGAAGAACTGACCTCACCCAAAAATGCGCAGGCAGCCAAAGCCCTCAAGCGCCGACAGGAGGTCAAGCGTCGACTGGATGATTACCTCGAACGCGCCGAGTTAAAAAAGGCACTGGGCCTGGACGATGAAGATGACTTTTAACACAGGGGGCAGGTAATTCCCTGCCCCGAATACCTTGCCAATCTTATAAATTCAGCCGCTTAGGTGGTTCTCCATAGCGCTTGTGGCTATGATATTCCCAAGCCGTCCCCAGAGCGTTAATGAATGAACGATGCAAAACTCAGGTACTGTGAGCACCTGCGACGCTTTTCCGACCAACTGATCCAGCTGCAAGCACCCATCAAAATCCTGGATGCCATCAAGTGGCCCAGAGAGCTGGAGCAGCAATTTTTCGATGCCGGTGCCAGGCAATTGCCGCCGGTAAACAAAGCCTTTTACGACAATCTTCCCCTGCCATTTGATACCCACACCACCCAAAGGGCACTTAAGTCCCTTAAGCAGGACATCCAAAAAACGCTGGGCAAGGACGACGAATTAGGAAAGCTTCTGGTGGCCAACGTCGACCAATATCGTCTGGTGATCGATATGCTGGGCCACAGGGGAACTCCTCAATTTGGCAAGCTGAGCAAAGTACTCTACGGCAGCGCCAGCAATAAACTCCATGGCGACAGACATACCCTCAGGCAGTTGGGTGACCGCCTGAGTTATATCTTCTCACTGCCCGCCGCGGCGCACATGAACAAGCAGCATCCCAAAGAGATTGATGCAGCCAGTGCCGTTGAGCATCTGGGTAGCCGCCTGGGCCGTTACTTCCACAGTGATGAAATGCGGGTGCGCCTGAGCGACGGTATTGTGTCCGATGCTGCGGTCGGGGGCGACACAGTTAAAATCAACTCCAAAGCCATGTTCAGCAAGGCGGATCTCAATGTGTATGAAGTCCACGAAGGTTGGGTACACGTGGGCACAACTCTGAATGGCCGGGCGCAGCCCCACGCCACCTGGCTGAGCGTGGGCTCCCCGCGGGTTGCTGCGGCGCAGGAAGGACTGGCAGTACTGCTGGAGATGTTGACCCTGAGCTCCACTCCGGGGCGCGCAAGGCGCATCAGCGACCGGGTGGCGGCGGTAGACATGGCCGAAAACGGCGCCGACTTTATTGAAGTTTATCGCTATTTCCGCGACCAGAATCTGAGTAAAAAAGACAGTTATCGGGTAACCCAGCGGGTATTCCGTGGTGGCATGGTCGCCGGTGGCAGCTGTTTTACCAAGGATATCTCCTATGTCCGCGGCTATGTGGAAAACGTGAATTTTATCCGCAGTGCCATTGCCGCCGGCATTCCTGAACTCATCCCCATGTTGTTTCTGGGTAAGCTTGCTATCGAGGATATTCCCACCCTGTATCTCGCTTATCGGGAAGGCATACTCACGGGCCCCAGATATCTGCCGCCCATGTTTGATGACTACAGTGGTCTCTATGCCTGGTTCGGTTTTGCGTCCGGTCTGGGTAACATCAACCTCAAAGGGGTGCAGCGGCACTTTCAGCGGCAGTTCCGCTGCCTGCCAAATGTGGAGCCCATGTTCCACACCGTTGAAGACACCGAGTTTGATGCCCCGGCCGAGTAAAACGGATGCAATAAAAAAGGATGCCAAGGCATCCTTTTTTATCTCTTAACTACTGAGCTTGTAGGCGTAACCAATGCACTCGCGATACCCATAACAACCTGCGAACTGCCTGTCAGCACACTGATAAAGCACCAATGCGTTTCCCCCTCGCTGCCGGGTTTGCAGTTTCAGCTCCCGGGTCAGGTTGCTGTTACTGGGCAAGGCACCATCGAGCCGGGTCTGGCAGGCCGTGGCAACCACTTCCCCGAGCCCTTCATAGCTGCGGCGTAACACTTCTTCCTGGCTGTAAAGCACTACCGGGGTCGCACTCAGACTCCTGTTCATCTGCACCGGCAGATTGGTATTGAACGAGGCGGACGAACAGCCCGCCAGGCATAACAGCAACAGGCTCGTCCTTAAGCGCACTTCGGTTACTCCGCTTCCACCGACTTGGTACTGGCCTCATCGCGGCTGGAGAAGAACTCCCGGGTCAACTTGAACACCACAGGGCTCAGCAGCGCCAGTGCAATCAGGTTGGGGATGGCCATCATAGCATTGAGGGTATCGGCCAGGAGCCACACAAAGTCCAACGACCCCATGGCACCCAAGGGCACCACCAGGGTCCAAATCAAACGAAACGGCATCACAGCCTTCACCCCGAGCAGATACTGGACGCACTTTTCGCTGTACACACTCCAGCCAAGGATGGTGGTAAAGGCGAAAATCGCCAGCGCAACGGCAACGATATAGTCACCGATCGGCAGGGCGTGGGAGAAGGCGTAAGAGGTAAGCGCAGCACCGTTTTCACCGGAGGTCCAGGCGCCGGAGACCACGATGGCAAGACCTGTGATGCTGCACACTATGATGGTATCGATAAAGGTACCCAGCATACCCACCAGGCCCTGAGTAACCGGACTCTTGGTTTGCGCCGCTGCGTGGGCAATAGGCGCACTGCCAAGACCCGCCTCGTTGGAAAACACCCCGCGGGCAACACCCATCTGGATAGCCACCATAACAGCTGCGCCGGCAAAACCACCCTGAGCAGCTACAGGGCTGAAGGCGCTGGAGATAATAAGGCTCAAAGCAGCAGGAATTTCACTGGCATACACCACCAGCACCGCAAGGCCGGCGGTAATGTAAAATATGGTCATCAGGGGAACCAGCTTACCCGCTACTATGGCAATGCGCTTGATACCGCCCATCAGCACCAGTCCCACCAGCACCATCATCACCACACCCGACACCCAGGCAGGCACACCGAAGTTACTGGTAAGCGCCGAAGCCACAGAGTTGGCCTGCACTGTGTTACCAATTCCGAAACCGGCGAAAGAACCGAACAGTGCAAAGGCAGTCCCAAGCCAGGTCCATTTGCTGCCCAGACCATTCTTGATGTAATACATGGGGCCACCGATATAGTTGCCCTTTTCGTCTACTTCACGATAACGCACCGCCAGCACGGCCTCAGAATATTTGGTGGCCATCCCCACCAGGGCAGTACACCACATCCAGAACAGCGCCCCAGGCCCCCCCACAAAAATAGCGGTGGCCACACCGGCAATGTTACCCGTACCTATGGTTGCGGAGAGGGAAGTCATAAGGGCGTTGAAAGGACTGACATCGCCTTTCACCTCTTTGCCCTGACCGGGAGTGCGACCCGACCACAGCAACCTGAAGCCCTTGCCAAGCTTGAGAATAGGCAACAGCTTGAGGCCCAGAGACAGGTACAGGCCGACGCCGAGGATCATGACCAGCATGGGAATACCCCACACCAGACTATTGAGCGACTTTACTAATTCAGTTACAGCTTCCATTCAAACCTCGTCGATGCTTTTCTTCTTATTTATCTTGTTCTTCTCACACCCCGAGCCGGGGTAAGCGCAGCGACCAGATTACAACGAATAGTTAACAATTGGAAAGCCAGAATCATTCAGGCTGGGGCGCCGATGGCCGCTCCAATATCTGTTTCAGATTGGCAAGACCGCTATCCAGGTCCTTCAGGATTAAAGACTCCACATCCATCAGGGGAATGAGCAGATTGGTGGGGTAAGGCATATGTCCAACGAAGCCCCAGGTCACCAGGGTGCTGCCGTCCTCGATGGGTTCTGTGGTGAGATAGGCGCTGTCGTTGGACGTGAAAGGCTCGATAAAGCGCAGTGCAAAATCTATTCGCTTGCCGGGCACAATGGCCATGATTTCCTGCTCGCCTTTACCCACATCGGGATTGCTGCTCTCCCAGGCACTGACAAAACCGGGCTCACCATCGGTGCCGGTAAAATGCTGCTGCATGTTGGGATCCATCCTGGCCCAGACGCTGAATTCATCCTGATGCTTCAACAACCTGAGATAGTCGAAGACTTCGTCAACTGGACGGTCGATGGTGCGACTGACACTGACCTCATAATCCGACTTGATAAACAGTGCCGCGAGAAAGGGGGCGGCTATCAACAGCAAAATCACGATAAGGAATTTTTTCAACATAGCGGGCTCCAGCTCCAGTGATTGCGGTACGGCCAAATCCGCTACTTCACCTGTTTTAGATCCAATGTATCTGCTTTGGCAAGCCTCTCGGCACAGCGCTGGCACAGACATGAGGACATGTCTTGGGGTAATTGTCTGGGAAAAGCCGCGTTCAAACACCAGCAAGCGTCAATGGACTTACCGCTTTGTACGGCACATTCATTGGTATTTTTGCAAAGAGGGCACTGGTTGGGGTTGGTCATTCAAGGTCGCTGGCGGTAGCAATGTTTTAAGGTTAACAACCGATACAAGAGGCTGCCAAGGGAAAGCAGCGCGTAAATCAGCACCGTACTCCACAGCAGGACACCTGACGGACTATCTGGTCGCAACTGCAATAAATACAAAGCAGTAATAATGGATAATGAGATTATCAGTTTAACCACATCCATGGGAAGCTGCTGTTCGAGCAAACGGATTTTGTCGTTCATGGTGTTTGGCATCCTTGTCCATCACTCCCTCACCTTAGTGTAGGAACAGCCAAAAACCAAAAGGGCTCCTTCAAAAAGGAGCCCTGTCTGGCCTGTTTCGGGTAAAAATCAGTCCTGCTTGGGACGAACCCCCAGGGTGTGACAAATGGCGTAGCTGAGTTCGGCGCGGTTCAGGGTGTAGAAGTGGAAATCCTTCACCCCTTCACGGGCCAACACTTTCACCATATCAATGGCCACGTTAGCGCCCACCAGCTGACGGGTCGCGGCGTCGTTTTCCAAGCCTTCAAACTGACGGTGCAACCAACCCGGAATGCTCACATTGGTCATGGCGGCGAAGCGCTTTAGCTGGGTAAAGTTGGTCACAGGCAGGATGCCCGGCACGATTTCCACATCTATGCCTGCGGCCACACAACGGTCGCGGAAACGCAGATAAGACTCCACGTCGAAGAAAAACTGCGTAATGGCACGGTTGGCGCCCGCATCGATTTTTCGCTTGAGATTCACCAAATCCGCCTGCGCATTGGCGGCCTCCGGGTGCACTTCGGGATAGGCGGCCACCGAAATATCAAAGTCGGCAACACTCTTCAACAAACGAACCAGATCGGCGGCAAAACGGGTTGGTTTAGGGCTGCCGGCAGGCAAGTCTCCACGCAGCGCAACAATATTACGAATGCCCTGATTCCAGTAATTTTTGGCCAGTGCCAACAGCTCTTCATCGCTGGCGTCCACCAGGGTCAGATGCGGGGCCGCAACCAGTTGGGTTTCTTGCTGGATACGCTCAATCACGCCGTGGGTACGGTCACGCACGCCTGAGTTGGCGCCGTAGGTCACAGACACAAATTTGGGATTCAGCGGCTCGAGACGGCGGATGGAGTTCCACAGGATCTGCTCCATCTCAGGGGTTGAGGGTGGGAAAAATTCGAATGACACATTGATATCACCAACCTCAGCCAGATTCTGGTTCAGTGAGTTTGCGTGTTGTGCGTGATGAAATGCCATTGATAACTCCCTCAATTCTTTAAATGGACGTTTGGACGTCTATATGGCCATATACTAGAGATTCCCGTCTCTAAGTCAAGTTAAAAAATGGCCCGATCTTGCCCTTTTTGCGAGCAGAAGGCGGAAAAAACACAGGGACTCAAAAGAGTCCCTGTTATTCAACATGTTATAAAATCAGTCCTGCAAGAGATCCCGACAGATCTGCACCAGATCAGATTGAACCGCCGCGGCTGTTACCTCACGACCGGCGCCTGGACCCCTGATAATCAAGGGATTACCCTGATAGAAAGTACTGCGGATCACAAACACGTTGTCACCCGGGGTGAGATTGGCATAAGGGTGTGCCTTATCAACCCACTGCAAACCTACCCGTGCCGTTAACTGACCACCGGCTCTGTCCAGTGCGGCGATATAGCGCAGCACCTTGCCCTCGGCCGCGGCAGCTGCCAAGGCATCAGCCATTGGGGTATCGAGTTCATCAATGCGGGCAAGAAACTCATCCAGCGGCAGCTCCGCCAGATGCTGCGGCACAGGGGACTCCACCTGAATATCGTCCAGCTCCAGATCCAGGCCGATTTCCCGCGCAAGGATTAGCAGTTTGCGCTGCATATCGCGACCGGAAAGATCGTCCCGCGGATCCGGTTCAGTGATACCAAGGCCACGGGCCTCAATCACCAATTCAGAAAACGGACGCTGACCGTCATAGTGCTCGAAAAGCCAACAGAGCGTACCGGAAAAAATCCCGCCCACAGCCTCAACGCTGTCACCACTGTTGTGTAAATCGTTAAGCGCATGCTGCACCGGCAAACCGGCTCCGCAGCTGGCGTTGTAGCGCCAATAGAGACGACGGTTACCCAGCTGCTGCTTGAGATCGCGATAGAAGGGTAAGGGACCAGAGCCTGCCAGCTTGTTGGCACTGACCACATGAATACCACGGGCAAAGAACTCCGGGTACTGCAAGGTCAGGCTGGCACTGGCGCTGATGTCCAGCGCAACCAACTCATCGCAATTAAGGGTCGATAAGGCATCGAACAACTGCCCGTATTGCCAGTCGGTGGCGTATTCCTCGAACTCGGTTTTCCAGTTGTCCAGGTGCACACCGGCATTATTGATGTAGGCGCGGGATGAACTGACCAGCCCCAAAAGCTCAATGCGCGCCTCCAGCTCACGGCACAGGCTGCTCTGCGCCCGGCGAAACAGGCTGACCCAGGCTTCGCCGATATTGCCCACCCCAAGGAGGATTACCCCGATGCGCTTGCGCGGCCCGGCGCAGCGGCGGTGCACCTTTTGCGTGAGCAGGTTTACCTGGGCCTTGGGCACCAGGGTCACCAGACTCAGGCTGTCATGATACAAAGGCTTGGCCTCGCGGCTGAGCAGGCGGGCAAAACTCTTGCGGTAAAGCACCGCATCGGCGCTCACCAGTGCCACCAAACCAAAATCGTCGCTGATGGACACATCGCCCAGACCATATGCTTCAGAGTTGGCCTTTAAAAAGGCGTTGACCTGCTTTTGATTTTCCGGGGTATATGCCAGCTCCAAGCCACCACGGGAACCCTGCCAGCTTGCCAGCGGTGTTAACCCAGAGGCAGCCAAAGTTGCCAACAGGGCATCGGCGTCGACCTGAGTCGTGAGGCAAAAGAGCGCCACTTCAGAGAGGTTAGTCACCACGGGAGCACTGGCCTGAGAGCTGGTTGGAGCAACCAGGGTGAAGTCGGTATGGGGGGCATAGCTTGAGCGCACCGCCATGCTCACCTGGGTGTTAAAAAGGGGCTGCAGTGTGCGGCTGTGCAGCACGGGGGAACCCAATCGCGCCAAGCGGTCAGCCTCAGCCAGAGACATGCTCTTGAGCAACTTGGCATCGTTTATCTTATTCGGGTCGGCGTTGAACACCCCTTCCACATCGGTCCAGATGGTGACCCGTTCGATATCCGCCAGACTGGCAATCAGGGTCGCGGAAAAGTCAGACCCATTACGGCCCAGCAGCAGGGTTTCACCGGCGGGATTAGCGCAGATAAAGCCAGTGATTACGATGCGTTCGTTTTCATGTTCCGCCAGCATGGCGGCCACTTTTTCGCGGGACTCCTGCTCGCGAATATTGGGCACGGCACCTTCATCTGCCACCAGTATGCTGCAGGCATCCACATGGCTTGCCGCCACGCCGGATTCACGCAACAGCGCCGCCATCAACCTGGCGGACCAACGCTCGCCAAAGCTCACCACATGGCTGGTTTGATAGTCGTTGAGGGTTTCCAGTGACAAGAGGCTGACCAGCTGCGCCTTATCGGTGGACAGACGCTCTCGCAGATAACGGGCCTGCTCGGCACTCAGCAATTGTTCAATCAGGTTTTGCTGATAGCTTATCAGCACCTGCAATTCTTCCTGCCACAGCGCTTTGGCATCACGCAGCGAAAGCAGCTTATACAAAAAGTTGGTGGTTTTACCGGCGGCGGACACCACCACCAGATCGTCGCTGTGGCCCTGGGTCAACAGGATATGGGCCACGCGGCGGTAACAATCGGCATCGGCCAGACTGGAGCCACCAAACTTATGCAAATGACAACGCGCCATCACTGACTCCTATTCAACAGGCTGCTACGGCAGCCAGGCCGGCTTGGATATCGGCCACTAAATCTTCTGCATCTTCAATCCCCACCGACAGGCGCAGCAGGGTGTCTTTTATTCCGGCCTCGGCGCGGGCTTCCGGCACCATGGCTCTGTGGGTCATAGTAGCGGGCACGGCAACCAGCGACTCAACGCCGCCCAGGCTTTCGGCCACACTGAAGTGCTGTAAGGCTTCGAGGAAAGCCACCACTTCTTTTTCGCCGCCCACCAGCTCAAAACTCAGCATAGCGCCAAAGCCTTTTTGTTGCCGTGCGGCTATCTCATGGCCAGGGTGGTCCGCAAGGCCCGGGTAATACACCTTGCTCACCTGGGGGCTGTTTTTCAGCACTTCCACTATGCGCTGGGCATTGGATTGATGCTCGCGCACCCGTACGCCCAGGGTACGGATACCACGCAGGGTGAGATAACTGTCAAAGGCACTGCCGGTAAGGCCCAGGGTGTTGGACCACCAGTGCAGGGTCTCGCCCAGTTCGGCATCTTTGGCAATCACGGCGCCGCCCACCACATCGCTGTGGCCATTGATGTACTTGGTAGTGGAGTGAATCACTATATCGGCGCCCAAAAGCAGTGGCTGCTGCAAAATGGGCGACAGGAAGGTGTTGTCCACCACCACCAGTGCACCAACTTTGTGGCTGGCAGCACTGATGGCCTGAATATCCACCACCCGCAGCAGCGGATTGGATGGGGTTTCGAGCCATACCATGCGCGGCTTTTGGGCAATCACGGCCGCCAGCGCAGCATCGTCGGTCTGGTCGACCACGGCCAGCTTAAAGGCCCCTTTTTTGGCAAGGTTGGTAAAGAGGCGATAGCTGCCACCGTAACAATCATGGGGCACGACCAGAAGATCGTCCGGCCCCAGAAGGCTGGTCACCAGGGTAATGGCGGCCATGCCGGTGCACGTTATAACGCCAGTCGCACCCTGTTCCAGCTCGGCCAACGCCTCGCCCAGAATACAGCGGGTTGGGTTACCGGAGCGGCTGTAGTCGAATTTGCGCGGATTCTTGTGGCCATCGAAGGAATAATTGGTCGATAAATAGATGGGAGGAACCACGGCACCGTGCTGGGTGTCGCTCTCTATGCCCTGACGCACCGCTATGGTGGCTGCTTTGCGCTGTGTCATTTTGTACTCCTCCGATGTTACTGCACGGAAATAAAGATGTCTGGATGGCTAAATTTACCTAAGCACCGGCAACAGGTCAATAGGCATCAAGACGTTTAGACGTCTAAACGTAAGAAAATCTGTTGATGTTTAGGGTGATTTCGCAGCAATAATTTGACTGTAGTTTGTAAGGGTTTAAAATCTCCTGCGAATTTTGGAATAAACAGGTGAGTCAATGACTGAGTGGAATGGCGATTACATCAGCCCCTATGCTGAGCACGGCAAAAAGAATGAGCAAGTGAAAAAGATCACCGTGTCTATTCCTTTAAAAGTGTTGAAGATCCTCACTGACGAACGTACCCGTCGCCAGGTGAACAACCTTCGTCACGCCACCAACAGTGAACTGCTGTGTGAAGCTTTTTTGCATGCTTACACCGGCCAGCCACTGCCAAACGACGATGATCTGTCCAAGGACAAACCCGACTCCATCCCATCAGAGGCGAAAAAACTGATGGATGAGATGGGCATCGAATGGGAAGACATGGAATAACTCTCCCAGCTGTATATCACAAGGACCCGAATGGGTCCTTGTGTCGTTTCTGGAGTCGCTTTTGATGTTTCCCGACCTCATCACCCTGGTCCTTGCCCTGCTGATTATCTTCAGTGGTGCCCTTATCCAAAGCCTGATTGGCTTTGGTCTTGCCGTGGTTGCCAGCCCACTGCTGTATCTGGTTGAACCCGAACTGGTGCCCGTGCCCGTTATTCTGATGGGCTTCTCCATTGCCCTACTCACTTTGCTCAGGGAACGCAGCGCTCTGGAGTTTGCCGGTCTGCAATATGCCCTGCTTGGACGCATTCCTGGGGGTATTCTGGGTGCCAGCCTGCTGCTGATGGCCCCACAATCCATACTGGGACTCGCCATTGCCGTGATTGTAGCGCTGGCCGTGATGCTGAGCCTGATGAAAATCAGCGCTCCCATCAATCGCCTGACCCTGTTTATCGCCGGCACTGTGTCCGGTGTCTTTGGCACCATAGCCGCCATTGGCGGCCCACCGATGGCGATTCTGCTGGCCGGTAAAGACCCCAATAAATTCCGCGCGGCCCTGTCGGCATTTTTTATCTTCAGCTCATTGATAGCCTTGAGTATCCTGGCCTTTGCCGGATTGGTTACTGTGGCGCAGCTCCAATGGTCAGTCATACTGTTACCCGCGGTATTTTGCGGCTACTGGGTGGCGGGTCGGCTCCTTGGGCGGGTCGATAAACAAAAAACCAGAGTCGCTACCCTGGTTCTTTGCTCAATCAGTGCACTGGTGCTGGCGACCAAGTCGCTTGTGGTATTGCTGGCCAGCTAATGCGGCGAAGGTGCTGCTTTAAAAGTGATAGGAGCTTTGCAGCACTGCGCCCAGGGTGTCGTTATCTCCCCACATACCGGCCAGATCCAGCTTGAATCCTGAACCTATCTGAAAGCCGGTACCAAACGAATAGAGATCGGCCGTCATATTATTGAGATCCTGACGGTAACCCACCCGCAGCGACAACCAGTCCAGTGCATGCCATTCAGCGCCCAAACGCCAATATTTGGTGCCCTCAAGACCCACAAATTTCTCGTTGTCCATCAAGTCCAGATCTGAACTCAGCTGCCAATTGCCGGTTTGAAACGCGGCGCCAAAGGTGACCATGGGCCCTGCCCTGTAGGTTGCACTGACCCCTTCTGACTCTATGGTATCCAGCTCACGCTCAATCAGGTTGCGGCCCACCAGCCCCAGGGTCAGTCCTTCCATCGGCATCAAGGCAATACCGGCATCCAGGTTAAAGCCCGTGTCATCGTTGCGATAGTCGTCGCTGTCGAAATCACCGGCATCGAAATTGTTGGCGCTGACGGCATAATTAAAACTGTCGAGCCGCTGCAGTTTGGGGGTCAGGCCCACGGTCACGGGCATATTGACTATGGATAACGGCAAGCTGACCGAAAGCGCCAGCTCAGACGAGGCACCAGCAATCACCCGTCCCTGGGAAGTTAAATCCTCCAGCGCAGGGGGTGCTTGTGGGTCCAGGGCTTCCAAAAGCTGGATGTCGGCATCGCTGATATCCGCCACGGCAATGCCATCGAGGTAACTGCGGTAATACACACCCCAGCTAATCCCTTTGGTGGGCATGGCAAAACTGAATCCTATGCCGGCAGAGGCATAAGCGGTATTGCCATCCAGCCCCCGTAAATCACCCAGCAGGGCTTGGCGAAAGCTGTCGATGGCATCCACATCCCCTCTGTCGATTGCCGCATCCAGGCCGTCATAATTATCTTCGAGGGTATCGAACTTGTCTGTCATATTATCCTGGTCAGAGACCTCGGCCCCAAGCACGGGAATAAGCAGCCCAAAGTCCCCTTCGGTGTAACCGGGCAAAGACAGGAGCGCCGGGTTCATCCAGGGGGCCGCCTCCAAACTGGCTGACGCCACACCCGTGCCGCCCAGGGCGTCACTTCGGGCTTCAAATACATCCTGGGCAGCAAAGCTGTACGGACAGAGTATCAGCCCCAACGAGGCGGCGATGAGTTTCATCTTCATCCTGTTCTCCCTGATTTTTCTGTTTTTGACCCGGCAACGATCTTTTAAAAGCTTAGTTCAGCGTGGAACAACGCGCTGAAATATCATCATAAAAAAAGCCCGCATTGGCGGGCTTTTTTGGTTAATCGATTCGAGCAATCAAGACAGATAAGATTGACCGGCGTAAAGGATGAAATGCCGCAGTGCAAGCACCCCAATCAGGCTGGCGCAGGCCGCAGTTACCATGGCGCTGCGACCATGTTTACCGCTGAGGCGCATCAGCAGCGGCACCCCAAAGCCGATAGCCACTACCCCAATCCAGAACACCGATGCCCAGAGTCCGCCAGAGAGGGATGCCAGGGCCGCCGCCGCTGCGCCACCTTTGAAATACAGCGCAGTAAACAGCATAAACAGGAACAGCATTTCCATGCCCATCACCGGCAGTTCAAAGGCGTGCTGCCGCTCAAGGTCGCCAGAGTGGTCACCCGAAGCCTGGCTGCCATGCTTATCGCCACCAAACATCAGTACTGCCAGTAAGCTGTTGGCCGCAGCTCCCGCCGATAAGCCAGACACCAAAAACAGCGCAGGCAGCACCGCGGTATTGAGCATAGGATAGGCATTCATCGCAGAAATCAGGAAACCGGTATAGGCCCCCACCACCAGCGACAGCACAAAGAGCGCACCTTCCAGCATGCCGCGAAGCTTGCCAAGGCTATCGGCAAGGCCACCGAGGAAGCCCAGACCACACTTTGGCAGCTCATCTTTGAGCACCACCAGCGCATAGGCAAAGGTCAGCGGAATGTAAACCAAAAGCGCTATCACCCCAATCGACATCACAGAGCTCAAGTTGTAGTTAATCAGGATCAGCCAGAAGTGGAACGGCTTGGTCAGGTCAAACACCAGACACAGCATCCCAAGGCAAATGGCGATTGGCGCAATCAAGGCAGCAGCCTTGAGCACGGCGCTTTCACCCAGGCTCAGGCCGCTGCCCTGGGTTTGGCCTCGATACCAGCGCAGACCAATCCCCATCAGCAAACTGCCCGCCGACAAACCGGCCATAAAGAGGTACACCGCAATCACCCAATGCCAGGTAATGCCGTCGTACTGACTCATATCACCCCAGATATTGTTCATAATCAGATACCTCCACGCTTGGCTGGAATACGGTACAGCCTGGGTTTGGTGCCAAGATGTGTCTTGTCCTGATAGCTCACCTTGGTGGCCAGCAGTTTGGACACCTCGCTGGCAGGGTCTGCGGCATCACCGAAACAGAGTGCATCTGTGGGGCACACTGTGACACAGGCGGGTTGTTCACCCCGGGCAAGACGGGTTTCCTTACAGAAGTTACACTTGTCCGCGACCCTGGTTTCAGGGTTCATAAAGCGCACCTTGTAGGGACAGGCGGCCACGCAGTACATGCAGCCCACGCACTTGTCGGCCTTGATAGACACAATGCCATCGTCGCCAACATAGGCGGCGCCGGTTGGGCACACCTTGACGCAGGGCGCATCCTCACACTGCTGGCACGACACCCGGTTGTACTTGAAGTGCAAATGGGGCGCCTCGCCAAAGGGGCCTTCGATGCGCACCTGCAAGCGGCTAACTCCATCGGGTACCTGATTGATGCTGCGGCAAGCCACGCTGCAAGCCTGACAGCCGATGCACTTGTTCTCGTCGTGCACCATTACGTATCTTTTGCTCATAGTCCGGGCCCCCTTATGCCTTTTCCAGGATCACACCCGTGGTGTGCACGTTCATGCCGCAGATAGGTGAAGTCACATTGGGCAGCAGGTTTCCACAGTGGATCCCCTTGCCGCTGGCGCGCACCAGCTCGCGGTTTTTCGAACCAAAGCCCATGTAAGCAAACACGGTATCCGGGCGGATGCCCTTGGTGACCAGCGCCTTGCCCTCTTCCACGCCCACGCTGGATTTAAGCCGGATAGCATCACCATCCTTGATACCCAGCGCCTCGGCGGTACTGGGGTGCACCCACACGGCGTTGTCCGACATCAGGTTGGCCAACATGGGAATGTTGTGGGTGGCGCCATTGGTGTGCACCGCCACCTTGCCCTGAATGAAGTAGAGCTCATTGGGCTGTTTTAAGGTCACGGGCCGGTATTTGATGCCGCCACGGCCCGGGGCCATGGCTTCCACCTTAGGACTCACCAGCTCAATCTTGCCGCTGGGGGTTTTGAACTTGAGCAGGCTGGCGTAGCTGCCGTCTTCATCCGCGGAATGGGCACCGGGATAGGCCGCCACAAAGTCCTGCACCATGGATTTTTCACGCAACATCAGCGGTTTGCCATAGCTGACAAAGCCCTTTTCCTTGATGTGATTCAAAAGCGCCACATCCTTGTTGGCCTGCAGCAGTTGCAGGGTTTCCATGGTCTCCCAGGGGTAGTACTTGTCCATGCCCATCTCAAGACCCAGCTCGCGGAAGATTTGCCAGGACGGCTTGGTGTCGCCAATCACGTCCACCACCCGCTGACGCACGTAGTAACCGGGGCTCTTGCCGGACTTGTCACTGATCTCTTCGTCACGCTCAAGGTAGGTAGACTCGGGCAAAATCAAATCGGCCCAGGCGGCGGTTTCGCTGATATACACATCCACCACGGCCACAAAATCGAGCTTTTTCAGCGACTCAACCACCTTGGCGCGGTCAGTCATGGTTTGCATCGGGTTGGTGCGGCACATCACCCAGCCACGCAGCTGATAGGGTTTGGCCTCCAGGGTTGCATCGATAACCGATTGATAAATACCGCCTTCACTCCACATCATTGCGTACTGCTCATCGACCTGATCGATACGCTTTGCCGTTGGCTTGGGCATGTCGGCCACGCCGGGTTTACCCAGCACTGGCGCTACGGCTTCACCGGCAAGCTTGTTGTAACCGCCCGCCTTCTGGCCAAAGTAGATACCGCCCTTGCGCTCAAAGTTGCCAATCAGCACGTTGGCCGCGTACAGGGCCCGGCGCATATCAAACTCTTCCGGGGTGAAGGTGGCGCGGTGGCCAAAGTCCACCACCGCATGGGGCGCTGCCTTGGCAAATTCGCGGGCAATACGGCGAATGTCTTTGGCGGGCACATCGGAAATGGTTTCTGCCCACTCGGGGGTATAGGCGCTGACTTCGGCGGCAAAGGCCTCGAAGCCTTCCACATAGCGCTCGATAAAGGCCTTGTCGTAGAGGTTTTCGCTAATCAGCACATGGCACAGCGCCAGCGCCACCGCCACATCAGAGCCAGGGCGAATGGCGTACCATTCATCGGCCTTGTCGGCCACGATGGAGAAGCGCGGCTCAAACACCACCAGCTTGGCGCGCTTGTCGGTTTGCGCCTTCATCATGGCACGGGTTTCGGACATATTGATGCCTTCGTAAAGGTTATGGCCGAAGTTGATGATGTATTTGGAATTGCCCAGATCCCGCTTCACCTTGCCACCGAACATGGCCTTGGCGGCCACCACATAGGCGCCGGGACAGGTAGATGCGTGGGTAAAGGTATTGGGGCTGCCAAAGGCCTTGGCGAAGTGAAACAGATGGCCCGACAGCGAGCCTGATTTGGACGAGAAGGCCACGGCTTCGGCGCCGTGTTCGCGGCGAATTTGCTCAAGCCGCTTTGCGAGGATGCCGTAGGCTTCGCTCCATTCAATCTCCTGCCACTTACCTTCACCGCGCTCGCCGACACGTTTCAGGGGTTTTACCAACCGCTGTGGGTCGTACAGCAAACTGTGGCCAGCACCACCACGGGCACACACCTTGCCGCCAAAGGATTTGGCTGCCGCGTTGCCTTCGATATACACGGCCTTGCCATCCAGCACCCGCGCCGAAATCGGGCAACGGGTGGAGCACATTTCACAAATACTCGGAATGGCTTTTTCGCTGCCACTGAGGGGGTGTGCCCCCATGGCCGCCAGCGTCCCCGGCAGCGCCGTAGCCAGGGCACACCCCGCCCCGGCCGCACCGGCACCTTTGAGAAAGTCGCGCCTGCAGAGCTCTATCATGGTTTCCTCCAAATGCCCAAAGGCAGAATGGGATTAGCGTTATCGTTCTTCTGTGGCGAATGACGGGCATTCACCGGCTAATGCCATTGTCTGCAGGGCGTGTGGGCGGGGGTATTGTGGAAAACCACATAGCGCGCCCCTTTGTGATGCAGGCAACACTAAAAGTCCGGGCTGCTGTCAACAGACACCCTGGTGAAATCGGGTTTGAAAGAAGACGGGATAGATTGACTCTCGTTTGAGGTGGACTCATTGAACCTGACAGCCCAACCTGAAGTACCCAAGAGGATCATCAAAGCAGTGAATTCGACGCCAAGCCCCCCCCCTAAAGAGGTAGTTAAGCGGAAAGCGATATTCAAAAACGTCACATAGATCACACACATTTAACCAGTGTTTCTGGCCAAAGATTAGTAAGGGATAAAATTTAAAAATATTACCTTTCAAAGCATTACAAAACATTCATTAGATTTTTTTCAATGAAATTTTTATCAATTAGATAAATTTCATGGATCTGATCCACTTCAAATTTCTCCTTATCGTCCTTTGTTAAATTTTAGCCAACAGGAAATGAGGGAGCCCGGCTCCCCGTTCAGGGAAGAAAACCAGCCAACCCGCGAAAGGAAGATGATGATGAAAACCACCCACTCCATTGGCCTCGGACTGCTCCTTGGCCTGATCCTCGGCAGCAGCGCTATGGCAGCCGATGGCGGTAATCCCAAGAAAGGCAAACACCTGTACAAAAAAGAATGCAAAGCCTGCCACAGCAAAGGTGACGCAGCCGGAGAACTCACCCCCATGAGCAAGACCATGGCCCAATGGGACAGATTCTTCGAAAAGGATATGCACAAGGGCAAACCCGAAGTATTCCAAAAGCTGTCTGAGCAGGAACTGAAAGACGTACAGCAGTTTCTCTATGACCACGCAGCCGATTCGGACCAACCGCAGACCTGCGGCTAACCCGGATAGGTTAAGTCTCGCCCGCCTATAACGGGCAAACACCAGAAAAATATTCCCGGGTTGCGGGACACATGGGGCAAGCCCCAGGGCCTGTTACAACCCAAATTCGACCGGCGTGACCGGTCAGGAGCGTGAGTATGCGTACCCTTATCTCTCTGGCAGTGGCAAGTGCACTGGGATTCACTCCCCTGCTGTTTACCCCTCAGTCGCTGGCTGCAGACAACACGGCAACAAGCGATCAGGCCAAAATCGAGCGGCTGCAACAAAAAATCGATGAGCTGTCGGAAGAACTGGCTGACCTCGATACCCGAGTCAATAAAACCGAGCGCCACACAGCGCTGGACCGAATTACTTTCAGCGGCGATTTTCGCACCAAGGTGCACTCGCTGCACTACCGGGATGTCACCTGGAACCCCGGCATCAAGATGAACTTTGATGACTTCGGCCGCCGCGCCATGACCGGTGAATACGGCGACCCCATGGATCCGACCTCGCCCCTTGGCAAAATGATGGCCGCCAATCCGGATATGGCCGCCGCCTTTATGGGTGGACAGCTCTCCGGTGTAATGCCCTGGGCCCTTGGCAGCACAAACACCTACGATATCGACAACGACCTTTTTTACACCACCCGTCTGCGCCTCGATATCAAGGCCAATGTGTGGGAGAACGTGAACTTTGCAGGCCGCCTGTCCATGTACAAAAACTGGGGCGACTCTACCGGTGTACAGGTATTTGATTCCTGGCGTTCTTTCTCCATGGACGGCACCAACTCCGGCAATACCAGCGGCGACTGGCTGCGGGTAGAGCGTGCGTATTTCGACTGGAAAAACATCGGTGGCAGCGAGTTCTATCTGTCTATCGGTCGCCGCCCGTCCACCTATGGCCCTCCTTCACATATCCGCGAAAACGAACAGCGCGGCGGCACTCCTTCCGGCCATCTGGTGCACTTTAACTTCGATGGTGCCACCCTGGGTTATAACCTGGGTGAAATCACCGGCATCGAAGGCCAGGTCGTACGCTTCTGCTACGGTCAGGGCTTTGAATCCCAATGGGGTAACGGTGAACTCTTTGGCAACCTGGTCACTGAAGACACCCACCTCGGCGGCTTCAACATTGACGTCATCAACGATGGTAACCACTTCGTGCAGCTGACCCTGTTCGGCGCCAAGGACATCAACGATGGCTTCAAGGGCTCCATGGCCTTCCCCAACGAACTGGCGGCGATTTTCGCCCCCACCATGTACCAGGACATGCAAAAGTTCGACAGCTTCAACTTTGTTACCCGGGTACAACCCAGCGGCGTGATTGGTGACATGTTCCTGGGCGGCCTCGGTTACGTGTATGAATCCGATGAGGATTTTAAAGCCTTCGCCTCTCTCGGCTGGACCCGCGCCGAGTCAAACGGCAATGCCGGCATGTTTGGTGGTCTGCTCACAGACGCGACCTTTACCGGCAAGGTCAGCGCCGATGGCAGCGAGCTGATGATGGTGCCTCTGGCCGCCGAGAGTGATGCCGCCCACGACGGCTACGGCGTTTATATCGGCATGCAAATGCCCGCCCCCTTCGGCAAGTTTGGCCTTGAGTATAACTACGGTTCCAAATACTGGAGTCCCTTCACACAGGCCCAGGACGACCCCATCGGCAGCAAGCTCGCCACCCGTGGCCATGTGGTCGAAGCCTACTACCTGTTCGAGGTCAATCCCCGGATGTTTATCAAGCTCGCGGGCCTTTACTACGACTACGAGTACACAGGCTCTGGCACCCCGGTTGGCGCACCTGTGAAGGTGGATGACGTAATGGCCGGCAGCGCCGTGTCCCTGCTGCCGGTGGTGGATACCGCCGTAGACCTCAACGCCTCACTCACAGTGAAGTTCTAACCTCATCAGGCCCCGGCACTGCCGGGGCAGGAGTTTGACCATGAGAACAGTTTTCTCCCAATGGGCCCTCGCCCCCCTGTCCGGCATGATGCTGCTGGGCAGCGGCATGGCAATGGCCGACAATCCCCACAAGGAAGCCATCGAAGGTCCCTTCGCCTCAGGCACCGAGGTCACCCAGCAGTGTCTGGCGTGCCATGAAGATGAGGCCCACGATTTTATGAAAACCTCCCACTGGAGCTGGAGCCTGACCCAGGAGCTGCCCGGCCGCACAGTGGAGCGGGGCAAGAAGAACGCCATCAATAACTTCTGTACCTCCATCGCCGGTAACGAGCCACGTTGCACCAGCTGCCACGCGGGTTACGGCTGGAAGGACAGCAGCTTTGATTTCTCCGATGCCGCCAAGGTGGACTGTTTGGTGTGTCACGACACCACGGGCACCTACATTAAAGATCCCGCAGGCGCAGGTGAGCCACTGGCCAAGGTGGATTTGGAAAAAGTGGCCAAAAACGTCGGCAAGCCGGTACGCGACAACTGCGGCAGCTGTCACTTCTACGGTGGCGGCGGTGATGCGGTGAAACACGGGGATCTGGACTCTTCCATGGCCTACCCCGACAAGGCCACCGATGTGCACATGGATGCAGATGGCAACGACTTCCAGTGTCAGGCATGCCACACCACTGAGTCCCACGCCATCAGCGGCAATGCCATGGGTGTGTCTCCCGGCGGTATCGACCATATTGGCTGTGAAAACTGCCACGAAAGCGCGCCGCACAAAAACAAGAAAATCAACGAACACACAGCCACCGTGGCCTGCCAGACCTGCCACATCCCCTTCTTCGCCCGTAACGAAGCCACCAAGATGAGCTGGGACTGGTCGACGGCGGGCCAGGACAGGGAAGAAACCCTGGACGAGTACGGCCGCAAGACCTTCCAGAAGAAGAAAGGCAGCTTCACCTGGGGCAAGATGGTTAAGCCCGCCTATGCCTGGTACAACGGCAAAGCCGGTGCCTATATGGCAGGCGACCCCATCAAGGCCGATGAAGTGACCCGCCTTTCCTATCCCCTGGGCGATATTCAGGATGCAGGCGCCAAAATCTACCCCTTCAAGGTGCACACAGGTAAGCAAATCTATGACAAGAAACACAATATTCTTGCCACTGCCAAAACCTACGGCGCCGGCGGCTACTGGACCGAGTTCGACTGGGATAAAGCGGCCAAACTGGGGATGGAAGCCAACCCGACGCTGAAGGCCAAGGGGATAACGTACAGCGGTGAATATGGTTTTGCGCCAACTGAAATGTGGTGGCGAATCAACCATATGGTGTCGAAGAAAGAGGAAGCTCTCAAGTGTAATGCCTGCCACAACGGCGGCGACCGCCTCGACTGGAAGGCCCTGGGGTACGAAGATGACCCGATGAAAAACAAACAGGGTCCAAGACACACCAAGAGCAAGTGACGCAATCGCTCACTGGCGCCTCAAGGGGCTGGGTAATCCGGCCCCTCACATGCTTCACCCTTGCGCCGGGGATAATCGGCGGCATCTTTGCAACAGATTCCAGGCATTCGCTCCTGCCTGAACCGGTTCTCTCTGAGTACCGGTTTTTTTATGGGACAAAGCCACCCCAGTGGACAGCCTCAAAAAGTCACAACAATCCGGGACTTGAAGATAATTAGGGTCAAGTTGTCCACCGCCATGGTGAATCCATGGAGTTTTTGAGACTCTGGCTACCTATAAAGGTTTATAAAGCTGGCATTACCCTTGCTGTATAAGGGGCAATAGTCACTCTTCAGGCAACCTGCATGCGCCCAATCCCCCCAATCAGGCTCACCGAATTTACCGGTGCTTTTGCCGATTTGGGTACTTTTCTGCCACTGGTTCTTGGCCTTATCGCGCTCAACCAATTTTCGCCTCAGGGAATTTTCCTCGGCTTTGGCCTGTTCGCCTGTGCCACGGCACTGTTTTATCGCCGCCCAATTCCGGTGCAGCCCATGAAGGTAATAGCGGCTCTCGTCATCGCCCAGCAGCTCACGCCGGGCATGATGCAAGCCAGCGCCATGCTGATGGGCGTCATACTCCTGGTGCTGGCGGCCTCCGGTGCCATCAGCTGGCTGGCACGGCAAATCTCCCAGGCTATCAGCGTCGGCATTCAGCTCGCTATCGGGCTGCAGTTGCTGTGGATGGGCCTTACGATGATGGCCGACGCCCCTGTGCTGGGCTTTGGTGCCTTTGCGCTGGTTTTTGTGTCCCGTTTCTTTCCCCTTAAATACCTCGCCATGCCGCTGATCATCCTGCTCGGCATGCTGTGGCAGTATCAAAGCGGCGCAGCAATGAGCCCAAGCTTTAACAACACCCCCTGGCATCTGGGCTGGCCCGATGCTTCCGACTGGAGTGCGGCCGCGACCCTGCTCGTGTTGCCTCAGCTGGCGCTGACCCTGACCAATGCTGTGATTGCCACCTCTGTGATGGCCAAAGACAAGTTTCCCGAGGATGCCAAGCGCTTCAGCCCCAAGGCGCTGGCCACCAGCTCAGGGCTGGCCAATCTGCTGTTAAGCCCCTTTGGTGGAGCCGCCATGTGCCACGGCGCAGGAGGTCTCGCGGTACAATATCACTTTGGTGCCAGGGCGCTGTGGGCGGGACTCATTTTCGGCGTCACTTGCCTGGCTATTGCTATCGGGTGGAATGAGCAGGTGGCTTGGCTATTGGGGCTTATCCCCATGGCCATTCTTGGAAGCCTGCTTTCCACCGCCGGGCTGCAACTGGCCTGGTCAAAGCGTTTTCTCGATGGCAAACCCTATTGCCTGTTCGTGATAGGCGCCACTGCCATCGTCAGTCTGGGGGTCAATGCCGCCGCCGGGTTAGCGGTGGGCATGCTGCTGGAACTGGGTCGCCGCCAGTGGCTCAATCAGGGGCAGCTTGACTAAGGCAGACAGCTCTTGCGAAGGACTAAGGCCATTCGCTGCGTTCTGTGCCCTGCATCTATCCGTTGTAAACCCACGCAGAGCAAGCACGGGACTTATTCGCACCTTCCCTAAGCAGCTGATAAAAAAGCTTATGCGGACTCTTCCTCTGTCAGCAGTGGCAACCACACAGTCACCCGGCAACCGCGGCCGTCCTGGCGATTTTGCAGCTGAATATCACCACCGTGCTGATTGACCACATCACGGCAGATGGCCAGCCCCAGGCCCAAACCTTCTTCCTTGGTGGTAGCAAAAGAGAGCATTAATTCCGCCGCCTCAGCCTTAAGACCGCTGCCATTGTCCAAAAGCTCCAGCCGCAGCCAGCGCACCCTTGCGGTACTGCCTGGCTTGCTGGCCTCAAAGTCCAGGGTGATATCAATTTGCCTTGCCTCAGTCCTGGCCTCCATGGCATCCAGGGCATTTTTGAGCAGATTCACCAGCAGCTGACTCAGCCCTACCGCATCCCCCAACAGCGGCCGTTCCTCCCCCTCTTGCTTCAGTGTCAATTGCACCCGCTGCTGCTCCAGGGGGCGTTGAAACAAGGCCAGGGCTTCACTCATCAAGGAACTCATCAGTACAGCTTCCGGGCTGGCTCGACGGCGGCGCAGCAAGCTGCGGATGCGATGCACCACGGCACCGGCACGCATCGACTGACGATTGATTTTGCCAAGCACCTCTTCCACCGCGAGCAAACGCTGTTCTGCGCAGCCATGCCCTTCCTGCTTCAGCGCCATCAAACCACCCTCGCTGTATTGGGTGATGGCGGCAATGGGCTGGTTGAGTTCATGGGCAAGACCGGCGCCTATTTCACCCAAAATGGCGGCACTTTGCATCCGCTCCAACATGAGTTCCCTGTCCCTTAAGGTGCGCTCGGCCGCAATCAGGCTGTCGCTCTTTTGGCGAAATTTATATTCGAGCCACAGGTGGTAAACCATACCGGCAAACAGAATCAGCACCAGGCTGATGCCATATTCAAGATTGGCCTTAAGCCAGGCTCGCACCAGCTCCAGGGGTCGGGTGCTGTTGCCATGAAGCAGAAGCTCTTCATAGAGACGAATAACGGTGAGTTGACTGATGGGGGCGGTCCAGCCAAGAGTACGGGCCCGAATGGCGGCCTCTGAGTCTGAGGGCAGTTCAAACAGCGCCTTGGTGACCATCTGGGTGATGCGGGCGGGTACCTTATCGGAGGCGGCAAAGGACCAGTTGGGGTATAAACTGGTGCTGATTTCACAGTCGTAACCTTCCGGACGCATGCTGTTGAGCACCCGAAAATCCTCCCGGCGCACCAGGCCCGAGTCCACCATTTCTTCCAGAGTGCAGTATGGCGTAATAGCGCCATCCACCATGCCATCGCGCACCTGATACACCAGCGGCTCCAGTGGAAACCCCAGAAAACGCACATCGGCAAAGAAGTTACCTGCATCCAAACCACGGCGATTCAACAGGCCAATGGTAGCCTGATAGCCGCCGAGCGCCTGGGGATCGGAGGCCACGATACGCGCCCCTTCGAGCTGTTCGATATCCTGCACCGGACTGTCACTGCGCACTATGATGGTGGAGCCGATGGCGTAGGTGGCACCGTTATGTTTGCGGCTGCGCATGGTGGCGAGCCAGGAGAGTGGCATTTCATTGGACAGGCTCAGATATTGGCCCGGATTGGTCACAATAAATTGGATGCGCAAGTCCAAAAGCGACTCGCGCATGGCATCAAAATCCAGCGGCTCGACTTCAAAACGAATGCCGGGCACCCTGTCCGACAAATAGTTCATCATGGGTTGCCAGCGCTGTTTCGCCTCGCCGACCCCATGATTGGCAAGCACACCGACCCGGAACACGGCTTCGATGGGGTCATCCCCCATTTCGGCATCGGTAGCCAGCACCGACAGGGGCCACAATAACAAGCACAGCAGCAACGACTTCATCCCATACCTCCACCGCATATTGTGCCTGTGGCAGGCGGGCGCCAACGTGAATCCCCCCGCAAAAAATACGCTCCCTGCGTGATCCATCCCCAAAAGCGAGCAAGCAAACTTGAGCCCTTCTCAACACTTTTTTAGGCTGGAAGAAAAACGCGGGAGTGGCCTATGCGCCTGTATCTGGTGGACGATGATGAAGCCATTCGGGATTCGCTGACCTATATGCTGGATCAGTGCGGTCGGCAGCTAACCAGCTTTGCCAGTGCCGAAGCTTTTTTGGCGCAGGCAGACATTACCCAGCCTGGCTGCCTGATCCTGGACAGCCGTATGCCCGGCCTCAGCGGTGAGGCGCTGCAACATGAGCTGGTGGATCAGCAAAGTCCCCTTGGGATTATCTTTCTTACCGGCCACGGCGACCTGCCAATGGCATTGGCAGCGTTTCGCGAAGGCGCCTGCGATTTCTTTCAAAAACCGGTTCAGGCCGCCCCCCTGTGCGATGCCATCGATAAGGCTGAGGCCGAAAGCCAGCGTCGCTACGAGGTAGCAGGGCTGAGGTTGAAACTTGCCCGGCTCAGTGAACGGGAAGCCCAGGTGTTGCGGCTGTTAACCGATGGGCTCACCAACAAGCAAATATCAGAAACCCTTTACCTGTCGCTCAGAACCATTGAAGTACACAGAGCCAGCATGATGAAAAAGCTTGGGGTACACAATCTGGCAGAGCTTGGGCGTTTCGCCTGCCGCTGAGTCAGGATTGATGAAATGAAAGGATCAGTGTCTGCCAGCCAACGTAGGCTGGCAGAACGACCCGTTAGCCCTGTGTGGAGAACAGAGACAACAGGAGCAATAGACCCGTTACCCGAGCGGCACCGGCAGACTGAGGCCGTGCTTGCCTGGTATGGCTTTTTTGCTGTGTTGATTTTGGCATGATACACCTGTGGGGTTTAACGCAATGCCCGGTTGGGCGCTGCAAATTACAGCAGTTTCCACCGGTAAAAACAAGGGTTCAACGCACACTTTGTTCAATATAATCAACATGTTAAATATTGGTTTTTGATTTGTTTATTAATTGATCACCCCTGGTTTTTCATTTCTCTTCAATCATTGCCAAATTTAGCAGCCATGTAACAATAAGCCTCTACTCAGCCACCCGGGGCAGCGCCGATGAAACCCTTTATCAACCTTAATCACCTTGAGAATGGCCAAAGTAGCAGCCAGGGAATTTATGGCGAAACCTATTTTGTGGTGAGCGAGCTTATCGGGGCCAAACGCCTTGGTTACAGTGTCTCCGTGGTGCCGCCGGGCAAACGGGTCTGCCCTTTTCACAACCACAGGGTAAATGAGGAAATGTTTTTAGTGCTCGATGGCACCGGCACCCTGAGATTTGGCGAGCAAAGTTACCCCATAGGCCCAATGGACATCATCGCCTGTCCACCGGGCGGCCCTGAGGTCGCCCATCAGATAATCAACAGTGGCAGCACAGAGCTCAGGTACCTGTGCCTGTCGACTGTGGATCCTGTGGAGGTATGTGAACAGCCGGACTCAGACAAGCTGCTGGTGTTCACCGGGCCACAGGAAGCGCGAACCCTGCGCCACGTAGGCCGTAAGCAGGATGCGGTGGACTACTGGGAGGGTGAACTCGGCAGCGACGAGCCGTGATGCGCTACCGCTCACCCGTTGAGTGCTTGAAAACAAATTTATTTAGTATCAATGCTTTAATGATGGCAGCACAAAAGATCTGCTCTCAATCAAAAGCTTTCAACATTAGCGCCAGGCAAAAGCACGTAAGCACCTAACCACGGCGGCTGTACAAGGCAGCGAACGAGTCCTGCGCCTTTACCCCAGCCAGTACATCGCCAAGGGTCTGCTGCTGGTATTGATAGGCCGCATTACCCATGCTGATACGCTTAACCCCAAACTGTGTCAGCCGGGCAAAATCCGGCAGTTCCGGCATACACATCAGATTCAGCGGTAGCGCGGTTCCGGCCACTATTGCCGCAATATCCGCAGGCTCGGTCAGGCAAGGCACGAACAGGCCATCCGCTCCGGCCGATTGATACAGCGCCGCCCGGCTCAGAGTGTCGGTTTTGGCATCCGTACACTGCAGCAGATAAGTGTCGGTGCGCACATTGATAAACAGCGATTTTCTATGGTCACCAAGGGCAGCACACAGCGCACGCAGCTCGGTGGCAAACTGCGCCGCGCTCAGCAGTTGCCGCTCCCCAGCCATCACCCGGCTGTCTTCGATATTGATGCCACTGACACCCAGCTCCAACAACTGCACAATGTTATTTGCTATCTCTGCCGGACTGTTGCCATAGCCCGCTTCCAGGTCCACCGTCAGTGGCAAGCTGCTACTGGCACGGATCCTTTTGACCAAAAACAGCAGTTCATCAAAACTCATCCCTTCGCCGTCCTCATAGCCAAGGCTTGCCGCCATCGCCGCGCTGGAGGTGCCAATGGCGCGATAACCCAGCTTCTGGGCCAGTTGCGCGCAGGCCGCATCCCACACATTACCAAGCAGCAATGGCTGCCTGGCTGCAGATAAATCGAAAAAGTTCATCGTTGGCTCCTTGATTGCCCCTGTTGAATGCAGGCCATCATTCATCAAAGGCCAACGCCGCACTGGCGGAAAACGGAAGCGAACCGAAAAGAGTGACGCTATGAAGAAAGGAAGAGCTGGGCGCGAAAGCTGAAGCCAGGGAAGCTTAAGCCGGGAAAACTGAAACCGGGGAGGCCAGCGGAAAGGCGCGGGCGAACCCGCCCTTTCCTCAAGGTTTACGAAACTCGGTTAATGGCGCTGGCTCATTAACCTGTCGATGCAATGCACCACCTGCAGACTGGCGGCTTCCATGGCATCCAAATGATTCACCATGGCCTTGAGGTCGCCCTTGCGCCGGGCATCCAGTGCTGCAGCGCCCTGTTCGTGCACCCTGCGGTGCGGGGCGTCCAGCTCCCGGTAACCACTCACATGGGAATACAGCTCGGCCCCCTGCCCCTGGCTGTACCACTTACCCAGACGGCACTCTTTATGGTCGCTCACATGCTCGTGAAACGCCTGCCTTTCCAGCTTGCGGTAAATCTCAGATTTCCACACGGCATGATCCAGCTTGGTGGTGTTCAAAAACGCCATCATCGCCGAGTGCTCAATCACCTTCTGCATTTGCTGACTTTGAGTCAAAACGTCTGCCACCACGGTGGAAATCTGGGCAGAGGAGGTCGCTACATCAGCGGCACTGCTTTGATTGGCATCGATAATCTGCTTGATGTCCGCCGCCTGAGACACGATTTGCCTGACCAACATCTCGATTTGGCTGCTGGCGCTGTGGGCCTTGCTGGCCAGCTGACGAACCTCATCGGCCACCACAGCAAAACCACGTCCGGCTTCACCGGCACGGGCGGCTTCAATGGCGGCATTCAACGCCAACAAGTTAGTTTGCTCTGAAATCCCCTGAATGGCGGTAACAAACTGATTGATGGCCGAGGTCGTAGTGTCGAGGAGCTCCACCGCAGCGCGGCTGCGACCGGCCTCTTCATTGATGACTTCGGCGCGACTGCCCAGACTCTCGACGGCGCTGCGGGTTTGCGAAAACAGGGCATCCACCTGACGCAGCGCATCCCGCTCATGCAACAATTCATCAGCGTTGCCGGCCAGGGCATCGCGCACAGTTTGCAGCATGTCGCCACCCTGATTCTGACAGGCAATGACCTGAG
The DNA here is from genome assembly GCF_019457615.1 of Shewanella zhangzhouensis. Lineage (NCBI taxonomy): Bacteria > Pseudomonadati > Pseudomonadota > Gammaproteobacteria > Alteromonadales > Shewanellaceae > Shewanella > Shewanella zhangzhouensis. Next base: position 3,954,222 of record NZ_CP080414.1, read on the forward strand.
AAAAGTTGTCCAGGTGTTCTCTCGAGAGCTGCTGCGCCGACTCAAAATCGGCAATAACCTGCTTGAGCTCTGCTATTTCAGCCTGATGGCGGCTGTCCTGCTCTTTAAGCTTTTGCCTCAACGAGGCGTTTTCTTCCTTCAACTGCCGCCCAAAAAACATAATGCCCCCAAAAATAAACAATAAATAACAAACCGCTATTCCATTATCGGCAATCTGCCAGAGTTTTGCAGGTGCGCCAGGCAAATACTGCGACAGACTGTCGCACCTTTGAGGTTTCCCTTTGCACTCGGGGGTCACCACCATCAAGAATGCAAAGGGTACCGACACAGAAAACACACCCTGTGACGGTTCTGAATATCGCGCACGGGCTTCTGCCCGGCTTGGGTTCAAGCGTCAGGTGCTTTCTCATCATGGCCCTGACATCTTCGGCAGGCAAACTTGCCGTCAACGGAGATACAGCCAGACTTCCACTCTGATGAACCACCCCGGGGAATGCCGCCCGGGGATTTTTTTATGTTCCTTTAAATCCCATGGGTTTCGTTTCTGCGCAGCAACTCAGAAACCAAACCACCTTGCCTTATGCCGGCTTTTTGGCAAGCTTTCGCTGCAGGGTACGCCTGTGCATACCGAGCTGACGTGCCGTGGCTGACACATTGCCTTCGTTGGCAGACAACACCTGCTGTAAATGCTCCCATTCGAGCCGTCTTGGATTCATAGGTACTTCTTCCGGCTCGGCGTCATCGCCGGGCACAGCTTCGCCTGGCATTAAGGCTGCCATCAGAGTGCGGGTGTCGGCGGGCTTGGCGAGATAATTATCGGCACCGGCCTTGACCGCCTCCACCGCAGTGGCAATGCTGGCAAAGCCGGTCAGCAGCACTATGGTGGCCTGGGGCAAGCTGCCCCGCAGTGGCGGCAGCAGCTTGAGGCCGTTGCTGTCTTCAAGCTTCATGTCCAGCAACACATGGCTTGGATGCCACTGGCGGGCACACAGGAGTGCGTCCGTGGGCTCACTGACGTGACGACACTCAAAACCCTGGCGGCTCATACGGCGACTGAGCACGGCACCATAGGCCATATCATCTTCAATAATCAGCAGTTTAGGCGTTGAAATCATGCGCTTTGCTCCAAAGGCAAGCGCACACTGGCAAGGCAGCCACCTTCGGGCAGGTTCCCCAAATGCAACTCGCCGCCGAGACGCTCGAGGCTGGCATGGCTCAGCATCAGCGCCATCCCCAGCCCCTGCTCACTCAAAACGGGCCTGGCGCCAAGGGCCGTGAGTTTTTGAGCATCGATTCCGGGGCCGGCATCACGTATATCCAGGCGAATACAGGCCTCATTCACCAAACGGGCGCTGAGCCATACCCGCGCCTCGCCACCCTGTTTTTTGGAGGCCCTGGCGCCATTGTCCACCAGCGCCAACAAAGAAGGCAGCAAGCTCACATCCGTTGGCAGTCGTGCGGCGGCCACTTCGTCGCTGAGGCTGATATCCAGCACCACGTCCGGCATCAGCAGCAATACCTGCTGCTTGAGTAAGTGCACAAGCTGCCCGGCACTGACCACCGTCAGCTTGCGCTCACGAATGGCTTCGGTCGCCTCTCTGAGGCTATTGAGGCTTGTTTCACAGCGCGTCAGGGCGAGATCCATTTCCGATACCAGCTGGGGCTCAGTCTCTCCCTCGGCCACCTCATCCAACAATAATCTCAGGCTTGCCAGGGGCGTGGCGAGCTGATGGCTCATCTGCGCCGATGCAGTGCCCAGGGCAATCAGCTGTTCCTGCCGAAGCTGAGACTCACGCAGCGCCGCCAGCTCAGCGTCGGTTTGCCTGAGCCTTCTCGCTATCAGGGCCACACTGGTGGTGAGCACCAGAGCACTGAGTAAAAAGTTAAACCACATACCCACGTAATGAGAGGCCATACTGCCAGCCTCCATGTGGCCCCCATGCTCATGGTGACCCGCCTCCATGGCAGGCACGGCATACAACATCAGGCTATAGGCAAGGGTCGTAATGGCTGCCAGGGTCCATGGCGCCCAGGAAGGCAGGGTCACGGCAGCAATGGCAATGGGCAGCAACAACAGGGATATAAAGGCATTGGTGGCCCCACCACTGAAATACAGCCAGGAAATCCACAGCAGGGTGTCGATAAGGAGACTCAGAAAAAGCCCGGGGGCACTGAGCACCAGGGCATGCCTTAGCTTGAGTGTCAGCCCCAGAAACAGCAGTTCGAGGCCAAAGATATACACGAGGGCGCCCTGCTGCAGCGAGAGCCCAAAGGCGTCGGCACCAAAAAAGGTCAGCACCAATTGCAATACCAACCCCAACGCCCTGAGGGTGATGAGCTGATTGGCGGCCAGCGGTGAATACACAGGTGAGCCCCGCACCATAAGACATCCTTGCAAATACAAAAATCGCCAACAGTGTAACCAGTTTGGGCGGCGCTGACACTGCGCCAGAACAAATCTGACGCAGTGACTTTAACGTTGGCGATCCCGGCCCTGCGACCAGCGGTCAGCCCGGGTCTTCGAGTTCGCGCTCATCGCGCTGATACAGAGCCATATAAAGAGTCGGCAGCACCAGCAGCGTGAGGGCCGTCGAGCTGAACAGCCCGCCGATAATCACCACCGCCAGCGGTTTTTGAATTTCGCTGCCCACACCAGTTGAGAGCAAAATCGGAATCAGCCCCAGCGCCGAGGTCAGCGCCGTCATCAGCACAGGACGCAGACGCGCCGCCGTGCCTTCGTACACCGCCTGATACAGGCCTTCACCGCCTGCGCGGCGCTGATTGATGGAGTCCACCAGCACCACGCCATTGAGCACGGCCACGCCAAACAGAGTGATAAAACCGATGGAGCTGGGCACCGACAGATAGGTGCCGCTGACGTAGAGCGCCACCACACCGCCAATCAGCGCCAGCGGCACGTTGGCCATGATGAGTCCCACTTGCTTGAGCGCGCCGAAGGAGAAGTACAGCAAGAGCGCAATCAGACCTATGGACACAGGCACCACCAGCATCAGCCTGGCCTGGGCTCGCTGCTGGTTTTCGTACTGGCCACCCACGCTGACGGTATAGCCCGGCGGCAGCTGGGCCTCCGGCACCAGAGCGTAAATGTCTTTCACCACCGAGCCCATATCACGGCCGGACACGTTGGCCTGCACCACCACCCGGCGCTGCACATCGTCGCGGCGAATGTTGGGCGGCGCCATTTCCACCACCACATCGGCCACCTCACCCAGGCGCACCCGGGCGCCGTTGGCACCAACCAGCAAGAGATCCGCTATGGCATCGGCGCTGGCGCGGGTGTCGGCCTTAAGGCGCACATTGATGTCGTAGCGGGCATTGCCGTCAATCACCTGTCCGGCGGCGCTGCCGCCAATGCCGGTACTGACAAGGTTCATCACCTCATCCACGCTGATACCGTAGCGCGCCAGACGGGCGCGGTCGGGGCGCACCACCAGCTGAGCTTCACCGCTTACCTGCTCAAGCGACACATCCACGGCGCCGGGCACCTTGGAAACCAAATCCGAAAGCTGCTGACCCTTTTCGGCCAGCACATCCAAGTCCGGGCCAAACAGCTTGATGGCAAGCTGGGCTTTTACGCCGGATAACAGCTCATCCACCCGGGTGGCAATTGGCTGAGAGAAGGTAAACAGCAAGCCCGGGAACACCGACAGCTTTTCTTCCATCAGTCGCTGCAGCTCGGCGCGACTGGCGGCAGACTGCCACTCATCGATGGGCTTAAGGCCGATATAGATTTCGATATTGCTCACAGGCTCAGGGTCGCCGCCAAGCTCAGGGGCACCGATACGCGACAGCGCATAATCCACCTCGGGAAATTCCAGCAGCATGGCTTCAAGCTTGGGCGCTACCATCAGCGAGGTCTCCAGGCTTGCAGTGGGCGCCAGGGTTACCCTCAGGTTGATGGTGCCTTCCTCGAGCTCGGGCACAAACTCGGTGCCAAGCCGTGGCAACAGCGCCATGCTGAGACCAAACAGCACCAGCGCTGTGCCCCCCACGGTTTTGGGGCGCGCCATGACCGCGCTCAGCACCCGGCGATAGCCTTTATCGATTGGCGTAAGCAGCGGGCTTTGGCGCAGATGCACGCCGCGGCGAAACAGGTACACCGCCAGCGCAGGCACCACCACCAGCGCCACCATCAATGCCGACAGCATGGCCAGAATGATGCTGACCGCCATCGGCTGGAACAGCTTGCCTTCCACCCCTTCGAGGGCAAACAGCGGCGCAAACACCACGATAATGATGAGGGTTGCAAAGAAAATCGGGCTGCATACTTCCCGCGCCGCCTGCAAAATCCGCATGGCAATACCGCCATAGCCGCCTTCACGGTGGGCATCCTCTTCACTGAGGCCTGGGTCGGTCGGCTGACCGTCATCAATCCGGCCTTCAGGCTGGGTGAGGTGGCGGAAAATGTTCTCCACCATCACCACAGAGCCATCCACCAACATACCAATGGCTACGGCAAGGCCGCCGAGGGACATGAGGTTGGCCGACATGCCAAAGTAAGACATCACCATCAGCGCAAGGGCAATGGAAACCGGAATCGACAAGAGCACCAGCGCTGTGGCGCGCACATTCACCAAAAACAGCGCCAGCACAGCCACAATAAACACGAAGGCCAGCAGCAGGGCGTCACGCACCGTGGTCACCGCCTTGGTGACCAGATCCGACTGGTCGTAGAACACCTCGAAAGTCACCCCATCCGGCAACGCCTGCTGAATAAGAGCTGTGCGGCTGTTGATGTCATCGATGGTCGCCTTGGTGTTGGCGCCCATGCGCTTCAAAATTACCCCTGCCACCACTTCACCCAGCACCTGCGGGCTACCGGCTTCATCACGGCGGGTCATAGTCACGGCACCGACGCGGATTTCACTGCCAAAGGCAACCTTGGCCACATCCATAATCCGCACAGGCGTGCCCTGCCATTCGGCGAGCGGAATTTGCGCAATGGCATCAAGCCCGGCCTCACCGGCAGGCAAGAGGCCGTAGCCACGCACCACCAGCTGCTCCTGGCCCTTGGCCATAAACCAGCCTCCGGCGTTACGGTTATTGCCTTCCAGCGCCCTGGTCACATCGTCCAGTTTGAGGCCATAAGAGAGCAGCTTGGCCGGGTCGACCTGCACCTGATACTGGCGTACCTCACCACCGAACGAGAGCACATCGGTCACGCCGCCAACGGGCATCATGATGAGCTTCACCAGATAGTCGTTGAGGCTGCGAAGCTCGTCAGGCGCTATGCCGGACTCGGGCGCAGCCCGCAGAATGTACTGGTATACCTGCCCAAGGCCCGAGGTGTTGGGGCCAATCTCCGGCACCCCCACACCGTCGGGAATAGTCTCCCTTGCTGCCTGCAGCTGCTCAAACACCTGCTGACGGGCAAAGTAGATGTCGGTGCCTTCTTCAAACACCACGGTCACAATGGACAGCCCGGTGCGCGACAAAGAGCGTACCTCGGTTACCGAAGGCAGGGCATACATGGCCGATTCCACCGGATAGCTGATGAGCTTTTCCACCTCTTCGGCGGCAAGCCCCTCGGCCGCGGTATTCACCTGCACCTGCACGTTGGTCACATCGGGAAAGGCATCCAGATTCAACCTCGGCAGCATCACGGCAGCGGCTGCCATGGCGGCTATCAAAAAGATGAGCACTATCAGACGGCTTCGCACCGCCTGCTCTATGAGTTTCTGTAGCATGGCTTGCCCTCTTATCAGTGGTTGTGGCCGTTCGCAAAAAGCGAATCCAGACTTGGCCCAAACGCTGGAGACATATCCGGTCCACCTGGGTTTAAACAAACCACTTTATTCATATATTTCAGCATCATCGCTCGCCCTCTTATCAGTGGTTGTGGATATCAAAACCAGACTTGGCGAGCTCGGAGGCCAGGAAGAAGGCACCGGACATCACCACGGCGCTGCCGGGCTCAATCCCCTTCACCAGATTCAGGCCCCGGGCGCGGGATTCGATTTGCACTTCCACCGCCTCAAAACCGTCGGCGTCTTCCACAAACACCTGCCAGTCGCCATCGCTACTGCGACTCAGGGCCGAGTCCGGCAGCACTATTCCCTGTTGGCCGCCCTGCTGATTGACTTGCTGGGGCAAAAACAGCTCGGCAAACTCACCGGCGTGCACTTCATGGCCGGGGTTTGCCATCGACAGCAGCACCTGCTCGGTACGGGTGATGGGGTTAAGCTCGTGGGAGCGGCCAATCACCCTGGCCTCAAGCCACTTACCCGATACGCTCACCCGGGCATCGCTGCCCATGGCAAGACCGCGGGACTGCATTGGCGTCAGCTCGGCCTCTACCCACAGGAAGGATTCATCGGTCAGCTGCATCAGAGGCGAGCCGGCCGGCAGCACCTGACCACGACTGGCCACATCCTGCTGCACCCGGCCCTTGATGGGCGCCAGTAACTTGAAGCTGCCGATGCTGTCCGGCGCCGTTTCCAGCGCTTTGATTTGCTGGGCTGTCATCTTGATGGACTCGAGAATGGCGCGCTTAAGCTCGTAGTCCACCCGTGCCTGCAACCTGCGGGATTGACTCACGGCACTTTCACCCATGCGGCTGATTCGGCTCCATTCGGTGGCAGCATTGATATAGTCGGCCTGGGCCTGAGCAATGGCGGCGCCGCCGAGGGTGAGTAAAGGCTCACCCTGTTTGACCTCCTGTCCCGGTACCACGTGGCGCTCCAGCACCCGCATCTCAAGCTGTGGCGCCAGGGTAATGGTGCGGTCACGGTCCACCACCAGACTGGCGGTGGCCACGGCGCTTAAATCAAAGCCTGTGGCCGACAGGGTTTCGACCCGAATACCGGCAAGGTCGCGCTGGGTCTGACTGAGCTTTAGCGCCTTGTCTTCGTCATGGGCGTCTGCGGTTTGTGCGGCGCCTTGTGCCGCACCGTGACCATGGCCATCACCTGCCCAGGCGGGCAGTGACACAGTTAAAGCGAATGCGAGTGCAATCGCGAATGCCTGTACAGGCAAGAAGGTTTTGGTATTCATGGCACACATGGCGTTTGCTCCGCTGATAACTGATTTACTGACGAAAATGGATTTCATACCCTCGCCTCCAATGTCCCGGTACCGGAGTCAGTGTCTGCGTCGTGATTGGTGTTGCCGGTAAAGGTCAGCTTGAGTTTTTCAATGAGCAAAGCGCTGCCGGGCGATGCCAAGAGGGCGGCCGCAAGTAAGGTCTGTTGCATACAGAGTCCTGAATAAAAAGTGACAAAGTCGGTTAACGCGCCGTCAGGGCGGTTAAGTCATGGGGCAAGAAGATGACCTTTGGCAATCAACGCCTGCACTGAGCCGTGGCGACTCATGTGCCACAGGCCGGTTTCAGGCGGTGCTTGCTGATTGCCTTTGCCACAGCCCTTTCGAACCTGATGGCAATTGCGGCAACCCGCGAAAGCGATAGCCACAACGACCAATTGCACAAATCAGCAGGTGCGAAAAGTCACACGCAGGCGACGCAAAGCGAGGCTTTATCACTCAGCAAGGCTGAGGACGGTCTTCTTTCCTGAGATGATCAGGCTCAGACAATGGGGGGGCGGTAGTCGGGGCGGCCCACTACTGAGAGGTAGTCAGACTCATGACCCTTTACCTGGGTGGTATGGGAGTGATAATCGAGATTGGCCAGGCCTGCCACCAGGCTTGGATGACCGCCATGGCAATGGCAATCGAGACAAAGATCCAGCTGTTTCAGCTCGGTCTTTTCAACCTTGTGGTGTTGATGCGTGTCGCTGGCAAGGATTTCCGCTGGGCAGGTGCATTCAATACACTCACCGATGGAGGTCACCTCGGCCAGAAAGGTCAGGTAGCTGTGATTAAGCGCTTCCTCATCGGCACTGCCGGCGTGCAACTGGTGCGCGCCCAGGTTGGCTCCTGCAAATTGCAGTGCCACCACGGCCAGCAACATCAGGCTCAGTCTGTGCAGTGTGTTGAGGGAGAAACGAACCAAATCAATCCTCGGCTTGGGTAGGCATCATAAAAGAAGAGAGACAAAAATAAGACCGGGGAAACCTGAGACAGTTCCCCGGCTACTGACATGCTTACCTGAAGACGCAGTGTTTGGCGTAATCGGATGCCTCGTTGGCAGTCCAGTCGCCCTTTGGCTTGTCTTCCATCTTTTTACACCAGGCTTCACTGCCCACTTCGGGGGCACAGGCGGCAAGGCCGGCAACCAGAGTCAGAGCGGCGGCGATCTTGGCCAGTGTCAGCTTATTCATTGTAGCGCTTCCTTGTAATATATTGATTTTTCATACCTTGATCAGCGATCGCTTTCGGATCCAGCTAATGGCTTTCGCCTTATCCTGCAGGGGAAACCAGGCAATTTCACCGGCCACAAAGGGGCCCAGCAGTCGAATGGCATTACCGACCCAATCGGGACCGCCCACAAACACCAAGGCATCGAACGGGGGTAACTGTACCTCACCGGCGCCGGACAGGGAAGCTTGCTCCCAGCCTTCCAGCAGTACGTCGGCCTCAATATACAAACAGACCTGGCCCCAATCCTCCCGATAGCGCTTGATGGCCGGCTGCAAGTGGGTGCGATAATCCTGGGCCGTGATGCGGCCGCTGGCAAAAAGACTGATTACGCCCTTAGCAATCTCGGGGATCTGGCATAACATAGAGGTTCTCCCTGGGGCAGGCTCGGCCATATGCCGAGGTTGCCGATAATAACAAATTCTTTCCGCTCACATTAAGCCAAAACTTAGGCCATGATCACAATCTCACAGCGCGTTCAACTTCAGGACCAGGAAATCGAATGGCAGTTCATCCGCTCCAGTGGTGCCGGTGGCCAGAACGTGAATAAGGTCTCCACCTGCGCCCAGCTTATCTTCGATATCCACGCCTCGTCATTGCCGGAGTTTTACAAAGAAAAGCTGCTGGCCAGGAGCGACCATCGCATCACCCAAAGCGGCAAAATCATCATTAAGTGTCAGGAGAGCCGCAGCCAGGAGGCCAACCGCGAAACCGCGCTGGCGCAATTTATCGCCCTGGTGCAGTCGGTCAATCAGGTACAAAAAAAGCGTATTCCCACCAAGGCCACCCGCGCCAGCCAGAAGCGCCGGGTCGATACCAAAAAGCAGCGAGCGTCCACCAAGGCCATGCGCGGCAAGGTCAGTTACTGAAAAACGCTTTCCTGCCTGCTTAAGATTAATTGCATTGAAAATGCAGGCAAGTTTGGCGATATTGGGCCTTATTGAGTTCAACATGTCGATAACTGACAAAAAGGATACCCATGACTGCCAACCAAACTGCTCCCAAGGTATTGCTGATTAACGGCCCCAACCTCAATTTATTGGGAAGGCGCGAGCCGGGTGTGTATGGCAGCCAAACCCTGACGCAAATTGTCGCCGGACTGGAATCACAGGCAACCGCCCTGGGGGTGACACTCGAGCATATTCAGTCCAATGCCGAGCATGTGCTGATTGACGCCATCCATAACACGGATGCGGATTTTGTGATTATCAATCCCGCCGCCTTTACCCACACCAGTGTGGCACTGCGGGATGCCTTGCTGGGAGTTGCCCTGCCCTTTATTGAGGTGCACCTGTCCAACGTCCATGCCCGGGAGCCCTTCCGTCATCATTCGTATTTTTCAGATAAGGCCGTTGGCGTGATTGTGGGACTGGGCCCAAAAGGCTACTCACTGGCACTCGAAGCGGCAGCGGAGCGGCTTAAAGGGAGCAACTGATGGCCATGGATTTGCGAAAAATCAAAAAGCTGATTGAGCTGGTGCAGGAGTCCGGCATCAATGAGCTGGAAGTAAAAGAAGGCGAAGAGTCGGTGCGCATCATCCGCCATGGCAATCTGCCACCGCAGACGGTGACAACTGAGACAAGCCACAAAGCAACCAGCACAGTTCAGGCCCGAGAATCAGGCCACCGAGTGTTCTCTCCCATGGTGGGCACCTTTTACCGCGCCCCCAGCCCCGAGGCTCGCCCCTTTGTGGAGCTGGGCACAGAGGTGGCCGTGGGCGATACTCTCGCGGTGATTGAAGCCATGAAAATGATGAACCAAATTGCCGCCGACCGCGCCGGGATTGTGAAAGCGATACTGGTAGAAAACGGCACGGCCGTGGAATTCGACCAGCCCCTGTTTGTGATTGGTGATGCCGACTGAGGCCCGCTTTAAACGGGTACTGGTGGCCAATCGCGGTGAAATCGCGGTGCGGATTATCCGTGCCTGCCATCAGCTGGGACTGGAAACCGTTGCCATCTATTCCAGCGCCGACAAGGGCGCGCTGCACACCCTGCTGGCAACCCACAGCCTCTGCATAGGCCCGGCGGCGGCCATACACAGCTATCTCAATATCAACGCCCTATTGGAAGCCGCCAAACTCACGGCCGCCGACGCCATACACCCGGGGTACGGCTTTTTGGCCGAGCGGGCCGAGTTTGCCCGAGCAGTCACAGAGGCGGGCCTGGTGTTTCTGGGGCCTGACGCCGACACCATCGCCACCATGGGCGACAAGGTCAGTGCCATCAAGGCCATGAAGGCTGTGGGCATTCCTACTCTGCCGGGCTCAGATGGGGCGCTGAATCAAGACATGGCCGCTATTGAGGCCCTCGCCGCCGACATAGGTTATCCGTTGCTTATCAAAGCCAGTGCCGGTGGCGGTGGCAGGGGAATGCGCCGGGTCGACTCGGCAGTAGAGCTGGCTGCATCCATCGCCCTTACCCGCAGCGAAGCTCAGGCGGCCTTTGGCGACGACACCCTGTATCTGGAAAAATTTCTCACCCATCCTCGCCATATTGAATTTCAGATGCTGGCCGATGGCGAAGCTGCGCTGTGTCTTGGCGAGCGGGACTGCTCGGCCCAGCGCCGTCATCAAAAGCTGATTGAAGAAGCGCCTGCCCCCGGTATCGACCGAGACCTTATCGAATCCATGATGCGCCGCTGCGAACAGGCCTGTCGCAGCCTCAACTACCGTGGCGTCGGTACCTTTGAGTTTTTGTATCAGGACGGGGCATTTTTCTTTATCGAAATGAACACCCGCATTCAGGTGGAGCATACAGTTACCGAGATGGTCACCGGGCTGGATCTCATTGCCTGGCAGCTGAAAGTAGCCCTCGGCCAGCCGCTGCCGCCAACGCCACAGGTACAGGGCCATGCCATAGAGTGTCGCATCAATGCCGAAGACCCCCACAGCCAGTTGCCTTCACCTGGGGTGATAACCCAGCTCAGGGTACCAGGCGGCCCAGGGGTTCGGTGGGACTCCTATCTCTTCCCCGGGGCAAGGGTGCCAGCCTTTTACGACTCGCTGATTGGCAAACTCATCTGCCACGGCGCCTCCCGCGAAGAGGCCATGGCGCGCCTGCGTCAGGCACTGACAGAGCTTGAAATTCAGGGGATCGCCATCAATAAGTCCCTGCACCTGCAACTCATTGCATGTGACGCATTCCAGCCATGGCAGCGTGACATTCATTTTGTTGATGCACTCTCAGCGCCAGGTATCGGGCAGGCGCACCTGTGACCACAGTTGCTCACTGAGCACATCGCCCCTGTGCCATTCTCCCTGCTCAATCCATTGCACCAGGGCGTCGCCCACGGCAGGGTAACGCACCGGCTCAGGGCTGGCTGACTTAAGCCAGGAGCGCATGGCATCGCGGCTCAAGTGCATCATGCTGTGGGCTGCCCCCAAAAGCTGCAATGCCGCCACATTGGAAAGCTGCTCAAATTGCCCGATAAGCGGCTTTACCAGCAGTTTCTTCCCCAATGTCAGTGCCTCACTGGCAAGCTCAAATCCCGCGTTGGCCACCACACCACCGGCTTCGGCCAGATGACGGCGAAACCCCTCGCGGCAGAAGCCGTGCCACTGAATGTGCTCGGGCACAGGGCCGTTGGGAGACTGGGCGTGATACACCAAAAACCGATAGTTATCGAAGGGGCGCAGGAAGTCGATGATATCGCCCGGAGCCTCAAAGGGCAGGTACACCAGGATATCGTGACCATGCTCTTCACTGACCTCCCCCACATCCACAAAGGGCGGCAGCAGCGGGAAACCGAAATGATGCCAGTGGCAGCCAAGCGCCACATCCACGGGGGCAAAATATTCCAGCAAACGTTCGTTAAACCAGGTGTTGCCCACCTTGGGTACATCAAAGCGCAGCGCCGCCTGATGGCTGATGCCAATACAGGGCACCTTTTGCCGTCGGGCGGCCCAGGCGCTCACGGGCTCAAAATCGTTGAGCACCAGATCGTAAGATGAGAGGTCCAGGCCGCGAATATCCTGCCACCAGCGGCAGCTGAGATTATGGCGCACCGTGTCCACCGAGCTGATGCGTCCCGCCTTGCTGACAAAGGTCAGCCCGGTGGCAACCCGGTAGTCACCGAAGATGTCCATATCAAAAAACTGCGATTTGGGTCTGCCGCTGAACAGGTAATCAACCTCGGCGCCGCGCGCGGCAAGGGCTTTGGCCATCACCCGTGCCCGGCTCAAGTGGCCATTACCCGTCCCCTGCACTCCGTACAGTATTTTCATGATTTCAATGACATCCTTATCAAATGAATTCGTTTACCCAGACCACAGACAGGCTGCCAAGGGCGGCCCCGGCCAGAATATCCATGGGGTAATGGACCCCCAGCGCCACCCGGGACAGGCCAATCAGGCACGCCCAGAGATACAGGGGCAATATGACGACGGGATAGACAGTGCCGACGGCGCCAGCCATCACGAAGGCGGCGGCCGTGTGACCGGACGGCAGACTGAATTTATCCGAGGGTTCAAAACTGCAACCCAGACCTATGGCACTGTGGCATGGGCGGGTACGGCGGATACTGTTTTTCAGCAGCAGGTACAGGGGCAGTTCCAGCAAAAACGCAATCAGCGCCAGGCGGAACAGCTCTTCTCCCCGGCTGTCGAACAGCATCAGGGCCACGCAAAGGTAGAGATAGAGGGGACCATCGCCGGAAGCTGAGACCAGCATGGCCGGTTTGTTCAACCCGTGCTCTCGGGCACGCTCGACGATGAGGAGATAACTGCGTCTGTCAAACTCGGCAAGGTGTGCCAGCATCCGGCCTCCACAGGACTTATCCAGGATGTCTTGAATGCTAGCTGGGATGCGTGACGGGCAGGTGACACCCACCCGACACTTTTATGACATTCGCCGGGGCGAAACTCAGGCTACAACAGGCTTTTGCGTCTTGGCGCGGTAGATCTTGAAGAGATGGTAAATGTTGATACAGGCAACGAAAGCGTTCATGCCCGCCACAGGCCAGGCCGTGATGGCAACACCGTAGGCAACAAACAGGCTGCAGCCGACGAAGTTCAGCCATCTGAGCCAGATAATATCTTTCATCATCAGCGAGATAGCGACCATCACCGAGGCCATGTAGCCAACGATTTCAGTCATGTTCAAAGCTTCCATAAAGGCACCTCGATATAAGGCCCTCTGCCTTCCCTGAGCTTACTGGGGGGTCCGTGCCCCTAAAGCGATTTGTTAATTGAAACTGGAATGGGACTGGTGACTATAGTAACAAAAGCCACCACAGAGCTGTAATAAAAAACCGTTATATGATGACAGAAGTCAAAATTTTGCGCTATTGGGTTTAGATATGACGAAATTAAACTACATTACCAGCTATAGGGCCAGGCTCCCCAATACCGTGATTGATAACACTTTTCTTTTCAAGATTCCCTTATATACTGGCCTAAGTTCAGTGTAGAGCAGCCTAACCGCCTGATTTGGGCCGAAACAGGAGATGACTATGGAATACAACACCTCAGAATTATGTGACATGTTTCTGGACGTCGTGGATGTGGTAGAGCCCATGTTCAGTAATTACGGTGGTGTTAGCTCATTCGGTGGCGCCATCAGCACAGTCAAGTGTTTCGAAGACAATGGGCTGATTGCCGATGTGTTGGCCGAAGATGGGGAAGGACGAGTCTTGCTGGTCGATGGCGGTGGCTCCCTGCGCCGCGCCCTGATTGATGCCGCAGTGGCGGAAATTGGCGTCAACAACGGCTGGGAAGGCATTATCGTCTACGGCAGCGTGCGCGATGTGGATGCCCTGGAAGAGCTGGATATAGGTATTCAGGCGCTGGCATCCATCCCTGTGGGAGCCGACAACAACGGCATTGGCGAGCTCGATGTACCTTGCAATTTCGGCGGCGTATCCTTCCTGCCCGGCGACCACATTTATGCCGACAGCACGGGCATTATTCTCTCTCCGGAGCCGCTGGATATCGAGTAATCCATATCTCTTCTGATCCAGCAAAAAGCCGGCCAGTGGCCGGTTTTTTCATGCCTTAACCCCAGGTTATCCAAGGGAGCTCAACCCGGCAGCCGCTTTGACCGTTGCCTTTTTCGCGCCCTTTGCCACAATAACCTGCAAACAAGCCAAAGAATGTACCCCCTATGCAGCACCTTATCGTTTTTTCTGCCAAAGACATGACTCCCATCCTCGGTAAGCGCCCCGGCGAAACCCGTCTGGGTAACCACTTTTTGCTGCCCGAAGGCCCAACCCTTGCCGCCATCCTTGAGTCCGCCAAAACCCAGGGCGCCCGGTTTGTACTGCTGGGTGTGGGAGAAGATGCGGGCCCCCGCGCCAACCTTGGCCGTGGTGGCGCGACCAATGCCTTTGAGGCCATGCTCAAGTATCTGGTTAACCTGCAATCGAACCGCTTTTACCGGGGTGATGACTGCCTGCTGTTGGGCCAGTTGGACTTTGGCGATCTGCTGCCCGGGGAAGACGCCGATGTAGACGCCCTCAGAGCCGCCGTTGCCGCCATGGATGAGCGGGTTATCGAAGTGGCCAGTGCCATTATGGAAGCCGGGCTCGAACCCATCGTCATAGGCGGAGGTCACAACAACGCCTTCGGCTTGCTGATGTCGGTGAAAAACGCCTTCGGCCGCCCGGCGGCTGCGGTGAACCTCGATCCTCACTCCGACTTCAGGCTGAGAGAAGGTCGCCACAGCGGCAACGGCTTCAGTTATGCCGCCGCCAGCGGTGCGCTGGACTTTTACCATGTACTGGGTCTGCATGAGCTGAAAAACAGCGAAGCCAATCTCGAACAACTGGCCGCCTTCGGTGGCAGCTGGCATACCCTGCAACAAATTTGGGTGCGCGGCGAACTGAGCCTCGATGACGCCCTGAAACAAATCGGCAAAAATCTGCGAGCAACCGGTCTGCCGGTGGCGCTGGAGCTGGATGTGGATGCCATCGCCAATATGCCATCGAGCGCCATGACCGCCGCCGGGGTCCCCCTGCTGGACGCCGCCAGGTACATCAGCCATATCGCCCGTCACTGCGATTGCGCCTATCTGCACCTCGCCGAGGCCGCTCCTTCCTGCCACGATAGCGGTGAAGATGCGGGTCTGCGTGAGACGGGCCAGAGTCTTACGGAGCTGGTTTACGCCTATATCCGCGGCCGTCACCTGGCGCTGGGGGCTTAAACGGGCCCCATCGGCAAGACGATTTCAGCGCTATTCATTAAATTCGCATATTGTGGTCTAATGCGCAGTCATTGCGCGTATGTCAAAACCCTACCGGGCTCACAAGCTTGACATCCAGTGGGCCACTGGATAGGCACTGGATCACAAAGCTGGTAGCTCAAGGATTCAGCTGAACTGCTGCTTTGGCGTACACTCGCGTTTAACAGTTTGGGAAACAATAGGAAAGAGCAGATGTCCGACGGCACATCAAATAGTACTCACTTTGGTTTCAAGACAGTCGAAGCCGATAAAAAGGCGGATCTGGTTGCCGGTGTATTTCACTCGGTTGCAGCCAAGTACGACATCATGAACGATGTGATGTCTTTCGGGATCCATCGCCTGTGGAAGCGATTCACCATCGAGACGGCGGGCGCCCGTCCCGGCATGAAGGTACTGGATCTGGCTGGCGGCACTGGCGATCTGACTGCCAAGTTTTCCCGATTGGTGGGTGACCGCGGCGAAGTGGTTCTGGCCGACATCAACGACTCCATGCTGAAAGTAGGCCGCGCCAAGCTCAGGGATCTGGGTGTGGTGGGCAATGTCAGCTATGTGCAGGCCAACGCCGAGGCGCTGCCGTTTCCAGACAACCATTTCGACATCATCACCATTGCCTTTGGTCTGCGTAACGTGACCGACAAGGACGCCGCCCTGCGCTCCATGCAGCGGGTACTCAAGCCCGGCGGTAAACTGTTGGTACTGGAATTTTCCAAGCCGCAGCACGAAGTGATGCGTAAACTGTACGACCTCTACAGCTTCAAAATTCTGCCCAAAATGGGTGAGTTTATTGCCCAGGACGCTGGCAGCTACGAGTATCTGGCCGAATCCATCCGTATGCACCCGGATCAGGACACCCTCAAGGGCATGATGCAGGACGCCGGCCTCGAGCAGGTGGACTACATCAACATGACCGACGGCGTTGTTGCACTGCACCGGGGTTATAAGTTCTGATGTTAAAGCGGGAGCTGGCACTAATCCTTTGCGGCGCCGTGGAACTCGGCTTTGAAAAACTATTGGCGCAAACCGGTGTCAGCCCCAGGCAATACGGCCTCTATGGCAAACGTATCGCGATAACCCTGGCTGAACTGCCCTTCCCCCTGCACCTGATTTTCGATGACAGCGTTACCGTGCTCAGCCGGGATGAGGCCGAGGCCGATGTGTCGGTTAAAGCCTCCGTATCGGCGCTCTATGCCCTGAGCCAGGGTGAAAGTCTGAGCCTGCTTATCAAGAGCGATCGTCTCGATATTGACGGCGATTTGAATGTGCTTCAGGGTTTCAGTCGTCTGCTCAAAGAGCAGCAGTTTGATATGGGCGAACCCCTGTCGCGCTATATCGGCGATGGCCCAGCCCATATGCTGCAATCCGGTGGCCGCAAACTGGGCCAGGAGCTGCAACGGGTAGGCCACAAGACCCTCAGCCATCTGGCCCAGCTGTCTACCGAAGAGTATAAGCTTGCGCCTCATCGCATTGATTTTATTCACCTCAAGGACAACATTGACACCCTGGTTCAGGCGGTTGACGCCATGGAACACAGAGTCAATCAGTTAAGGGACCGCCTCACACCATGACCTTCGCCAGTCTTCGCCGTGGATATCAGGTGATTCGCACACTGCTCCACTATGGCCTGGATGACGTACTGCCTCCCACTCTGCTTCCCGGGTATTTCAAACTGCTGCGCCTGTGCCTGTTCTGGGTACGTAATCGCCACAAAGACAAGTGCGGTGGTGAGCGACTCAAGCTCGCCATGCAGGAACTCGGCCCCGTATACATCAAGTTTGGCCAGATGCTCTCCACCCGCCGCGATCTGCTGAGCGACGAATGGGCCGAAGAGCTGTCCATGTTGCAGGACAGGGTACCTGCCTTTGATTCTGCGCTGGCGCGCGAGGCCATTGAGGCCGAACTTAAGGCTCCTATCGACAGCCTGTTCGATGATTTCGATGATACCCCACTGGCGTCGGCGTCTATTTCTCAGGTGCATACCGCCACCCTCAAGTCCAATGGCCAGCAGGTCGTGCTCAAGGTACTGCGCCCCAATGTGGAAGCCAATATCAAGGCCGATTTGGAGCTGATGCTGCAGGTGGCTACCTGGGTCAATCGCTTGCTGGGCGAAGGCAATCGCCTGCGGCCGGTGGAAGTGGTGCAGGACTACCAGAACACCATTCTGGGCGAGCTGAACCTCAAGCTCGAAGCCCTCAACGCCATTAAGCTGAGAAACAATTTTCTCGACTCGGACGCCCTCTACATTCCCTATGTGTATGAAGAGCTGTGCCATCCCAGATTGATGGTGATGGAACGCATCGACGGTATCCCGGTGTCCGACATCGAAGCTCTCAATGCCCAGGGCACCAACCTGAAATTGCTGGCAGAACGTGGCGTCGAGTTGTTTTTCACCCAGGTGTTCCGCGATAACTTTTTCCATGCCGACATGCACCCCGGCAATATTTTTATCAGCCGCGAGCACCCGGAAAACCCATTCTACATAGGCCTGGACTGCGGCATCATGGGCAGCCTGAATGAAGAAGATAAACGCTATCTGGCGGAAAACTTCCTCGCCTTTTTCAACCGGGATTACCACCGCATCGCCCAGTTGTATGTGGAGTCGGGTTGGGTATCGGCGGATACCGACATTCTGGCATTCGAGCAGGCAGTGAAGCTGGTGTGCGAGCCCATGTTCAACAAGCCGCTGAATGAAATCTCCTTTGGCCATGTGCTGCTGGAGCTGTTTCGCACCGCAAGGCGCTTCGATATCGTGGTGCAGCCGCAACTGGTGCTGCTGGAAAAAACCCTGCTGTATATCGAAGGTCTGGGGCGTCAGCTCTATCCCCAGTTGGATTTGTGGCAAACTGCCAAGCCCTTTTTGGAGCGCTGGATGGCAGAACAGGTCGGACCCAAAGCGATATTCAAAAAAGTGCAAACAAATTTGCCCTTCTGGTCTGATAAACTCCCGGAGTTTCCGGAGCTTATTTATGACAATCTCAAGCTTGGCCGCAAGCTTCTGGGCAGTCAGCAACAGATGCTCGACAGGTATCTCAAGTATCAGCAAAAGGCGCACAAGAGTAACTTCCTGCTTATCACCTCTGCTGTTTTGTTGATCTGTGGCACTATTTTGTTTGCCCAAACAGATACACTGTGGCTCGCATCTGCTTGTCTTGGTTCCGGCGCATTGGTTTGGGGAGCCGGATGGCGATCCAGACCAAAGAATCGCAAATTTTAGCTAGCACTAAATAATCACAGGTTCATAATAGAATCACTTAATTTTGTAGAGAGGAATCCTTCATGGGTGGTATCAGTATTTGGCAATTGCTCATCATCGCACTTATCGTGGTTCTGCTGTTTGGCACCAAGAAGTTGCGTTCTCTGGGTGGCGACCTCGGTGGCGCTATCAAGGGATTCAAAAACGCCATGTCTGATGAAGAAAAAAAGGCATTGGAAGATAAAGAAGCCTCTGCTCAAACCACACAACAGGCAACTGAAAAGAAGCCTGAGGCCGACAAAAAAGAACAGGCGTAATTCCTTATGTTTGACGGTATCGGCTTTATGGAGCTTCTGCTCATCGCTATCATAGGTTTGGTGGTGCTTGGGCCGGAGAGATTACCTGTTGCAGTGCGTACCGTGTCCGGCTGGATCCGGGCCATGAAACGCATGGCCAACTCAGTTAAAGACGAACTGGAACAGGAATTGAAGATTGAGCAGTTACATGCCGATCTGAAAAAGGCCGAAAGCAAGGGGCTTTCCAATCTGTCGCCAGAGCTGCAGGAATCCATTGATCAGCTCAAGCAGGCCGCACAGGAGGTTAACCGCCCCTATCAGGTCAGCGAGCCAACTCCGGAAACACCGGCAGCGACCGAAACGACCAAAGATCCAGGCGTCGAGCCCCCTAAAGCCAACGGGTAATTCATGTCGTCACATCAACAACCTCTGATCAGCCACCTGCTTGAGCTGCGCACCATACTGCTCAAGTGTATTGCCGGTGTCATGCTGGTGTTTGTCGGTTTGGTCTACTGGGCCAACGATATTTACCACTACATGGCCATCCCCCTGATGCAGGCACTGCCAGAAAGCTCCAGCATGATTGCCACAGACGTGGCCGCGCCCTTCTTTGCGCCCTTCAAGCTGACCATGGTGCTGTCATTTTTCATTGCCGTGCCCTATGTGCTTTATCAAATCTGGTCATTTGTGGCTCCGGGGCTGTACAAGCATGAAAAACGTCTGGTTGTCCCCCTGCTCGTAAGCAGTACCTTGCTGTTTTATCTGGGGATTGCCTTTGCGTACTTCGTGGTATTCCCCGTGGTGTTCGGCTTCTTTACCAGCGTGGCGCCCGAAGGGGTGACGGTGGCAACCGACATCAGCAGTTACCTGAATTTTATTCTGAAACTCTTTTTTGCCTTTGGTCTGTCGTTTGAAATTCCCATCGCCGTAGTACTGCTGTGCTGGGCAGGGGTGACCAGTGTGGAAGACCTCAAGGCAAAACGCCCCTATATTGTGGTTTCAGCCTTTATTATCGGGATGTTGCTGACGCCGCCTGACGTGATTTCTCAGACCATGCTGGCCGTTCCCATGCTGCTGCTGTTTGAAGGCGGATTGCTTGCTGCCCGCTTTTACAGTAAAAAGAGCGAAGACGAACAAGAAGAACAAACACACGCCGACTGAAACCAGTGGTTTGTGACCGTGTTTTATCGGCCTGTCCCGTCTGGGTTAGGCCGATTTTGTTATTAATGCCAAGGTAGAAATACAAGGAAAACTTATGCGCAGCTTATGGCTATTGGCCCTCGGCCTGACTTCTCTCTCTGCATCCGCTTCTGTTGAACAAGGTCTGGCCCAGTGTGCTGCGGTTCAGGATAAACTCGACCGTCTTATCTGTTACGACAAACTGGCCGCAAGCGTTGCCAATCAGCCCGTAGCCGCCACAGTTGCCCAGCCCCAGGCCGCGGCACCTGTTGCAGCCGTGGCCGCCCCTGTACCTGTCGCCCCCGCTCCTGTGAGCGCTGCACCTGTTGCCCCTGTATCTCAAGCCGCGCCAGCCGTGGAAGAAAGTTTCGGTAAAGTGAAAAAGACCGAAGCAGAGCCAGAGCGCATTGAGCTGGTGATTTCCTCGGTAGACACAGACGCCTACAACAACCTCAAGATAAGCTTTACCAACGGCCAGGTGTGGAAACAAACCGACGGCCGCAAGTTCAAGCTGAAAAGCGGCGAGAGTGTTTATATCGAAAAAGGTGCCCTGGGTGCATTCTATCTGGGTCTCGATAGCCGCAATACGACCATCAGGGTAAAGCGCCTTAAGTAACCATTTTAGTGACTAAGCCCCGTTACCTGGACATTGCCGTTAACCTGATTGGCAGTGCCCTCGAATCCGATATTGAGGCGGTAATCGCCGGCGCCGATGCCGCCGGTGTGTCGCCACTTATCGTCATTGGCAGTAGCCTCGAAGAAAGCGAGGCGGTTTTGGCCGCCTGTCAGCGTTTCCCCGGCAAGCTGTATGGCACCGCCGGGGTACATCCCCATCATGCTTCCAGCTGGCATCAGCACAGCCCGGCATTGCAACTCCGTCTGTGCGGTGACAGCACCATAGTCGCCGTGGGTGAGTGTGGCCTCGACTATAACCGCGATTTTTCTCCCCGCCCCAAACAGCGGGAAGCCTTTGCGGCTCAGCTGGCACTGGCCTGTGAATTGGGAAAGCCGGTCTTAATGCACGAGCGAGATGCCCATGACGACTTTATTGCCATTGTGAGGGAACATCGCAGCCAGCTCGGCGGCGCCCTGCTGCACTGCTTTACCGGCACGGCCGAGCAGATGGAAGCCTACATAGACCTTGGACTGCACCTGGGTATCACAGGCTGGGTTTGTGATGAGCGCCGCGGTCAGGAATTGGCCGCGCTGGTGAAAGATATTCCCATAGAACGCCTGCTGATCGAGACCGACAGCCCCTATCTGCTGCCAAGGTCCATGCGGCCCAAGCCCAAGTCAGGTAAAAACCTGCCGCAATACTTACCCTATATCGCCAACGAGATAGCCCGTCTTCGAGGGGAGGAGCCGGACGACTTTGCCCGGCAGGTATACCACAACAGCCTGACATTCTTTGGTTTGGACAGCGCCCATGGGTAGACTCCTGCTGCTGTTACTCGCCCTGGGATATAGTCTGCTGGCACAGGCCGGCGCCCCTGCTTTGGTATACACCGAAGAGTCGGGTGAAGTGATAGACCTCACCCCATGGGTGAGCGAGTTTCAGGCCAGCGAACTTATTGATTACCGAGAACTTCCGCCCCAGAATGACCCACGCTGGCACCAACTTCCCAAGCAGGGCACCCATGGATTGGGGGCGCAGAATCGCTGGTTCAGGATAGACATTGATGTCAGAACCCATCCGGGCAGCCGGGTGCTCAGTATCAATAACCCGCTTCTGGATAACTTGCGACTCTATCACCTGGTCAATGGCAACCTGATGGCCGAACACCATTTTGGTGACAGTCTGCCTTTTAATGAACGCCTGCTGCAGAGCACCCAATTCCTTTATCCAGTGCAGCTGAGGCCATGGGAACATCACACCCTGCTGCTTAGAGTCGATACCGAAGGCAGCAGCCATGTGCCCCTGACACTCATGACGCCCGGCCATCTGAGCCAGATGCTCGAAAGCCGCAATCTGCTCCAGGGATTTCAGCTTGGCATCCTGACGGCCATCGGTCTGTTCAGTTTATTCGTGGCACTGGCCTCTGGCTCCTTCAGCTACAGCTATTACGCTGCCTACGTGCTGTCCATGACCCTTCTGGTTGCCTCCTTGCAAGGCGTCGCATTCCGCTACCTTTGGCCACAATTGCCTGCCATGCAAGCCTGGGTTATCCCCTTCCTGCTGCCCCTGGTCATGTGTTTTGCGCTCATGTTTGCCGAAAAAGTGCTGCAACTTAAATACCTGAATATCCGTATGCTGCGCATTTGCCGTTTCAGCGCCGCCTTCAGTCTGTTTTTGGCACTGCTGTCACCCTTTGTCAGCTATAGCCTCGCGATGTATTGCGACCTGGTTGCCCTGCTGGGTATTGCCGTGGTACTGCTCGCCTTCGCCCTGGTGCAGGCCATGCGGGGACAAAAACTGGCCCGCCTCTATTTCCTCGGTTGGATAGTGTTTCTGGCCAGCGTGATTGTCACCAGCCTGATTTACCTCGGTGCCATCGAAACCTCACTGGAACCACTCAGCCCGGCCATGGCGGGCGTCACCTTTGAAATTGTGTTTATGTCGCTGGTGCTGGCCATTCGCTACAGTGACGAGCGCAAAGCCAAACAGCGTATTCAGCAGGAAGCCCTCGAACAGGCCAAGCGTATCCGCGAGGCGCGGGAAGAAGCCCTCAAGGCTGAAGCCGAGTCCAACGAGCGCCTGGAAGAGATGGTGCAGGAGCGCACCCTGGAGCTGGAAATCGCCCTGCGTGAGCTTAACGAGGTGAACCAAAAACTCACCGAACAAACCACCATCGACAGCCTCACAGGTGTGAAAAACCGCGCGGCATTCAATAAGCGCTTACAAGCCGAAGGACGCATTAGCCGTCGTCAGCAAACTCCCATGGCGCTGCTGATGCTGGACATAGATCATTTCAAGAATATCAATGACAAATATGGCCACCTCGCCGGTGACCACACCCTGAAAACCATCGCCGATACTCTGAGTGCGCAGCTAAGGCGCCCAACGGATCTCGTGTCACGTTTTGGGGGCGAGGAGTTTGCTATCATACTGCCATCCACCGATGCCGAAGGCGCAACGGCCGTCGCCGAGCATATCCGCGACGCGGTAGAAGCGCTTATCATCGAGTGGGAGCAATTGAAGATCCCGCTGACCGTGAGCATAGGTGTCAGCAGCAATATTATTGAGAGTGACGAGCATCCGCTGCAGCTGCTTGAGCAGGCGGACAAGGCGCTCTATCAGGCCAAAAACGACGGCCGCAACAGGGTGGGCCTTTTTCAGGACATGCCCGTTCCCCATTCATAGCCCAGGAGACGATAGTGAACATCATCACCAGTGCCTTCCCACAACGCAGAATGCGCCGTATGCGCAAACACGAGTTCAGCCGTCGCCTGATGGCCGAAAATACCCTGACGGTCAACGACCTGATTTATCCCATGTTTGTGCTCGAAGGTAACCACCGCACAGAGCAGGTGGCCTCCATGCCCGGCATCGAGCGCTACAGTATCGATCTGCTGCTCAAAGAAGCTGAAGAACTGGTTAAACTGGGTATTCCGCTGATTGCCCTCTTCCCCGTGACCCCGGCGGAAAAGAAAACCCTGCTGGCGGAAGAAGCCTACAACCCCGATGGTTTGGCGCAACGCGCCGTGCGTGCCCTCAAGCGTGAGTTTCCCCAGCTGGGTGTGATGACCGACGTGGCCCTGGACCCTTTCACCACCCACGGTCAGGACGGCATCATCGATGACACAGGCTATATCGTCAACGATATCACCACCGACATTCTGGTGAAGCAGGCCCTGTCCCATGCCGAAGCCGGTGCCGACATTGTGGCGCCATCAGACATGATGGACGGCCGCATTGGTGCTATCCGCAATGCGCTGGAAGCTGCTGGCCATGTGAATACCCAAATCATGGCCTACTCGGCCAAGTATTCGTCAAACTACTATGGCCCCTTCCGTGACGCCGTCGGCTCTGCGGGTAACCTCAAGGGTGGCAACAAACACAGCTACCAGATGGACCCGGCCAACAGCGATGAAGCCCTCCATGAAGTGGCTCTGGACATCCAGGAAGGTGCCGACATGGTGATGGTGAAGCCCGGCATGCCCTATCTGGATATAGTGCACAGGGTGAAAACCGAACTGGCCGTGCCCACTTTCGCCTATCAGGTCAGCGGTGAGTACGCCATGCACATGGCGGCCATTCAAAACGGCTGGCTGGCCGAAAAAGCCATAGTGATGGAGTCACTGCTTTGCTTTAAGCGCGCCGGTGCCGATGGCATTCTGACTTACTTTGCCAAGCGTGCCGCCCAGTGGCTTAACGAGCAGAAGTAAGCACTCATCTCAGGCCAAAGCCACCCAGCGGGTGGCTTTTTTGTTTTCGGCGCAAAAGGTGATCCAGCCCAAAACCTGACATCGGTAAACTTTCATTCCACTCACAGCCATGATTGGATAGCCCTATAATGCGCGGCCAAGGTGCTGCCCCCTTCGCTTGTGAGGAAACATGATGCACAATAACGTCAAAGCTTTATTGGCCACCACAGCCCTGTTTTTTACTGCGCCCCTGCTGGCGGATTCAGGTTGTGGTTTTGAGAACAAGTCAGGTGGCGTATTTGCCACCTGTAGCGAGGAGAAGCAGGAAGTGATCCTGACCGGCATCGTTGAGGCAGAGCGCCTCGTGACTGAATTACCCGAGTTTACCGAAGGTTATAAAACCTACGAGGTGGATACCGCCGCCCTTGACCCCATCAAAGCCGAAACCGAAGCCACCGAAATCGTGGTGATCATCGGCACCTGGTGCCCCGATTGCCACCGTGAAACGCCGCGCTTTATCCGCATTATGGAAGAAGTGAACAACCCCAATATCAAGGTCACCTACATTGGCGTTGACCGCGCCAAGGCCGACCCTGAGGGTTTGGCCGCCAGGTATGATTTCAAGCGTATTCCTACCTTTATCGTGCTGCAAAAAGGTGAGGAAATCGGCCGTATCGTCGAGCGCCCCACCGAGTCGCTGGAAAAAGACCTGGCGAACATTCTGAAGTAAGCCTCAAACACAAAAAGGCCGGCAATCGCCGGCCTTTTTCATGTCCTGGGTTCAAAAGCCTTGAAGGGCTATCAGAACTCGTAACGGGCAATCAGCGACATGTAGCGCGCTTCCTGACGACCGGTCACCATGCCATAGTCTGGATTCAGCTCCAGACCCGAGGTGGTATCGGCGTAGCGGGTACGCTCTTCCCACACCGAGGTGGCGCTGTCGGCATTGAGCAGGTTGTACACAGTGCCCTTGAGCATCAGGTCACCGCCAAACAGCTCGGTGTTGTAGGTCAGCGACAGATCCACATTGGTCACCCAGGGCAGGTTACCGGCGCTGCCGCGGGGTGATGGATTACCGTTTTCATCGTAGTGCGACACATGGTCGTAGTAGCGGCTGATGCAGTCTTCCCATGGGCTGCCTGCGGCGCAGCTGTCTACGCCCTCTGGGTGCTGGGAGAAGTAGCTCTGCGGCCGGCCCGAGGTGGTGCGCGCCACCAGACCCAACACCAGATTATCGGTGATGTTGTAGGCACCACTAATCTTAAACGCATGGCGGTGATCGTTTGGCAGATTGCCATAACCATGGTCCATCAGATCGGCATAGTCGTAGGAGGTGGTCCACCCCGGATCGGCCTGATCGTTGTCGGTCTTCACCAGGCCTTCGGTATTGCCATAACTGTGTGACCAGGTGTATGAGCTGTTGATGGTCAGGTCGTCATTCACGCGGCCATCCAGTGTCAGCTCCACCGCCAGATAGCGGCGCTTGGCTTCAGGTAATTGCAGCTCATCCTTGGTGAGGGTGACATTGTCCACCTGACCATCGCCATCGAAGTCGTAGGACATGGTGATGTCTTCACCCGGGTTATTGAGCACATAGTAAGAGCCCTGACCCACGTTGTCGGCAATGCCGAGCTCGGCCAGTTTCTTCGCCAGCACCGGGCCCACGTCTGTATCCTCGACGCTGCGGCCAAGGTCGCGGTAGATAAAGCGCACGCCGCCGCTCATGGTATCGAACAGCTCCTGCTGATAGCCGAGGGTAAACTCATCGCTGTACATCGGCTTTAAGCTGCTTGAGGCAATCAGGCCGGGCTCTGTGATACCGCGCTGACGCCAGTAGCGGTCACGCAGCATATCGCCACGGCTTGGCGAGCCGTCAGGCAAGAGCACAGGAGCGCCGCTGCCATCCACCTGATCCAGGGCGAAGTACTCAAACCACTCGATGGAGGACGAGCCCTGGGTAATGTTCATATTGGCCGACACTGGCTGGAAGTAACGGCCATAGGTGGCGTACACCTTGGCGCTGCCGTCTCCGTGCAGGTCGTAAATGGCCTGAAGACGTGGCGCAATCTGGTTGTCGATGGACACGTAAGCACGGCCATCGGATACCGTATTTTCAAAGCCGCTGAAACGCAGACCGAGATTCAGCACCAGCTGATCAGTCACCTGCCAGGAATCATTGGCATAAAACGCCAGAGAGGTGATTTCAGAGTCTGTGTAACGGGTACGGACACGACGCTCGATATAGTCTTCCCCCGGCGCGGCGCCGGATACACTGTTGTTACCGGCGGTCTTCACACCCCACCAGCCCTGGGCATCATCAATACCATTCTGGGCCGAGGTGTAGTCCACCAGCACCCGGGTATAATCCACGCCAAACTGCAGCGAGTGATCGTCCAGATCCCAGTTAAAGTCCACCCGCGCCTGATCGCGGATAAACTCCTGCTCAGACACCGATGAGTTGGTGTGCTGGCTGAGGGTAGTGCTGGTGCGATAGTCGTATACCGACGGGTTGGTGGAGGCCACCACGTTGTCGATATTCTCAGAGGTACGGCCCACTACAGCCGACACCGAGAAGCTGTCGGTGAAGTAACCGTTGTAGTTCAGGCTGTATACCTTGCCGCCGTCACGGCCGGGCGCGGTTTCACCAATCTGTTCGCCCACCTCGTTGGTGTGCCAGTCGTAGGCAAAGGTGCCGGTATCCCAGGTGCGCTCGTTGCTCATGGCCGATAAGCCAATGGAGTGGTCTTCTGAGATATACCAGTCGAGTTTGGCAAACCAACGGTCTTCTTCACGCTCCATGTGGCCTGCCGTTGTCTGCCCTGCCCAGTCGCTGTCATCACGGCGGGGATTGAACAAACCGTAGTAAAACAGCTTGTCCTGCACTATGGCGCCGCTCGCCCACAGTTGCAGCTCGCGGAAGTCGTAGCTGTTTTGCATGGTGTTGGAGGAAATATTACCGGCGCTGTCGAAAATCGGGTCGTGATTGGCGCGCAGGCTGTCGGGCTCCCAACGTACCTGGGTACCGAAGTTAAATTCGTTGTCACCGGACTTGGACACGGCGTTGACAATACCGCCCATGGCGCCGCCAAACTCGGGGCTGACACCACCCGTCATTACCTGGGTCTGACTGATGGCTTCCCAGGGCAGATTGATGGAACCCAGGCCGGTGCGGATGCTGGTAACGTTCATCCCATTGAAGTAGTAGCCATTTTCCGCAGATGAAGCACCGCCAAAGCTTGAAGCACCACGGAACGACGAGCCACCTGGCGCCGCTGTACCCGGTGCCAGCAGGGCAATGCTCTCAAAGCCCGAGTTCACCGGCATCTGGTTCAAGTCTTCCTGGGTGAAGGTGACACCCGAGGTGGAAGACGCCATATCGACCCTACGGATCATGCTGCCAGTAACGGCCATACGCTCCATGGAAGCATCGCCTGCGCCATACAGCTGACCGTCGAGGATAAGCGCCTGACCCACTTCCACCCGCACATCGGACTCTTTGGAGTCGCTGTAGCCGTCTTTGTGGATTTCGATGTCGTACTCGCCCACCGGCACGTTACGCAGCAGGTACTCGCCCTTTTCGTTGGTCGATACTGTGTATACCAGCCCTTTGGTTTTGTGTCTTAAGGTGATGGTCGCGCCGCCAAGTCCAGCCCCTTCGGCGCTAACGACCTGGCCCTTAACGATACTGGAGCCATCCACCGCCACGGCAGGTGCTGACAGCATCAAGGCCGCGCCTACTGCTGCGGCGGCCAGGGTCTTACGGGCAGAAAAGGCCCCCTTGAGGGCCAGGTTATGTGTTTGATTCATGGTTAAGATTTCCTTCTTCCCTTGCCTGAAAAAGCTTTCGGCCCCAGTCCTTCTTACGGGCATTTTCTGACCGAAAACGGGAAAAACCTTAACATCATTTACATAATGTATACAATCTATTTTATTCTATACTAATGATCAAAAACGATACCTATCGACAAATTGGCATGTGGAATCAGCAGGAGCAGAAAGAAAAAACGCCGCAATGCGGCGTTTTAATCGAGGAGTTTTTGAGAGAGTTCCAATAGCACGCCCTCTCGCAGGGCGCCGCCGGACAAGGCCAGATTTTCGAGCCCCAGCAATCGGAACAAGGCCAGCAAGATGGCAATGCCCGCGGCAAAGGTTGGCGCTCTCTCAGGGCAGAGGCCATGGATGTCCCGGAGGCTGGCATCTTCATGGAGCAGTATTTCCCGCTTGAGCCCTTCCAGCACGGCCAGGGTAATGAGCTGCGACTCGCCCCTGTGCCCCAGTAACTCCACCACTGACTGCACAGTGCCGGAG
Source organism: Shewanella zhangzhouensis (assembly GCF_019457615.1). Classification (NCBI taxonomy): domain Bacteria; kingdom Pseudomonadati; phylum Pseudomonadota; class Gammaproteobacteria; order Alteromonadales; family Shewanellaceae; genus Shewanella; species Shewanella zhangzhouensis. The sequence continues at coordinate 3,982,952 of NZ_CP080414.1, forward strand.
GCACCTACTACTGTGTGCCAACCAAGGCGTTTAAGCTCGGCTTCGGCGGGGCCCAGAATGCGGTGCACCTCGGCCTCGGCGTCGTCAAAGTCACGTTCCTGCAGCGGTAAATCAGTGAAAAACTGCTTTTTAAAGGTCACGCAGCCCATGGGCAGGCTGGTCTTGAACAAGAGCTTATCGCCGTCGCCCACGATAAACTCGGTACTGGCACCGCCGATGTCGATAACCAGACGGCGGCCATCGCCCACTGTGGTGGCGACCATGCCGCGATAGATAAGCTCGGCCTCTCGCATACCGCAGATAACTTCAATGGGTACACCCAAAATGGGCAGAGCGCGGGACTTGAACTCGTCGGCGTTGGCAATGGCACGCAGGGTGGCGGTTGCCACCACGGACACCTGCTCGGCGGGAATACGGTGTTTGGCCAGCATCTCGGCAAACATGGCAAGACAATCCAGACCCCGCTGCATCACGCTCTCACTGAGCATGCCATCACAGCCGATCCCTTCGGCAAGACGCACCTTGCGTTTGTATTTGGCTTCAACCCTGGGCTTTCCGGCCGCTGTGGTGGCCACCAACATATTAAAACTGTTGGAACCCAGGGTGATTGCGGCGTATGCGGCTGTCTGCATCTACGACTGTCTTATGAGTGTCTGCGGGTCCTGTCATGGCGGGGAGGACGACCACTGCCGCTGCGATGGGAGCCAGACGGACGTGGCGAGCCATTGCGATCGCGCAGGTTACGGCCACCGGCATGGGGCTTACGATGGATTTTCACCGGAGGTGGAATATCAATCAGGGCATCACGATCATAAGAAGTCACAGGGATGCTGTGCTTGATATAGTCTTCGATGGCAGGCAGGTTGAGGGCATATTCCTCACAGGCAAAGCTCACCGATACCCCTTTCTGACCGGCACGACCGGTACGACCGATACGGTGTACATAGTCTTCGCAGTCATCGGGCAGGTCGTAGTTGTACACGTGGGACACATCAGAAATGTGCAGACCACGGGCCGCAACGTCGGTGGCCACCAGAATATCCAGCTCACTCTGGGTGAACTGCTCGAGGATTTTCAGGCGCTTCTTCTGCGGCACATCACCGGTCAGCAGGCCCACACGGTGGCCATCGGCCTCCAGGCTCGCCCACAGGTTCTCACACTGATACTTGGTGTTGGCAAACACAATGGCTTTTTCGGGCCAGTCTTCTTCAATCAGTGAGTGCAGCAGTTTGAGTTTGTCTTCCATGGAAGGGTAGAAGATTTCTTCTTTGATATTGCGGGAAGTCTTTTCTTCCGGGGCAATTTCTACCTTCACGGGGTCGTTCATATGATCGTACGCCAGCTCCTGCACCTTCATGGACAGAGTGGCAGAGAACAGCATGTTCAAACGCTCTTTGGCGCCTGGCATACGGTTGAAAAGAAAACGGATGTCTTTGATAAAACCGAGGTCGAACATGCGATCGGCTTCATCCAATACCACGGCCTGGATAGCACCCAGGTTAATCACGCCCTGACGCACATAGTCGATGATGCGACCCGTGGTGCCAATGAGAACATCCACGCCCTTGTCCAGCACCTTGCGCTGGGCTTCATAGCCTTCGCCGCCGTAGACGATACCCACCTTGAGGCCGCTGTGCTTGGACAGCAGAGTGGCGTCTTTGGCGATCTGAATCGCCAGTTCGCGGGTTGGCGCCATCACAATGGCACGGGGCTGATTCAGTTGGCGATGTTCGGGGACCGGCGTGGTCAGCAGGTGGTTAAAGGTGGCAACCAAAAAGGCGAGTGTCTTGCCGGTGCCAGTTTGGGCCTGGCCTGCGATGTCTTTTTTCTCAAGCAATACCGGGAGGGAAAGCGCCTGGATGGGCGTGCAATGCTCGAAGCCGTTTTCGTTAAGTGCCTGTTTGACCTCGTCACACAAGGGCAGGTCGGCAAATTTTTGTTGGGTTAAGTGTGTTTCGCTCATAGCGGCAGCATACCAGTTAGGGTTGCAATAAGATACTCGATCGTTTGAAATAGCGACAACAAGTAGGTGGGCACTTGAATTCCTGTAAATCCGCCTCAATATACATGCTAAGCCATTCACAGACCAGCGATGGCATCATTTGGAGAACATCATGAGCGACAAAATTGTAACCCTGAGCGACGACAGCTTTGAAAACGACGTACTGAAGTCTGAACTGCCAGTTCTGGTAGACTTCTGGGCAGAATGGTGCGGCCCTTGCAAAATGATCGCCCCAATTCTGGACGACGTAGCTGCCGAATACGAAGGTAAGGTTACAGTTGCCAAGCTGAACGTTGACCACAACAACGCCTCTCCCGCCAAGTACGGCGTGCGTGGTATCCCAACGCTGCTGATGTTCAAAGGCGGCGAACTGGTTGCTACCAAGGTTGGCGCCCTGTCCAAAACTCAATTGAAAGAGTTTATCGACGCTCAGCTCTAATCTTCGCCTGTTGGCGTGACGCCCGGCACAGCTTTTGGGCTAAAATGTGCCGGGCTGCCCTAAAAATCTGGACGCCTCCCAGCTTAGGTGCTACTTTAATAGCCAGATTCTTATCGATTAACCCACTTCTTCGCAGTTCAATCTTTTCAATACCCTCGTAAGCATTGCAGATTGAATGCGACAAACTTTTCTCGCGTACAAAAAGACCCATCAACATGAACCTAAATGAACTGAAAAACATGTCCATCGCCGACCTGGTGGCCTTGGCGGAGAGCATGAATCTCGAAAATATGGCCCGTGCCCGCAAGCAGGACATCATTTTCTCCATCCTCAAAGCCCATGCCAAAAGCGGTGAAGACATCTTCGGTGGCGGCGTACTCGAAATTCTCCAGGACGGCTTTGGCTTCCTGCGCAGCGCCGATGGGTCTTACCTTGCAGGTCCGGACGACATCTATGTGTCTCCCAGCCAGGTCAGACGCTTTAACCTGCGAACGGGTGATACCATTGCCGGTAAAATCCGTCCTCCCAAAGAAGGTGAGCGCTACTTCGCCCTGCTGAAAGTCAACGAAGTTAACTTCGATAAGCCAGAAATCTCCCGCAACAAGATCCTGTTTGAAAACTTAACGCCCCTGCACGCCGAAGAGCGTCTGCGCATGGAGCGTGGTAACGGTTCTACCGAAGACATTACCGCCCGTATCCTGGATCTGTGCTCCCCTATCGGTAAAGGTCAGCGTGGTCTGATTGTGGCCCCGCCAAAAGCCGGTAAAACCATGCTGCTGCAAAACATTGCCCAGTCCATCAGCTACAACAACCCCGAAGTGGTGTTGATGGTACTGCTGATTGACGAGCGTCCTGAAGAAGTGACCGAGATGCAGCGTCTGGTTCACGGCGAAGTGATCGCCTCAACCTTCGACGAGCCAGCCAGCCGCCACGTACAGGTTGCTGAAATGGTTATCGAAAAGGCCAAGCGCCTGGTTGAACACAAGAAAGACGTGGTGATTCTGCTCGACTCCATCACCCGTCTGGCACGCGCCTACAACACTGTAGTACCTTCTTCAGGCAAGGTACTGACCGGTGGTGTGGACGCCAACGCCCTGCACCGTCCGAAGCGTTTCTTCGGTGCTGCCCGCAACATCGAAAACGGCGGCTCCCTGACCATCATCGCCACTGCCCTTATCGACACCGGCTCCAAGATGGACGAAGTGATTTACGAAGAGTTCAAGGGCACAGGTAACCAGGAGCTGCACCTGTCTCGCAAGGCCGCCGAGAAGCGCGTGTTCCCTGCGATTGACTTCAACCGCTCAGGTACCCGTCGCGAAGAAAAACTCACCACCAGCGATGAGCTGCAGAAGATGTGGATCCTGCGCAAGATTTTGAACCCAATGGACGAAGTGGCCGCCATGGAGTTCCTCATCGACAAGCTGGCGATGACCAAGACCAACGACGAGTTCTTTACCGCCATGAAGCGCGCCAAGTAAGCGCCCGCCAGGCATTCAGGTAAAGCAACCCGTAAAAAAGCCGCTCATTGAGCGGCTTTTTTATTCTCGTTAATCTTTAAAATCCGGCTGCCTGGCTGTGACCGAAAGCCAGGCTCAGGCGGAAAGCGAGGCTCTGACAAAAACTTGGGACTCAGCCCCATCCCTCGTCAGAAGCTGTACTGCCCGGCAGGGCGTTACCCGTCATCGCCTTATCCAGCGTGGCTTTATCGAGCATGGCTTTATCCAGCATCGCCAGGCGTTCGGCCACCCTGGTCCTCAACATATCCCGCAACGCCAACACCGCCGGTGTCACCTGCGCCCTTCCGGGGCACAGTAAATACAGCTCCAGCGGCTCGGTACCATATTCCGGCAGCAAGGGCACCAGGCGGCCATCAAGCAGGTCGGCGGCCAAATCCAGCCGCGACTTATACACCAGCCCCTGCCCCGCCACAGCCCAGCGCCGGGCAATTTCGGCATCGTTGCAGCTGCGTCTGCCGCTGACTCGTACCTTGTGTTCTTCGTCATCACTGAAAAAGTGCCACAGATCGTGGGTCTTATCGGCGCGTTTATACAACAGACATTGGTGGGTGGCCAATTCGGCCGGTGTGGTGGGCGTCCCCTCACGGGCCAGATACAGAGGTGAGGCCGCAAGCTGACGCGACAAGTGCCCAAGGGAGAAAGCCACCGCCTCCGAGTCCTGGGGCATGCCGTAGCGCAGTGCCACGTCGATATTGCTGCGAAACAGGCTGCTGACCTTGTCCCCCAGTTCCAGCTGCACCTCAAGCCCGGGATGCTGCTCCATCAGCTCATCGAGCCATGGCAAAAAGATATTGCGGCCAAAATCCGACGACACCGAAATCCTCAGGGTGCCTTCTACAGTGCCCCGTTCGCTGGACAGCGCCATGCGACCCAGTTCGAGGGCACTGAGTGCCTCGTGGCAATGGCCCAGATAACGTTCTCCGGCCTGTGACAGCCTGAGGCTGCGGGTGGTGCGGATAAACAGCGCCGAGCCCAGTTGTTTTTCCAGCCGCTTGATGGCGGCGCTGGCCGATGCCGGCGTCATATCCAGTTCGGCGGCGGCCGCACTGATACTGCCTGCCTCTGCCACCCGAACAAACAGCGCTAAATCTGTGGTCAGCAATTGCAATCCTCGCCTGATATTTACCGGCTAACACTACCCCCAATTGGCCCTTAAAACAAAGCCCGCGCAGGAATTTCCGGCGCGGGCTTTGTGGGTCAGCCACAGATTACAGCAGGGTCGAGGCCATCTTGCGGCGCAGATAGGCGATTTGCTGCATATGGGGCAAGTCTTTGGGGCAATTGTCCTGGCAGCCCAGCAGTGTCATACAGCCAAACACCCCATCCTGATTACCAATTACATGGTAAAAGTCATCGGCGCTGCGGCCATCGCGGCTGTCGAGCTCAAAGCGGGCAATCTTCATCATGCCCACGGCGCCCACAAAGGTGTCGCGCATCTGCTTGGTGGCACAGGCCGATACACACACACCACATTCCACGCAGCGCTCCAGCTCATACAGCTTGGCGGCCTCCTCCGGATCCATGGGGTCTTCCAGACGGTGGATATTCAGATCGTCTCCCTTGGGGTGCAGCCACAGCTTCAAGCGCTCGGCCAGCTCACGCATAAACTTGCCGGTGTTCACTGACAGGTCGCCAATCAGCTCAAAGCCCGGCAGCGGCATCAGGGTGATCTCACCCTTGGGATATTTTGCCGTGAGAGTGCGACACGCCAGTGTGGGGAAACCATTGATCACCATGGCGCAGCTGCCACAAATACCGGCGCGGCACACAAAGTCGAACTGCAGCGACGGGTCCTGCTCCTGACGGAGCTTATTGAGGGCAATAAACACCGTCATGCCACTGGTTTCTTCCAACTGGTACTTGACCATTTTGGGCTTGTCAGCGGCGTCCTGTGGGTCGTAGCGGAAAATATTGAATGTCAGAATGCGGCCGCTCATGAATTATCGTCTCCGGCAATGTTGGGCGTGGATGGGCTGCCTGTGGTGTCAGTATTCACCAGCCCATTGAGGCGGTCGGCCAGACGTTCGTTGGCCGGTCTCAGTGATTCGGGTAGCTCAAAGGGCATCAGGGCCTGCTGGATAGCTTCACGGCTGGCATTGGGGCCAAGGGCAGCAAGCAGCTCAGCAATTTCGGCCTCGCGTTTGGCGGTGTCCGGATGGGCGATGGCATTGTCGGCGCCATAACCACGATAACCCGGTGGCAGCTCCATTTGCATCACGTCCAGAGGCTCGTAGCCCAGTGTGGGTTCCAGGGCGTTGGCATCGGGCCAGCTTGCCAGGGTGCGGCACAACCAGTCTTTGTCGTTACGCTGGGGGAAGTCTTCCCGGGCATGGGCACCACGGCTCTCGGTGCGGGCAGCCGCGCCGCAGGCCACGGTGAGTGCAACTTTCAGCATGCGCCGTACCCGCAGCGCTTCCACAAGCTCAGGGTTGGCATGGCGTTTCTTGCAGCTCACACCCAGATTGACCGAGCGCGCCAGCAGCGCCTTAAGCTGCTTAACCGCTTCGTCGAGTTCGGGGCCATTACGGAAAATACCAACATAGTCCATCATCACCCGCTGCATGGCAGACTTGAGCTCCCAGGAGTTCTCCGTACCAGAGCCTTCAATCAGGCCATCGATTTCGGCGCGTACCTTGTCCACATAACGTTTGGCCAGGCCGGTATCCAGCACCAGATCGTTATCGTCACAAAAGTCCGCCACGTATTTGCCGATGATCATGCCACCCACCACGGTTTCGGCCAGTGAGTTGCCACCGAGGCGGTTAAAGCCGTGCATGTCCCAACAGGCAGCCTCGCCCACCGCAAACAGGCCCTTGAGCTGCGGGCTCTCGCCGGTGGGTGTAGTGCGGATACCGCCCATGGAATAGTGCTGGGTCGGCCGCACCGGGATCCAATCCTTCGCCGGGTCTATACCGAGGAAGTTTTCGCAAATCTCTTTCACTTCCCGCAGGTTGGTTTCGATATGTTTGCGGCCAAGCAGGGTGATATCCAGCCACAGGTGCGGGCCGTATGGGCTGTCGACGCCCTTGCCTTTGCGCATATGCTCGGTCATGCGGCGCGACACCACGTCGCGGGAGGCGAGCTCTTTTTTCTCCGGCTCATAGTCCGGCATAAAGCGGTAGCCGTCTTTGTCTCTTAGCAAACCACCGTCACCGCGACAGCCTTCGGTGGTGAGAATCCCCACGGGCACAATGGCAGTGGGGTGAAACTGCACCGCTTCCATGTTGCCCAGGGTGGCAACGCCGGTCTCCAGCGCCAGTGCCTGACCAATTCCCTCACAGATAATGGCGTTGGTGGACACCTCATAAATACGGCCATAACCACCGGTGGCGATAGTGGTGGACTTGCCGATATAGGCGCGCAGCTCGCCGGTGATAAGGCAGCGGGCCACCACACCGTGGCAGCGCTCACCATCGTGAATAATCGACAGGGCCTCTACCCGCTCATGGACTGGAATGCCGAGGGAAATGGCTTTGTTGTCCACCGCATACAAGAGTGAGTGGCCGGTGCCGTCCGCTGTATAGCAGGTGCGCCATTTTTTGGTGCCACCAAAGTCGCGGGCGTTAATCAGGCCATGGGCGGCTTCGGCTTCTTCGATAGTGATACGCTCGGCATTGACCACCACTTCACGGGGACCCTTGGTCACCCGGGTCCAGGGCACGCCCCAGTTGGCCAGCTCCCGCACCGCCTTGGGGGCACAGTGGGCAAACATGCGCGCCACGGTTTGGTCGCAACCCCAGTCGGAGCCCTTTACCGTGTCCTGAAAGTGCACATCTTCGTTATCGCCAAGGCCCTTGACCGTATTCCCCAGGCTCGCCTGCATACCGCCCTGCGCCGCCGCCGAGTGGCTGCGTTTGGCCGGGATGAGGGATAACACCAAGGTATCGTGGCCCCTTTCTTTGGCGGCGATGGCAACCCTGAGACCCGCGAGGCCCGCGCCCACCACAAGACAGTCTGTATAAATGAGTTTCACGTTTACTCCTTGGCACACTTTTGCAAAGTACAGCGTAAGCAGCGGTTGTTATCCGCCTTATTTTTAACAGTATTAATGAATTACACGGGAGTATGGGGAATAAAGGCCAGCAACGCCGCCAGTCCTATACCCACAAACAGCACACTGAGCACCGTCTTGATGGTTCTTAATCTTGCCCGGGTATTGAGGTCCCGCGCCGCACCCCATTTCAGCGCCACCCGGTAAAGACCGATGGCGGCGTGCAGCTCTACGGTGAGCAGCAGCGGCAGGTAAATCAAATACCCATATTCGCCCCATATCCGCTGGGCGCTGCCCACAGGACCTATGGTTTCGGGCGCGCTGCCCACCAGCCACAGGTGCACTGGCAGCAGCATTAAAATCACAATGCCGGTACCGGCCTGCCAACTCCACAGGCGGGTATCGCTGTGATTGATGACCTGCATCTGGCTTTTCAGCGCTTTTTGCTGACGCAGGGTCAGGGGTAACTTATGAATGGCCACCAGCACATGGAAGGCCGCGAGGGCTGCCACACCTATGGCTATCAGGCTCACCACCCAGGGATAACCATGGCCATCGTCAGATAAAAAGGCCAACTCCATATTGCGGGCCACCCAGGTCATGGCCTCGGGGCCAAGCAAAATGGATGACACCAGCAACAGGTGGGTCCACAGAAAGAGTGCCAGCACCACGCCGCTCACGCTCTGCCCCAAATCCAGCACGCCGCTCCAGCGTCTTATATCCAATTTGCCTGCCATGCTCATCCCTCATTGCCTGTTATTCTTGTGTCGGTTATGAGTGCCAATGTCGCTCACAAAACCAAGCTAAACCCTGACGCAAATCAACACAATGCTCGTTAATTCATCGGTTACTGAATCAGGATCTGCATCACTCTTTAAGGCAGAGGTCGTGCCAGTTCAACTTAACCCGCCGGCGAGAACGGCGTTACCGGCAATGTCAGGCTGCTGCCGATAAACATGTAAGCCACCAGGCTCGATGTGCCCAAGCACAAAAGATAGACGATAAGCAGCTTAACCACCTTACGAAGCGGCTTGCGACGCACCACCCAGCCCCACTTCACCGACACCCGGTACAGTCCAATCATGGCGTGCACCACCACAGCAGGCAGCAACAGGGCATAAAGCACCCAGGCATTGTCATGAAACACCCGCTCGGCCGACAGATGCGGGCCAATTTCGGGATTCAGGATCATGGTAAATAAGTGAACCGGCACCAGGAAAAACAGCACAAAACCTGTGATGAGCTGCCAAAACCAGGCGTGGGTATCCTTGTGGGCGATGGAACCCAGATGTGAGCGCAGCAGGCGCCACTGGCCAAGCTGGGTCGGGAAACGGCGCAGCGCCAATGCCGCGTGCAAACACACCACAACCATTACCAGCACAGAGAATGCCTTGGTCACCCAGGGGAAGCCGTGGCCGGTGCTGGAGAACATGCCCCCTTCCAGCAGCTGTACCACCTGATAAAACACCTCTTTGCCCAGCAGGATGCTCGACTCAAAGTGCATATGCAGCAGCAAAAAGCCCCCCAGCATGAGTCCCGTGAGGCTCTGCAACCTGTCGGCACGCGCCGACCAGGGATGCCCTGCCGTGCGTGGATTTAATGTGTGTTCTGTCAGTGTGCGTGCGCTGTTCATGCTTGCCTCTCCCCCTGTGCCGCGCCCGGGCGACATTACCGAGGAGAACACAATATCAGCTGTAAAAACTGTGGCGAGACGGGCAGAAGCAAAGCGTGAGGCATCTCACCGCCACAGTGGTCATTATTGGAAGCGGATCACAAACAAAGGGATAAAAACAAACAGAGGTCATACCAATTAACCTTGTTAATTCACCGTGTTAGATATGCCATCAAAACAAACAACCCATTAGCAAGACACTCGCAACACCCCGGCAAAAAACCAATCAGGTACAAGACGTTAGCAGACCCACCCGTGCCCGACTCGGCACCCCAGCGGCACGTGCCAGTGCCAAGGGCACGCAAACAGGCTACAATGCGCCCATTTCCCCCTATTGAAAACACAGGAACCACCATGCCCTGGATCCAATTGCGCCTGCATTCAAGCAGCGATCACGCCGATGCCATCAGCGATCTGCTGATGGAGGAAGGCTCTGTCTCCATCACCTTTGAAGATGGTAAAGACCAACCCATTTTCGAACCCAAGCTGGGCGAAACCCCGCTGTGGAACGATACCGTGGTGGTGGCCCTGTTCGATGCCGACTTCGATTTGGCCCCAGTGGTGGAACTGCTCAAGGCGCAGCCCTTCCTCGGCAGCGAGCTCAAATACAAGATTGAACAAATCGAAGACAAAGACTGGGTACGCGAATGGATGGACAGCTACCACCCCATCCAGTTCGGCAAGCGTCTGTGGATTTGCCCAAGCTGGCGCGACGTGCCGGACCCAGAAGCCGTTAACGTGATCCTCGATCCGGGTCTGGCCTTTGGCACCGGCACTCACCCCACCACGGCCCTGTGCCTGGAGTGGCTCGACAGCCTGGATTTGGCCGGAAAAGAGATTATCGACTTTGGCTGTGGCTCAGGCATCCTCGCCGTGGCCGCCCTTAAGCTGGGCGCTGCCAAAGCCACCGGTATCGACATCGACTATCAGGCCATCGACGCCTCCCGCGACAACGCCCAGCGTAATCAGGTTGAAGACCGTCTGGCCCTGTACCTGCCCGAAGACCAACCCGCCGGTCTCAAGGCCGAGGTGCTGGTCGCCAACATTCTGGCCGGCCCGCTGCGCGAACTGGCGCCGCTTATCCAGGATCTTGTTCAGCCCGGCGGCAAATTGGCCCTCTCGGGTTTGCTCAAAGAGCAGGCCGAAGAAATCCGTGAATGTTACGCCCAGTGGTTTGACATGGACGAACCTGCCCACAAAGACGACTGGAGCCGCTTGACAGGGGTACGCAAATCGCTGTAAAAGGCGCGCCAACCCGCATTGGGGCGGGAAACCTCGCCCCGTAAATGTCAAGCAAAAAAGTTGTGCTCAGGTCATTTATTGACCTTTTTTTCCCTCACAAAAAGACGTACTATAGCGCCCCTTTGACGCACAAGGTGAAACGCAACAATGCAAATTGGACCCTATCAACTGACCAATCAGCTGATCGTGGCACCAATGGCAGGTGTCACCGATCAGGCGTTCAGAAATCTCTGTCTGCGCTATGGTGCTGCCATGGCCGTGTCAGAGATGTTGTCTGCCAATCCCGAACTTTGGGATACAGACAAAAGCCGTCAGCGCATGGCACATTCGGGAGAGGAAGGCATACGCTCAGTGCAGATTGCCGGTGCCGACCCCGAACAGATGGCCTGGGCCGCCCGCTTCAACGTGGAGCAAGGCGCACAGATCATCGACATCAACATGGGCTGCCCGGCAAAAAAAGTGAATAAAAAGCAGGCCGGTTCGGCACTGATGCAATACCCCGACCTGGTGGAGCAAATCCTCAGGGCCGTGGTAGGCGCAGTCGAAGTGCCGGTCACGCTGAAGATTCGCACGGGGTGGGAACCGGAACACAGGAATGGTGTTCAAATCGCCCGGATAGCAGAAGATTGTGGCATTGCCTCGTTGGCCGTTCACGGCCGAACCCGACAGTGCATGTACAAAGGCGATGCCGAGTACGACACCATCCGCGCCATCAAACAGAGTGTCTCGATTCCTGTTGTCGCCAATGGGGACATCGTCAGTCCGGAGAAGGCACGTTACGTGCTCGACTACACCGGTGCCGATGCCCTGATGATAGGACGGGGTGCCCAGGGACGGCCTTGGATTTTCAGAGAGATCCAGCATTTTCTCGATACCGGGGAGCAACTGGCACCGGTGGGAGATGAAGAAAAGCGTCGCGTGATGCTCGAACATCTCTCCAAACTGTATGACCTGTATGGCGAATTCAAGGGAATCCGTTTCGCCAGAAAGCATATAGGCTGGTACCTGGATCAAGAGCAGCAGCGTGATTTCCGTTCCCAGTTTAATGCGCTGGAAACCGCTGCCGAGCAACGTTCCGCTGTGGAACGTTATTTCGACGAATTAATACAGTATCAATAAAGAGCAGAATACGAATGTTTGATCAGACAACTCACACTGAAGCTCATCCGCTTACCGTAGGCAAAATCGAAACCGCAAACGGCACCATCAAGCCGCAACTGCTGCGTGATGCCGTTAAGCGCGCTGTTAGCAACTTCTTCGCCCAGCTGGATGGCCAGGAAGCCCAGGAAGTCTACGAAATGGTGCTTTGCGAAGTTGAAGCCCCTCTGCTTGATATCATCATGCAACACACCCGCGGTAACCAAACCCGCGCAGCCAACATGCTGGGTATCAACCGTGGCACCCTGCGCAAGAAGCTGAAAAAGTACGGCATGAACTAATCCTTCGGGATTAACATACTGTTGAAGAGGGCCCGGTACTCGTACCGGGCCTTTTTTATTTGGCCGCTGCTGTAGCCAATGCGATGGCCGCCCACTTCCCGCTTCTCCCACTTCCCCTATTCCCACTTCCCTTAATCCCTTAATCCCTTAATCCCTTATTCCACCATTCACCATTCACCATTCACCATTCACCAGGCCGTGACTGCATCTTGCCCGGCTGTCACTTTTATCGTACGCTTGGGCAACTTTTGGTTAAAGTTTGCAGTAAAAACAATACTTAAGCAGTTACTGAATTGTGGCTTCGGGTCGCAGTTGCCGTCTTGTGATAACAAAGCTGCGATAGTAACGCTGCAATAGCAGGGATGATGTGGGTACTCGCTGGTCTTTCTTTATGGACGGGTGCCAGTGGCAATGGAGCGTGCTTTCTTTCCTTCTCCTCTTCATCTCTTCCCTGTTGGTCGTCCCTGTGTGTTCGGGGAATCTGCCATTGTTGTTTGTGGTTTCTGTGTTGTGTCTGCATTTGGTTGGGTTGGGTGCTGTCTGGTAGCGAAATCCAGTGGCGGTAGCGTGGCTGAAAGCAGGTAAGCCGACCTGTATGCGGCTGTGTTGGGGTGTTGGGTGTTGCTGTGCCAAGCTGCGCTTGACGAACCCTGCGGGTTTGTCGCTTTTCAAGCGACGGTAAGTCGTGGGTCTCCAACCCACACCCGGCCAAGAGGGGACCTACAGCGATCCCCTCTTGGAACTCCCCCGCCGCCCCTGACGGTGCCGAAAGCCCTTCGGGTTTATGGAATTGGTCTTGCTACTGGTTCGGACTCACATCCCTGTTCGACCGAACCAGCCTCGACATCCTTGTCTCGGCTACGCGCCCAATCCCAACACCCTCAGCGGCACCGAAGGGGAATAAGCGTGTCGTCAGACAGTGAGATGAACAATTTCATCTTACTAGCGTTTCCCGAAGGCCTCTGGCCGCCACGCGGAGGAAAATTTGCAGTCACCAAGCACAGTGCTGCACCCATCCTCAGCTGTGTTTCGTGAGGATTTTCCTCACATTGTAAATTAATAAGACGCAGCGTTTTGCGCAGGCAAGTTAACTGAAGACAGACAGGTAGCACCGGGGCTTACAGAGACTCTTCCTAACATAGTACAAATAAGTACGTCCAAATGATGAGTCGTAAGCCAGCGGAATTCATCAAATATCGAGGCTTGATCCTCACAAAATCCGAATAGATGGCTGCAAAACCTACAGTGCTTTAGGCTCAACCTGCTTGCACAATCGGGAGCGTCCATAGATGTTAACAGCAAGGAGATCACCGAAGAATGCCAAACTTAGCTAACAGGTGGGCTGGTCGAATATACGGAACCAACACAGGGAATGTATTTCTTGATCTTGTTCAGGATGATCAAAATGTATCTGGTAAGTTGCGAATTATGGACGCAATTTTCGGTGTCTCTATATATGACTACACTGGATCGATTGATGATGAGCTTTTGCTCAACTGTATCCCAGCACAAGCGGTGGAAGGGGTTGAACTGGGAAATGTAACAGTAAGAGGTCGTTTAAGTGCAGACGGCCATATTCGCGGAGAGTGGGAGTCTACGATTGGTACTGCGGGGACTTTTGAAATTTACCCTCACGACTTAGCATCAGCTGACCCAGGAGCACAAAATAGAAACCCAGAGCAAATACACAATAAAACTATACAAATGGGTTCAGTTCGCCTGTTCAAAGACGATTTGAACCAACTTATAGGTTATATTAAAAAAGATTTCAGTAAGGGAAGAGTTATTGTTACTTACTCATTACGAGGCTGCGAGCTTACCAAATATGCTGATGATTTCTTCGAACAGCTAGATGGTATAGAGCAATTACATTACATCAAGCTAGTGGTCCAAGAACCGGAAGCCTATGGAATTAATCGTGTCATTATCGTAGAGCTAGTAGCTAATGGTGTTAGCGAAATCCGTGTTTCAGGCATTAATGAATCATGGGTTTTAGGCAAGGCAGAGTCTATTTTCCAAACATTGAAGCTGAAGCAAAATTCATTGGTTACCACATACAGAAAGTATGGTCTTAATCTTAATGGGGCAATATTCTTCTCAATGCTAATCGCCATACCAGATATAGATGGTTGGAAGAGCAGGGCGATATTTGTAGCATCCGTGTTTGTATTGCTCAATATCTTATTGTTCATTCATAATAAATATATCCCTAATACAGCCATTTATCTTGAGCAGGCAAAGCCTAGCTTTTTTAAGCGTGCATGGCCTAGCATATTGTCCTGGGTTATAGCGGCAAGCAGCTCCGTAGTTGCTGCCTATATATTTTCCCTGCTCAAAAGTGTAGGCTCTTAACTTTGCAAGCAAAGGGACTGCTTTTTCGGCGGCCCCTTCTTGTGGCGTTAACTCTAAAGGATGCAAATTTAGACTATGGAAGACATTATTAAATTCTTAGGGGGGGCTAGCTTATTACTTGCAGCTGTAGCTTGGCTAATAAGGTCTCTAACAGGGCATTTATTATCTAAAGATATTGATGTTTTTAAAAACCAATTGAAATCAGAGGCCGAAAAAGAGCTGGCGATGCTAACTGCATCTCTACAACTAGATAATGAACGTCTTAGGATAAAGCTTTCAGTATTAGAGTCACGAAGGTTGGAGGTTTTGGAAGAACTCTTTTCTAGGCTTACTCATCTCACGAAGCGGGCTGAGATTTTTTCTTGGGGCCCTGAATTAAATGATATCGAAGAGTTGCGCAAAGACGGCGAAAAATTTTATGACAGTTATATTTCGTTCTATCAATATTTTGAAGAGCATTCAATATTTCTCCCAAAAACTTTGGAGAGTGATATTAACTTCATGCATGATAATTATTACAATGCTTGGATGAAGGTTGAGGAGGCTTCCAATGAAGAAATCAAGCCTTTAATGGAAAAACTAAAAAAAGAAATGCCGGCAGTACGTGATAAGAGCATTAAGATCAGATGGAAAATCGCGAAAAGTCTCAGAGAGATTTTAGGTGTTGAGAGTTAACAAGCACATTAACTATCTCCCACAAAAAGCGTGAATCGGACTCGCTATTGCTCGCCTTTTATGCAAGCGCTTTCGCCCTACCCCATATGTAAATATTGATTTAAATATTCTCGCCAACACCCTCGCTTGGTGCTATTTTCTGGCGGCTTAATTTGTGCCTGACACCGGGCAAATTAAAACATAGCATGCGATTAAAATAACAATACTCCGCCGCTTGGCTGCGGCTGGAATAACAATAATTAAAGGGATAGTAATGAAACACGGATTGACTTACTTGTTTGCCACTTCGGCTGTGTTCCTGTCTGCCTGTGGCGGTGGCGATTCGGGCGGCGGTGATTCTGGCGGTGGCGAGCAGCCCGTGGCCAAGGTAAGCCTGCAGCTGGCTTCCGAACAGGTATCGCTGCAGCTCAGCCAGGGGGATGCGTTACCCCTTACCGTCAGTGGCACCTGGTCTGGCAGCAATCTTGGCGCCAGTCAGGTATTTGTGAAGCTTTACGACCAAAACAATCAGTACATTTCCCCCGTGGTGTCGGCGGCCCTCAGTGGCAATAGCTTCAGCCTGGATACCCAGCTCAATATAGACCTGCAAGTTGGGCAATACACGCCAACACTCACACTGGTTGCCTGTAAAGACGCGAGCTGCACAAGCCTTTACCCCGACTCGCAGGAAGCGCTGACCCTGCAACTGGATGTGGCCAAAGTGCCCGAGTGGCAGACCCATCAGGCCAACGCGGCTCACAATGGCTACGTACCTGTGTTATTGAACACCAACAACTTTGCCAAACTGTGGGAGTGGCAACGCGCCCCTTCCTCCGAGCCCATTGGTGGCATTAATGCGCCGGTTGGCGGCAATGGCGAAGTTTACCTCTCTACCGATGTGTATTTCGGCGATGCGGCCGTGATTGCGCTGGATGAACTCACCGGTAAAGAAAATTGGCGCCTGTCCTTTGGCAATGTGCCCGCGCTGAATCCGCCGGCCATCAACGACGATACCCTGTTTATCGCGACATCCGGCCATCAGGACACCAAGGTATGGGCCATCGATCGTGCCCTTGGCAAGCTTAAGTTCCAGACCAACTTTTCATCACAGTGGGGACACTATCTCGCCCCCACGGTTTATGACGACAAGGTCTATCAGACCGGCGGTTACTACGGCGGTTTTACCTACGCATTTGACATTAACGACGGTGTTCAGGCCTGGTCGCAGTCCCCCGGCACCTCATGGGGTATGGACACGCCTGCGGTGGATGCCAACCATGTGTACGTGCACAGTGGCAACGAGCTGACCGTATTCGACAAAAATACCGGCGACAAACTCAGCACCATCCAGGATCTCTTCGGTAATAGCAACTACGACTACCATGGCTCCCCAGTGATTGGCACTGAAGGCAGAGTCATGGCCTACAGTGGCGGCGCCTTCAGCGGCCGTGCCAGCAGCAATGCCGAGCATTTTGAAGACAGGGTGATTTCCAGCTTCGATGTGGTGAAAAAGGAATACCGCTGGGCCAGCCGTTTCACCTACAAAACCTTCTTCGCCACCCACAATGGCGTGGTCTATGCTGGCAAAAACAATCCTGCCTCACTGGATGCCATCGACGAGGATACAGGTGAAGTGCTGTGGAGCTGGGTTGCCCCCACCACCCAGGACACCTCATTCCACCGCAATGTGGTGGTGACCAAAAATCTGCTCTTTGTCAGCACCAATGCCCATGTCTATGCCATCGATTTGCAAACCCGCGAGCAGGTGTGGTCATACGATGAACCCGGTACCCTGGCCATTACCGATAATCGCATACTGCTGCTTGCCACCGGCGCCCAGGAAAGCGATGGTCGTTTAATAGCCTTTGATTTACGGGCTAATTAACAGTAACTTTCAAGGCCGCTATTTAAGTCAGGCAAACCAATAAAACAGGGGCTTTCGCCCCTGTTTTTGTATGCATCGCCCTGATGGTATCGCTTGGCCCGGGCTCAGTTATTGTTGGCGCCCTGGTCTATCCACAGCTTGATGGTGTCTATTTGCTCCTGGCTTAAGGGTTTACCCTCCCCCTGGGCCATTTTGTCTGAGTGGTGGGGCGGCATCTGTATTTTCGGGTCCACATTGTGGGAAATCACCAGATACAGGGTACTGGATGCGGCGCTGCCGGGTACGATAACCGGCCCCATCTTGGTGCCTGCCATCATGCTGCTGTGGCTGCTCAGGATTAAGCCCGCATTCTGGGCCCCTTCACCCGCCACATGGCAGCCGAAACAGGAGCCCTGCAAAATGGGCAACACATCATTTTGATAACTGACCTGACGACTGCAGCCGCTCACGACCATGCCCGTAGCCAGCAGCAGTATCAGCGCAATATTTTTCAGTAACATAACGCCTCCTTAGTCAAGGACTTCAGTAGCAAGCGTGGGCACGCACGAGTCAGGCGCAAGCGCGCCAGTACCTCGAAAAATCACCCCATGCCATAGCATTAAGTGTAGTTGGAAAGCATCTTTAACCACATTTTTTTCATGGATAAATCTGGGGGTCCGAGGAAGCATTCAGGCTTGCAAGGCAGCGAGCCAGGAGGCTTTGGCATTCTCAACCAAGTCGTGCTGTGTTGTGCTGTGTTGTGCTGTGTTGTGCTGTGTTGTGCTGTGTTGTGCTGTGTTGTGCTGTGTTGTGCTGTGCTGTGCTGTACCCTGCCATCAGCAAGGCCATATCGGCCAGCGTCAACGCCCTAATCACATAGCAACTATTGCCTTTGCGCTGTGGCCATTCACTGATCTGTTATCGAAATGACAGGGTTGGCTGTGGGGATGAAGCCGCAGCCGGTGTTTGATACCGGCCACGGGTGGAGAGCGCTCAGCGGGGTAGACGGTACAGCGCCGCGACGTTGCGGGCGGTCTGCTCAAGGTTGGTGCGGGCAGTGGCCAGCGCTTCGGGCAGCGTCATGGCGCGGTTAACCACGGCAAATACTGCATCAAGGCCATGGGCGTGTACCACGCCGCAGTCGTCGGTAAGGCAGCCTGCAATGCCTATCACTGGCTTACCAAACTGCTTGGCGCAGCGGGCCACGCCGATGGGAGTTTTGCCGTGAATGGTCTGGCTGTCGATACGGCCCTCGCCGGTGATAACCAAATCGGCATCGGCCACGGCATCGGCGAGTTTCAGCGCTTCAATCACAATCTGGATGCCGGGCTTAAGCTCGGCGCCAAGCAAACCCACCAGCGCCGCCCCCATGCCACCGGCAGCGCCCGCGCCGGGGATATCTTTTACCGACTTGCCAAGGGTGCTTTCGATACAGTCGGCATAACGCGCCAGGTTGGCATCAAGCTGTGAAACCATTTCAGGAGTCGCGCCCTTTTGCGGGCCAAACACCGCCGAGGCGCCCTTGGGACCACAGAGTGGGTTATTCACATCGCAGGCCACTTCGATAGTCAGCCCCGCCAAACGTGGGTCGAGGCCGGTTAAATCGATATGGCTAAGCTCTGCCAGACCGCCGCCGCCAAGGGCAATCGGACTGCCATCGGCTTTTAAAAGCTTGCCGCCAAGGGCGGTTATCATACCCGCGCCGCCGTCATTGGTAGCACTGCCGCCAATGCCCAAAATAAGATGGGTCACGCCCCGCTCCAGCGCCGCCAAAATCAGCTCGCCGGTGCCAAAGCTTGAGGTCAGCAGCGGGTTACGCCGCTCGGGCGCCACCAGATGAATGCCCGACGCCGCCGCCATCTCGATAACGGCACGTTTGCCTTCGCTCGTGGCAGAATCAGAGCCATCATTCGAACAAGAGCCAGAGCCGAGCAGCCCCAAAAAGCCTTCTACTCGATTCCCCAGCGGCGCGGTCACTTCGACTGGCACTATCGCGCCGCCGGTGGCATCCACCAGAGACTGCACCGTGCCTTCGCCGCCATCGGCCATCGGCAGTTTTACGTAACTGGCATCGGGCAACACCTGCTTGAAACCGGCCTCTATCATATCGGCCACTTCCATGGCGCTCAGGCTTTCCTTGAATGAATCCGGGGCAATTACAATTTTCATATCAATTCCTTAGGCGAGGCCAAACACACCAAACATCAGGGTGGAGACGGCCGCAATGGTCAGGCCGACCGCGGTTTCGTAAGGCAGCAACTTGAGACGCTCGCCCACGCCCATGTGCACGCTGCCGCCGGTGGCATGGAAGAAGGAGCCGTGGGGCATATGGTCGAATACAGTGGCACCGGCGTGGATCATGGCAGCGCCCGCCAAACCACTTACGCCCAGTTCAATCAGGGTCGAGCTGAATACGTTGGATGCCACCACGGTACCCGCAGTAGTCGAAGCCGTCGCCAGCGACATCAGCGCACCCGAGATAGGCGCCAGCAGGTAAGATGGCAGACCTGAGGCGGTGAGACCACCAATAAGCACATCTTTCAGCCCCGAGTTGGCGATGATGCCTGCGAGGGTACCCGTACCCAGCAGCATAATGGCCACAGGCGCCATGCGGGCCAAACCCGATACCGCATATTGGTTTACTTTGGAGAATTTACCCATCATCAGGGCGCCCACCAAGCCGCCCAGCGGCAGTGCAATCAGCGGGTCAACCACAATCCCGGCCATGGGGCGCAGTGCCAGCAGCAAAATGGCCACCAGGGGCGCACTGATGGCAGCGAAGAAGCGCGGCAGATTGCTCTCATCCACACTGACCACTTCTTCGGCGGCAACCTTGCTGCCTTTGTTATTCAAACGCTTGGCAATCCAGTAGGCCATCACCAAACCAAAGATACCCGGAATAATACCGGCCGCCATCACCGAGGTCAGCGGCAGGTTAAAGGCATCGGCCGCCGCAATGGCATTGGGGTTGGGTGACATTACGTTACCCGCTTTACCGCCGCCAATCATGGCCAGCAGAATTGCGGCCTTGGAAAGGTCGGCACGCCGTGCAATAGCAAGCGCAATCGGCGCCACCGTGATGACGGCCACGTCCACAAACACGCCAACGGCGGTGAGGATCATGGTTGCCAGTGCCAGCGCCAGCAGGGCGCGGGTTTCACCGATTTTCTTCACTATGGTTTCGGCAATGGTGGTGGCTGCGCCGGACTCAATCAGCACACCTGCGAGTACACCGGCCGCCAGAATGCGCATGACTGCGGTGGTGATGCCCTGGGCACCGCCAATCATCAGCGCCACCGTTTGGGTTAAATCGGCACCGCCGATAAGGCCACCGGCAAGGGCGCCGACTATCATGCCGTAGGCGGGCGGCACTTTTTTCAGAATCAGAAAGATAGCGATGGATAGCGCAGCTATGGCGCCAAGGGCAGTTACCGAAGTCATGGCAGACACCTTTTATATGTTTGTTTGGTGGCCATTATGATGATTGCCAGCGGGAAAGCTTTGTTCAGTGATACAAATATCAACAGGATTTTAACGGCAATATTTGTTGTATCGAACAAATCAGCTTTCCAGATTGAGACCGAGATAGAGTAAAAATTTGTCATCCAGGTTATTGATATTCAAGCCAGTTATCTGCTCGATACGGCTGATGCGGTAGCGCAGTGTGTTGGGGTGAATAAACAGGGCTTCGGCGCAGCGATTGAGATCACAGTTCAATGCGAAATACTGCCGCAGGGTTTTAACAAGCACCCCCTTGGTGTCGGAACCCGTCAGCAACTTAAGGGGGGCGCGCAGTTCATCGGCCTGCCACGAGTCCGCCAGACTGCCAAGCAGCACCGGCAGCCGATAGTCTTCAAAAAAGTACACCTGCTTACGCGGTGCCTGACGCATACCCCGGCGTAGGGTGTCGCGGGCGGTTTGATAAGAGCGCGCCAGCCCATCGACACCGGCAAAATAATCGCCCACGGCGATGCGCACCTTAAAGTGCGGTATACGTGCCAAAAGCTGCTTTACCCGCCCCCGCTCCTGCTCCGACTGCCACACCTCATCGACAATTTTGGCGGGTTTAAGTACCACGATTTCATCCAGTCCATGAATCGCCACCAGATTGTCGCGCTCCGGGTTCTCAAGCTGATGCACCAGCTCACGAAGCCTTGCCGGCTGCGCCTCTTCCAGCGCCAGCACAGCCACAACCCGGGGCTGCGCCAAATCCAGCCCCAGAAAACGCGCCGCCTGCTGCAACTGCTCCACATCGCCCTCGCCGCGGATAAGCTGCAGTACCAGCTCCTCCTTGTGGCGCTTATCCCACTGCAGCTGTTCGGTCAGCGCCGCCTGCTCCAAAATCAGCTCGGCGGTCATCCGCACCAGCTCGGCATAAGCGCGCACCTCATCGGGCTCGCCCGAAATACCGATAACCCCAATGCGCTTGCCCTGATACTCAATGGGCAGATTAATGCCAGGGCGCACCCCTTTGAGCTGCTGGGCGGTAGCCTCATTAATCTCCACCACCCGGTTTTCGGCCAGGGCCAGCACTGCCCCTTCGTGGCGTTGATGCAACCGCTCCGGATTGCCGGAGGCAATGATAAGGCCGTGCTCGTCCATCACATTGACCGAGAACGACAGAATTTTCATTGCCCGGCTGACAATCTGCGCCGCCAGGGCATCATTGAGTTGCATAGGATCTCCGAAACGGAAGCATCTGGGAAACTGAGGCGATAGCGCGTAAATGGCTGGCACAACCCACTGTGCTACCCGCGTTAGCCGATGCTATTTAATCTACCGCCACTTTATCCGATCCAGGAGTGGCCATAAAACCCAATGTCAGTATTCGCTCGTCTCATCTCACTGCGCTGCAAAATAATGTTTGTGACATCGGCCGTATTTGCCGACATAGGCTCGGGTATTGCGCTTGCCCGCATGTCACTTTTATCGTACGCTGCTGTAACTTTATTTTAAAAAACAATGCTTAATCTATTTCTTGATTGCGGTTTCAGGCTGCAATTTTAAAACTGCATTTACAGGGATGATGTGGGCGCTCGCCATACTGAAGCGGCGAGGATGACAAGGGAGTGCCGCTGTAAGTCTCCAGTGGTGTCCTCCTGGCTGCTAATCACTGCGTGCTGGGGATATCCGTCAGTCCTGTATTGTTTTTACGTGTCAATATGCCTTGGTTGGTGCCAAGGGATAGACGCATGCAGTAAACCGGGCAATTTGATGATTCAT
Organism: Shewanella zhangzhouensis; assembly: GCF_019457615.1. Taxonomy (NCBI): domain Bacteria; kingdom Pseudomonadati; phylum Pseudomonadota; class Gammaproteobacteria; order Alteromonadales; family Shewanellaceae; genus Shewanella; species Shewanella zhangzhouensis. The sequence goes on from NZ_CP080414.1 coordinate 4,005,347, forward strand.
TTGCATCTAATTCAATGATTTAAACAACATCACCATTATCAGGGAAAAGGAATTATGATTGATAGTTTGCTAGCTGAAAAAGTGCAATTGGGCTTCGATATTGCCACCAGCGTTACCATTATCACCGCATTAGCTACCTGGTGGCTCGAAAGTCGCCGTCGAGCCAAAAACGAGCGTGAAGTGGGTATCAATGAAAGAGCACGGGCATCTTCGCTGGCAAAAGTTCAGTCAATCCTTGAGGAGTTTGAGAATGCGTTCAGTCAAATCGTTCTCAATGGTACCAAGTTTGAGCGGCCGATAGATATTCGTCTGACAGACAAGGGCGATGGAATAAATTTCTCGAAACTTGCATTACACATCGGAAAAAACAGACCTTTTATTCAAACACAGCTTGAATCCTTAAGAGCCTTTATTGAAGGCACCGACCACTACTACGAGACCATTCAAAAACGTCGTTACACCCTGCTGCCGGTTCTCGACTCCATAAAAGATGGTCAAAAAATCAGAGAAGATTTTTTCCGTGACATAGAAGAAATCGCCCAAATTCATAATAGATTAGGTTCTGGATGGTCTGCACTTCTCAAGGAATTCGTTGATTTACAAAACATTGTCAATGAAACCCTTCACAATCAAACATTGTCGACCGAAGACAGTATCAAAGCGCTTATTTCCAACAGTGATTTCAAAGACAGGGCGTTTTCAATACTGTTGGATATAGATTATTTTTCTTGGGTTAGCAGCTTTGTTCCAAGTGGCGAAGAAGAAACTTATAAAGATGCCATCAGAAATAATACAGCAGACCAAATCAGGGATACTGTCTTTACCACTTATATCAATTTGGCATCATCAAGCGTCACCAAAGGTGATGAACTCATGGCTCAGATCCTTTATGGCACTTCCTGTGAAGTTCAAGCTGCACGCATTGAATGTAAAGATATTCTGATCAAACTCAGCGCCCTATCCCACAAACTTCTCTCCAACAAAGAAGACAGACCTTTGAAAGAGATAATAACCGACTACGAAGAAGTACTGGGTAAAGATACGTTAATTCGCTGATGCTGTTATAACGACTCAGATTTACCTTGATAGGTTCCTGATTCAACGTAAATCTGGGTCGGATAGTTTTCAGGTTTCACCATCCAACTAGTTATCAAGCATAGCTGCAAGATATATCAATCATCGATGCACTCACTTGATAGCTTTCAGCAACACGCAAAACCTTTAGCCAGAAGTTAGTTTTTACAAGGAACAGGCATGAACGGACTCTTGAAACTCTTATTGGTGGGGGCGCTGGCCTACGGCGGCTACGACCTGTATCAAAAGCACTATGCAGAAAAGGCCGAGCCTGAGGTGGTGTGGCAGCCCTATGTGCTGGACACAGTGAACATCAGCGTGATGTTTCCCAAGGCACCCACGGTGGAGCGCCGCTCGGTGGAAGGACACACGGTGGAATGGCAAGGCTCAAGGCATGCGGCCGCCGAGTACACCCTGGTTGTGATACAAAACCCGGATGTGACCCTGGGGGACTATTACCCCAGTTCCCTTATCAACATGGGCGCCAGACTCAAAGACAAGCGCTTTATCATGGTGGATGGTTACGATGGCTACGAGTTCAGCCTGGACTTAAACGACAAGCTGGTCACCCAGCGGATGATAAGCTTTCACAACGCCATGGTGACCCAAACCGCCATCTATACCGACCACGAAGCCAATAACGGCGATACTGAGAAGTTTTTGTCCTCCCTGTCACTGTAATCGGCGCGCACAGTGCTGATGTGAGCCGTGCTCAGCGCCCGGCCTCATCTGCCCCTGCATCTGTCACTTTGTCTGCCGCTTCGACAAGTGCTTTGTCAAAGCCGTGCCCACCTTCTGCGGCAAGGCGTTTTGCCAGCTCCTCACGGCGAACAAACACAAAGGTGAGATACATCTTGGTAGGCAGGGAGAGCGCCATACCAATGGCCACACACAGGGCGCTGAGGATTATCCCCCTCACCCCCATAGCTTCGACGGCGTCGTTAAAGTTATGCAGATAAACGCCAAGCAAAATTAACGAGATCCCCAGCAGCATCAGGGTCTTCAGCACTCGGATCAGGGTCTCATCGCGCATCTGTAATTTCCCGCCTCTGTTGCAGCATCTGCCCACAGGTCTGCAAGCATAAGTTAAATCTGATACAGCCCAAGCTAACCTATTGCAGCAAATTTACCCTGATCTGGATCAGTGATGAATGCTGGCTGCCATAGTCAATGTTGCGAGCAGGCGGTATTCGCCCCAGTCGAACAATTGCGGCTTTATGCTCAAAGCCTGATGAGGCACACTGACCAGCCCCAGGGATGACCGGACTATTTCGATGAGATTCATTGCATTAACCAAATCCGCCGCCATCGGCCTGTGCCTAAATGCTGCCACATTTACGGTACAGGCAGACAACCACAGCACAGCCACAACAACACTGGCAACACAAGCCCCGCCGGCAGGCTTTACTCTGCCCCGCACCGAGGTATTTACCCTTCGCGACCCCAGCAGTGGCAGAAATTACCAGATTGCGGTGCAGCGCCCCAAAGACAGCAGCAGGCTTGCCACTGCGCCCCAGGTGTATCTGCTCGATTCGCCCTACGCCTTTCCCATAGTGACAGGCGCTATACGCTTTCCGGTGGGCAGTGGCACCATGGAGGATGCGCTGGTGATAGGTGTTGGCTTTGCAGAAGGTGACCGCGGCCAGGCGAGCCGGGTGCGTGACTATACCCCCACAGAGGATAAAGACTGGAAGCTCGCCACAGGCGGTGCGGCCGCCCACGCCGACTTTATTGAAAAGACACTCTTTCCCGAAATCAGCCGCCGCTATCTCGCACAGGCAACGGTCACTGATTCGCAGGTCACCGCCTCCACAACAAGCCAGTCAGCGTCCGCAGGCACACCATCAGCCCCCAGACGCATCTTTATCGGCAATTCCCTCGGCGGCCTCTTCGGTGGCTGGCTTATTCAGGCAAGACCTGTGCTGTTTGATGACTACATCCTGGGCAGTCCCTCGGTGTGGTTTGATGATGAATCCCTGCTGACAACCTCACTAGTCAGGGATACAGCCGCCGATCAAGGTGCCACAAATGCGGCCACTGACAAACCCACGCCAAACCGGGTGTTTATCGCCGTGGGCGCCCGGGAGTTTCCACCGCAACAACAGCACGATATGGTCGCCGGGGCCCGTAAGCTCAAGGCGAGACTCGAGGCCTTACCCGGGAGACAAATCGAGCTTAAATACCTGGAGATCCCCGAGGCCGACCATGGGATGGCCTTTCCCACCACCGCCATCCACGGCTTGACCTGGCTGCTTGGACATAGCAATAACGACTGACGTTTCACACAGTTGCCACCAAAGTGTCATCCCCCTGTCATTCAAAGTGGGTTTCATCTTGTCATTTATGACAAACATTGATGGAAAGGGGAAAACAGGATGACACTCAGATATTCGCTGCTGGCACTGGCGCTGGCTTCACTCTTGGCAGGCTGCTCTACCGATGGCGACGATGGCGCCAAGGGTGAGCCGGGCGCACCGGGAATTTCCGGGCCGGAAGGTCAACCGGGTCAGGACGCGGTGCGTGAGCTCGACATTCAGGTGGTGGGCCGTTTTGCCAGTGGCATCTACGGTAAATCTGCCGCCGAGATAGTGCAGTTTCACAAGGCATCGGCCAAAGTCTTTGCCATCAATGCCGCCAGCAACCATATCGAGGTTATCAGTCTGGCGGGGTTGCCTACCGCCGCCGTGGCAAATCCGGTTTCGGACAACAGTTTAACCTCCACTCCCATGAGCTTCCCGGCGTCGGTCAAGGTGAAAAACGCCGACGACAGCGAAACCGAACTCACCCTTGGGGTGGCCAACTCCCTCGCCATTCAGGGTGATTGGCTGGCACTGGCGGTGGAAAACGCCGTGAAAACCGCCACCGGCGCCGTGCTCTTTTACCAGCTCGACAGCAATGGCTCAGCCACCTTTGTGAAGGCCGTTGCCGCTGGTGCCCTGCCGGACATGCTGACCTTTACCCCCGATGGCACCAGGGTATTGGTCGCCAACGAAGGCGAGCCGGATACCGATTATCTTGCCGATCCCGAAGGCAGCATCAGTGTGATTGCCCTCGGCGATAACCAGCCGGCGGATATGGCGCAGCACATCAACTTTGGCACCGATATGCGCTTTTCCAGCAAGCTTATCAAGGCCACCGATTACGACACCGACGCCAAGCGCATGGCGCTGCTCAAGGCATCCGGCGTGAAATTTGCCGGGCCGGATGGCACCACGGCGGCGCAGGACATAGAGCCCGAGTACATCAGCGTTGCCGCCGACAGCAAGACTGCCTGGGTGTCGCTGCAGGAAAACAACGCCATCGGCATAGTGGATCTCGAGGCCATGACGGTGGAGGTTAAGGCGCTGGGTGTTAAGGACTGGAGCCAATACCGCCTGGACTTTACCAACAAGGATGAGGTTATCCAGCTGCAACACGCCCCCGGGGTGTACGGCATGTATCAACCCGACACCATTGCCACCTACAGCTGGAATGGTGCCACCTTTATTGTCAGCGCCAACGAGGGTGACTCCCGCGATTGGAATGCCTACTCAGAAGATATCCGCGTGGCCGACGTGGTCGACCCCGACGAGTTTAATCTGCAGCTCTCTGCCGAACTGCAAAATCTCTATGATGTCAGCGGTGGTAAAAACGGCCTCGGCAGGCTCAAGGTAACCTCGGCGCTGCTGGATGAAGACCAGGACGGCATAGTCGAGCGCCTGTATGCCTACGGTGGTCGTTCCTTCTCCATCTGGGATGCCCAGCTCAATCAGGTATTTGACTCCGGTGACGACTTTGGCCGCATTGCCGCCGCCGTCCTTGGCAACAATGCCAACAGCTCCCACAGCGAAAACAAGGGTGACGACCGCTCCGACGACAAGGGCGGCGAGCCGGAAGCCATAGACGTGGGCACCATCAATGGCCGCACCTACGCCTTTATCGGCCAGGAACGCTCGGGCGATCTCTTTGTATATGACATCAGTAATCCCTTTCAGGCTGCGTTTGTGGCCCACTACAACAACCGCAACTTTGATGTGAGCTTTGAACTGGATGACGAACTTGCCAACCCCTGCGACAGCAGCGAAGGCATGGACTGTACCGAGGTGCCCAATGCAGGTGATTTAGGCCCCGAGAGCATCAAGTTCATCAGCGCCGACGACAGTCCAAGCGGCCAGCCGCTGTTGGTGGTGGGTAATGAAGTCAGCGGCAGCGTGACCCTGTATCAGGTCAGCGAAAAATAAGCCCAGGGCTTAGCCCTTTGTTCCCAGCCCGGCTGCCCATAAGGCGTCGGGCTTTTTTATGGCCCTGATGTTGCGGCCTTATGTTTCTGGGCGGCCACCCGCCAACATTTTTAGGTGGCCACCCGCCAACATCGGCCTGCTAATTCAGCCTTCACTGTTACTGCGACAATTTGCCACACCTTGGTCACAAAGGTTGCCGCCTATAATGGCCGCGCTTTTAGCCCATGCCAAAACAACAGCAACAGCGAGGCCTACTCAATGCACAATGCTTTGTTTCTTAAAAATAAACTCTTTATCGCTCTGTCCGTCACCGTCGGCGCATTCCCCGCTATTTCCCTGGCGACTCAGGCCCCCTTATCCGATATCGAACACCTCGAGGTCGAAGGCCAAAGGCCCGGAGACCATCAGCAACTCGGCAGCGCCGAGCGTCTCCTTGGTAAGCAGGGGGTGGACTTTTCTGCCGCCGGCGGAATGGCCGCGCTGCCGGTATTGAATGGCATGATGGGCGATCGCATCAAGATCCTGGTAGATGGTGCCGAGGTGTCGGCAGCCTGCGCCAACCAGATGAACCCGCCCCTGTCGTATGTGTCGGCCAGTCAAATCCGCAGTGTCAGCGTGGTGGCGGGCGTGTCACCGGTGAGCCTGGGGGGCGACAATATTGCCGGCGTGATTAAGGTCAGCAGCCTGGTGCCCCGCTTTGGCCAGTCTGAGTCGCTGCAATGGGATCAGGGCTCGCTGTCGGCCGGGTGGCGCAGTGTCAGTCACAGCCAAACCTATGGTGCCAGCGCCTCGGCGAGCAGCAAACACCTGAGCTTCGAGTACCGCGGCGCCTTTGAAGATGCCAAAAGCTACCGGGACGGCCATGGCAACAAGGTCACAGATACCCTGTTCCGCGCCCAAAACCACAGCTGGCTCGCGGCCTGGCAGGATGAAGGCCAAACCCTGTCGCTCAAGCTGACCCATCAGTACATCCCCTTCGAAGGCTTTGCCAACCAATACATGGATATGACTGATAACAAGGGCTATGGGGCACAGCTGAATTACGACCGCAGGCTGGCCAACGAGGGCGAGTTCAGTGCCCAGCTCAACTGGCATCTGGTGCAGCACAAGATGGGCTTTTTCACCGATGAGAAGCCGGGCAAAATGCCCATGGAAACCGAAGGCAGCGACTACAGTTATCAACTGGCCTGGCGCCTGCCGGAGAGTGACGGCGATGTTTGGCTCTGGGGCCATGAGTTTTTTAACCAGCGCCTCGACGATACCTGGCCTGCGGTGCCCGGCTCCATGATGATGGGTCCCATGGATTATGTGAACATTCACGATGGTCAACGTCGCCGCGCCGCCCTGTATGGCGAGTGGCAGCATAACCTCAGCCCCCGTTGGTGGTTATCATCCGGCGTACGATTTGAATATGTGACCACCAATACGGGTGAGGTGCAGCCCTACAACCAGATGCCGGTAATGGGCATGCCCAATGCCGATGCCGCGGCGGCATCCGCCTTTAACAGCAGCTACCGCAAGCAGTCGGATGCGCTGCTCGATGCCACAGTGCTGGCCCGTTATCAGGGTGGTGAAAACTGGCAACTGGAGCTGGGGCTGGCCCGGAAAAACCGTACGCCCAACCTGTACGAGCGCTACAGCTGGGGCCGGGGCGTAATGGCCAGCACCATGGTGGGCTGGTTTGGTGATGGCAATGGCTATGTGGGCGACATCAATCTGCGTCCCGAAACCGCCCACACCCTAAGCCTGGCCTACAGCTATGCAGGGGAGGATATGCAATTCGGTGCCTCCACCTGGTACAGCGACATTCAGGACTATATCGATGTGGAGGTGATTGGCAGCTTCACCCGTGGCGGCGCCGATGGCGCCCGTAACCTGCTGCAGTTCACCAATCTGGATGCCAGGTTGTATGGCGCCAACCTGAGCGCCGACTACCGGCTGAGTGAAGGCCAGAGCGGCCGCTGGAGCATCGAGGCCGAAGCCACTGCCCTGAGGGGGGAGCGCAAAGACGGCAGTGAGCCCTTATACCAAATCAAGCCCCTGGAAACCCGCCTGGCGCTGGCCCATCGTCTGGGTGACTGGCAAACAGCGCTAGAGTGGCAGTGGGTGACCACCAAAGACGAGGTAGACAGCCGCCGCCTGGAAAATACCACCAACAGCTATTCACTGCTGAACCTGGAAAGTCGCGTGAGTTGGCAGTCACTGACCTTAACACTGGCGCTGAATAACCTCCTCGACCACTACTATCAGCTGCCTTTGGGTGGCGTCAGCGTGGCCGACTACCGCAACAACAAGGACGAAGGATTTGCCCAGTTGGCGGGGGCCGGTCGCTCACTGGAGTTAACTGCAACTTATCGCTTCTAATCCGGCAGCAGGGCATTCAGCCGATACCCGGGTCACAATGCCCGGACCATAGGTTGGTATTCACCTCTATTATTCAATAAGATAAGCGGCGCATACCGGCGGGCATAATACACATGCCCGCCAATCCATTGAATAAGGATGTTTCAATGTTCCGAGCTGCCAGGCCGTTTTTGACCGCTTTTACCCACCGCCCACTTTTGAGAACAATCAGCGCCGTCTCCTTGGTTGCCACCGGACTGCTTGCACTGGGTCTAGGAGGCTGCGGTTATCGCTTTGCCCCCAACGACAATCATTATCCCGAGATAAGCGATCGCTTTGTTTCGGCCAAGGTCAGTTTTGTGGCCAGCTTATACACCCCCACCCTGCCCAACCGCTGGCAACTGATGTTGTCCATGGAGTTTCCGGTGACCGGCGGCGTGACCTCAGAAGTGCCCAGCGACAGGCGCTTTTACCTAACCCAGGAATACTCACCCAGGCTGGCCACCGAAATGGGCGATAATACCGCCCCCGATGCTTACCCCGCCTCGCCGTTTGATTATCAGGAGAAAAAGTCCCGCAGCGGCCAGTGGCGATTCTCACCCAAGAGCTGCGAGCTTAAGCTGTACACCCGCGCCGGCAACTGGATGGCAACCCTCACGGGCGATCTTGCCCCCTACACCAGCCTTCATCCCCAATGGGGCCAAACCACCAGGCAGATGCTGAGGTGGCGCCTGACCGACACCAACAGGGACGACTTGCAGGGGCTTGCGTTTTTCCATGCCGAACGTGCGTTGCTGTGCGACCAGACCAAGGCCTGGCTCGAGGCCAACGACCCAGATAATCAGGCCCTGAAGTGGCGCAGGGTCGATTTAACCCTGCCACAGCCCGGGCCAGTCCCCGCTGGCCGGGAACCATTGACAGACTGACGCCCAATCCACAGGTGCCGGGCAGCAATCGCCCGCGACCCGCTGCCCCCTTGCAGATGTTAAATCTGTTTCCGACGACATTATCAGACACATCCGCTTACTCAGCGACATTCAGCCATACAGAATTTCCATTCGGATACAAGTCTCCTACAAGCGGTTACAGCTTTTCCCGGCGGAAGTTCCTACAGTGAATTTGCCATGGGACGCCGCTCTGGGCTGGCACTCACCGGCAAGCCCTACTGCGCCCTCCAGGCCAGGAACTTGATAGGTCATCATTGAAGGAACAGACTATGAAAGCTCGCATCATATTGATACCCGCATTACTGCTGGGATTAACCGCCACAGCAAGCGCCACCGAATACCGCTTTATCGCCGCCGACAACAGCCCTGAAACCCTGATGTGCGTCGCCGCAGGCAGCAATAAGCTGACCAAGCTGCGGATGCAAATAGCTGAGTCCAATTCCAGCGCCCGCTACCATGCCAACAGTATTCGCTGCAACGACAAGAGCATTGCCCAGTTTGCCTATAGCTATGGCGCCGACAAGGCGTATGACTACCTGGCTTCCCATTCGAGGGAGCAAAACCGGGTAATAGAAAACGTCACCATTAAAGATCTCTCTGCTGCCGCAAGCCCAAACAGCGACGAGATTGTCTATATCCAGGTGTCTTCACGCTAAGCCAGCTGCAACAATCGACAAGGTCTCCACCGGGTGATTCCCCTGTGCGGCTGCACACTGGCCGACAGGGGCCCGGCGAACCTGAGAGGTCATCCGCAGCGCCCTGCCAGGCTCGGTTACAGACGCGCATACTCACTCACGCACACTCACTCACACATTCTCTCTGTCTTCCTTTCTAGCGCTCTCACTTCGCTTTCTCGCTTTCTGGCGCTGGAATCGTATTCCGAGTGTCCCTGAACCGCTCCAACGCTACTCCTTTAGGCATAAATTGGCCCTGATGCTGTGATTAACCCAGCAAAATACTCAAGCTTATATTGCCGCCGTCAGTGTGCGTTCTTAACATGCATGCAGATTGCAGCTAAAGGAGCGCATTATGTATTCACAGGCTTTACTCGAATGTTCGGTTGGCGAATTGGTGGCGCAGGACTACAGGCGTGCCCATGTGTTTTCCCGCTTTGGCATCGACTTTTGCTGTGGCGGCGGCCGCCCACTCAAAGAAGCCTGCGACAGGGCCGATGCTGACCCTTCCGAGGTGATGCAGGCACTGTTACAAAACGCAGCCTCTGGCGCGGCCGATGACCAACTGGACAAACTGTCCCTGCCCGAACTCATTGATTATATTGAATCAACCCATCACACCTATGTGAGGGAAAAGGCGCCCTTGCTGCTGGAGTATGCCGCCAAAATGGTTCGTGCCCACGGTGAAACCCACGGAGAAATCAAACCCTTGGCTGGTTGGATAAGGGCCCTGGTGGACGACCTGATGCCCCATCTGCTCAAAGAAGAGCAAATTCTCTTCCCCGCCATTCGCGCCCTCGCCGCCGGTGAACAGGTCAATGGCTGTTTCGGTCATATTGGCAATCCGGTCAGGGCCATGGAGTATGAGCATGAAGACGCGGGCAACGTGTTGAAAAAACTGCGGGAGCTAACCGGGAATTTCACTCCGCCACCCCATGCCTGTACCACATGGCGCATTTGCTACCACACCTTGGCTGAGTTTGAAGCGGATCTGCACCGCCATATTCATCTGGAAAATAATCTGCTGTTTCCAAAAACACTGAAGCTCACCCAGGGGTGAGCTTCACAAGCTAAACAGCTACCTCAGGGCGCTACTTGTCTGGGGGCGACCAAGGTAACGGCTGACTGCTTCCGGGCAAGAAGCTGCTCAACCAGTTCGCGGATTTTAGGTTCGGCGTCGATAAACTTACCCATATTGGCGCCACCCATGCGGGCATCATAGATGGCCTCACCATCCAATTTGCCCTCATGGAAGACTTTGATTTCGGCGTAAACCAGATACAGTGCCAGGTCCCATGCCCAGCTGGCCGTGTAGGTGGCCGTCCATTCGCAGCCATCCCGTGCGTCCAGCTCTTTTACCACCCGATAATTGATTTGCTTCTCCCGCAGCACCTTTTCCATTTCCAGCAAAAATCCTTCCCGCACATCCGGATTTTCCACAATGCAGATAGCGGCCTGTGTATCGAGATTGATGGGGTCGACATGCTGCTTGATGGTGCAGGCAGACAATGCGCCCATTGCCATAGCCATGATGATGATCTTTTTCATTATTACCCCCAGAAACACTGAGTTCCCCGACGGTCCGGGTCAGAGCTCTTAAGGTCCAACCTGTTGAGCCCTGTAACAAATATAATGCAGGAAACACGGTCAGGCCGGACTTTATTACTGGAGTCCCAGGCCAAATTGGCCACCGTCAGATTCGGCACTCTCCAGCATCACCGAGGGCAAGGTCAGCCCGGGGTGTAAGGCCTGCAGATGCGCGGCAAGTTGTGCCACCAGTTCGCTGGCAAGCAGTGGGGCATCACTGTTGTCCGGAGTATGAATAAAGAGATAGGGGGAGCGACCTTCGGCCAACCAGTCGGCGAGTTTGCCTAGCCAGGGGGCAAAGAAGGCCTGATTGTTTGCGCAGTCAAGGTCGGCAGGCTTGCCACCCGGCCCCCATGCGGCAGGGGTATGGGGCTGGGCGATAAAGCGCACCACCGGGTTGGCCCCCGTGGCAAGGGGATGCACAGGCACCCGCGGTTTTTTCTGGTGGGCATCGGTTATCGCCTCGTTGATGGCTGGCAGGGCGAATACGGGCCGGGTATCCATGATGATGCGATTGATGCCCTTGTCCATCAGCAGGCGATTGAAGTCGCGCTCGGCCTCGCCCTTGGCGAAAAACGCCCTGTGGCGCACCTCAACGCCCAGACCAACCCCCTCGGGCAGCAATGACAGAAACTGTGTCAGCACAGGTAAAGATTCTGGGCCGAAACGGGCCGGCAACTGGATTTTCCACACGCCGGTTTTGGCCATCAAGGGCTCAAACAGCTGAAAAAACTGCAACACTTCCTCACGACAATCCCGCAGTGAAAGCTCGTGGGTGATGCGTCTTGGCAGTTTGAAGGTAAAACGAAAATCTTCCGGCGTGGCCCTTTGCCAAATGTTCACCTGCTGCGCCGATGGCAGGGCATAAAAGCTGGTGTTGCCTTCCACTGTGCCAAATACCCGGCCGTAAGCGGCCAGCCGCGCTTCGGCATCCATACCGGGAAACAGGGTTTTCCAACCGGGGTGGGACCACATGGCCATACCGATGCGGATGTTGGGTAATTCGGGGAGTGACATGTCGGCGCAAGTGTATGAAGAGTTCGCCAACCTTAACCAAAGCGGCGGGGCTTGTCACGGCAGAGGCCTGAAATCAGCCCAGACCAAACAGAAAGCGAGTGAAAAAGTGGCCGTCGGTGAAGAGGCGCCCGACGACCATTGCCCAGGGTGAAGGAGCAATCACGAGCCAATGCCCGCTTGAGATAGCTGTTACAGTGGAAACAATCAGGGGTTAAAAGTCGTAGCGAACCCCCAGGGTGAAAAGGTCGTCATCGAGGGAGACATTCACGCCGCCAAGCAGCAGGTCGCCATCGAAGCGGGTGTAATGACCATAGAGCTGGGTGCTCTTGGCAAGCTTGTAGTTGGCGCCGACGCTGAGCTGACTCAAATCCACCTCGCTGACATCACTGAGCTTGCCGTTGGTTTGCGACTTGATAAAGCGCGACACATATTTGCCAAGTCCGGCATCGTCCTGGCCGTACTCCAGCTTGAGCCGGGTCTTACCCAGATCCCAGGCGAGGTTCACAAACCAGCTGTTGCCATCGAGGGCGGCAAACGCCGGATCCTGATGCTCGCTCTGCTGGAAAATACCGCCCAGTGTCCATTCGCCCAGCTTCACCTGGGTTACAGCGCGGCTGGCATCGATATTGTCGATACCGCTGTTGTAGGCAAGGGCCAGATACCAGGGCTGCTTCTTGAGGGAAGCGTCACCGGCAGTGGCCGAAACCGCGTAGGCTGCCTCATCGGCGCCATAGTTGTCGCTCAAAAGATAAGTGCCGTTAAGCTGTACCAGCCCTGCCAACTTGGGGGACTGATAGGTGAGGCTGTCGCCAAAGCGGCCCTGTCCCGGCAACAGCCGGTCAATATCCGAATTGCTGGTGCCGAAGATATCTACCTTGCCTTCGGCGGTTTTGAATACGCTGTCGTTGCGGCCAAAGGTCAGGGCACCGAAGTCGGTTTTCACCCCTATGTAGGTGTTACGGGCTTTGAAGGTTTTGCCTGAGTTATCAAAGTTATCCACCCCAAACTCCAGCTTGTAAAACACCTCCAGCCCTTCGCCTATGGCTTCGCTGCCTTTTACCCCGATACGGGAGGAGTTGTTTTCCAGCACGGTACCAGCCTTGCCATTTTGGGCGGCCACGCCAAGGTCCGAGTCGGTTACCGACAGGTTGATACGGCCATAAAAGTCTGCATCGGCGGCCAGTGCGGCGCTGCCGGGAGCAAGCAGTGCCAGTGCAATAAGTGCTTTGTTCATAATGAAATTCCTTACGCGATTGGTTTGCTTGGGGCCACCCGCAGGTGGCCCGGCCGTTATCAGTAATCCACTACCTTCTTGGCATTCCACACGCTCAAGGCGAGTAACATGGACACCACAGCGGCGGCCAGCCAGAAGTACTGGGCGGTGGCAAAGTCGTAGTGCTTCACACCGTCTACTTCGTTAATTTTGATAAGCGAGGCAGACACGATTTCCTGGGCAGAGGCGGCAATGTAGGAACACAGGCCGATAAAGCCTTTCACCGCGCCAACGGCTGTCTTGGGCATCAGGTCACAGGCGGTGAGACCAGCCAGGAACACCACCAGACCACCGATGGCGTAACCAATCAGACCCAGGGCAACGGCATCCACTACCCGGCTCTGTGGGCCCCAGAACATCAGGCACAGACCGGCAATGTTGGCCAGACCGTACAGCAGGGTTGGGATATGGCGGTTGGCGTTAAACAGCTTGTCAGAAATGATCCCGGCCAGAATGGCCCCGGCGAAACCGGCGATGGGGTAAGCCGACATGGCAAAGCCCGCATCAATCAGGCTGTAGCCCTTGGACTCCTGCAGGTACAGCACGGCCCAGGAGCTCATGGCATAGCGGGAGATATACATGGCCGCACAGGCAAGGGCGATGAGCCACACGGTAGGCTGCTTAAGGATAAACAGCTGGGCGCGGCGGATTTCCTTGGGATCGACCTTCTTTTTGATCTCGGCATCTTCGCCATAGGCCACGGCTGGCTCTGGCAGACCATAGGTTTGCGGTCTGTCTTTGAGCACAAAGTACATGGCGATGGCGGCGGCAAAGGTGGCAATACCGGCACCAACGAAGCCTGCTCTCCAGCCGAAGAAGCTCACTACGGTGGCGGTCAGGATCCAGGTGATACCTTCACCGATGTTGCGCGAGCCACCCCAGATGGAGTACACAGAGCCCCGCTGTTTTGGCGAGAACCACTGGAATATCGACACGCACGAAGGCGCACTGCCCACCGACTGGAACCAGCCATTCATCGCCCACAAGAGGATGAAGAAGAAGGTGGCGGTGTTCATCCCCATCAGCAAACAGGTGATGGCCGACAGACCCAGCGACACCGACATAAAGCGGCCGATGTTGGCATAGTCCGACAGGAAGCCGTTGGAGAACTTACCCACGGCATAGGTTAAGAAGAATGCCGAGCCTATGATCCCCAGTTCATCCAGGGTCACAATGCCGGCATCCAGCATAGGTTTTTTTGCGACGTTCAAACTCATGCGGGCGACGTAGAACATGGCATAACCCAGCACCAGTCCCAAGAACACCTGCCATTGATATTTCTTATAAATAGAGCGGATTTTTTCCGGTGTCCCTTCAATCAGGGGCTGATCCGGCCGCGTTTTGAAAAAGTCCAGCATCTGCCTTCCTCCCACGTTTAAGTTGCTCGTTCGCCGGGATCCGGCTCCCGACTCGCCAGCATCTTTTCAGGCACAATTACCGGGCACAAAAGCAGCAAACTGAGTCAGAATTAACTCAAAAGGCAGAATTTCCGGGTCAAAATTGGAATGGCTACACTCACCCTTGAAGACAGATTGTTGGAAAATAGGCCAACCTTGAGTCATAACCGACTCAGCGGGTTGTAAAAAACGTTAAAAATTAATTAAAAAGTTTTGAGCCATGACACAAAAATCCCTGCTCGCCCTACTCTTGATGCTCTGGCTTGGCTGGCCGAATACCGGCCAGGCGAAAGACAATTGCCTGGTGATCCTCACCTCTTTCTCTGAGCTGCCCTTTAAAGGATTGGTGGACAAATTCTCTGCCAAAGAGCAGTGCGAGGTGCGGGTGATTTACCGCCGCACCCTGCCTGCCATCCGGTTGCTGACAGACGAGAATCAACCCCGCATCGATCTGGTGGTGTCCTCCTCGCCGACGCTGTTTCAAACCCTGCATCAACAAAGGCTGCTGGCCCCCTTAGGGGAGCTGCCCGCAGCCCCTGCCTGGCTGAAACGCCACAGCCTGCCGGCTTCCGACTATGTGCTGCCGGTGGCCTACTCGGGCATTGGGCTGATGTTCAACCGTGACTACCTGAATAAACACGGGCTTCCTCAGCCCAAGAGCTGGCAGGACCTGGCCCAGCCCGGATTTAACGGCCATGTGATGATGAGTTCTCCCAGCCATTCCGGCACCACCCACATGATGGTAGAAAACATATTGCAATCAGAAGGATGGAACGCGGGATGGGGACTTTTGATGCGCATAGGAGGCAATCTCGCCTCACTGTCTGCCCGCAGCTTCGGGGTCAGCGATGCCATCAGCCGCGGTCTGGTGGGCGCAGGGCCCGTGATAGATAACTACGCCAGTGTGGCCCGCAGTCATTTTGATTATGTGGGCTTTAGCTATTTACCCGATACCGTGATTCTGCCCACCTACTGCGGCCTCACCGCCAAGGCTGAACACGCCACCAAAGCCCGGCAGTTTTTAAGCTTTTTGCTGTCACCCGAGGGGCAGGCGATTCTCACCGAGCCCGAATTTGCCAAAACGCCCTTAAACGATGACAAGCTCGCCAACAGCACTGCCTTTGTTATCGAAAAGCAGCAGCTGTTTTTACGCAACAACGTGATTAAGGCGTTGTTTGAGCAGGCCATCGCCCAGCAGCTGCCCAAGCTTCGCTACACCTGGCTTGCCATTATCAAGGCCCAGGGTGCCATGAAAAATACCCCGAAAAACCATGAGGTACTGCACCGGGCAATGACCCTGGCCAGCCAGGTGCCCATCAGCGAGGCCGAAGCCATGTCCCCCGACTTACAGGCGGTGTTCGCCGACTACGAGCAGCAACCCTCTGCGCAAATGGAGCGCACCATGCAGGATTGGCGCATGCAGGTGGCACAGCAACTGGAGCAGGCCATGGCCCTGGTTCGCACCCTGGAGTACCCCTGATGTCCAAGTCCCACTCGCCCCTCGGCAGGCGACTCTTTATTGCCTTTTCGGCCATGCTGGGGCTGACACTGTTGGTCGGCCTCACCAGCCTGCTGATGTGGGATAGGCTCAGTGCCCGTGTCAGCAGCATCATCAGTGAAAGCGTGCCCACGATTAATGCCACCTACAAGCTTGAGCGCGCCAGCAACAGGCTATTGCAGCTGTTGGGACAACTGCCCGGCGCCGAGGACGAAATCACCCTGCTTACCCTCGAGCGGCAGGTATCCGAGGCCATGGGTGAGCTTGAGAATGCTTACCTTGTTAACCTGCACAGCGACGATGAGCGGGCACTGCAACAGGCCCGTTTCGCCGAGCTTGAGACATTAATCCATAACCAGAATCAGCTGCTGCGCAATCAACTCACCCTGGCACAGCATCTTTCGTCGCAGCAAAAACAGCTGGCGCGACTGCATCAGGATTTAACCGATGAAATGACGCCGCTGCTGCAGGAGGTGGCCTGGCACTTAAGCGCACAGCTTGGCAACCGCACCTCGGCCACCACCATCAACTCAGTGCTGCAGGAGTTTTCGGCACTGCAAAATATCGCCCTGAAAGAAAACGAAATTCATCAGCTCAGCGCCGAGATTATCAACCAGCGTCATCAAAGGGAGCTGGAGCACGCCTTCTCGTTTATTGGTTTTCAAATCGACGAGCTGAAACTGCTCACCACCCAGCTTGCGGCCTATCCATCGACTGTGAGCCACCGCCAGATATTGCAGGAACTGGTTGAGCTGGTGAAACCCGGCGGTGCCCTGCATCGGCTGCTTGGCGAAGACGTGGAAAACCAGCGTCAAATCAAAGCGCTGCAACCCAAAATCAATGAGCTTATCCAGCCCTATCATGCTCAGGTCGTGACCGCAGTGGCTCAGGCCAACACCAATCTGGAGTCATTGGTGCAAGCCACCAACCGTCAGGTAAGCCAGGGCAAGGCCTGGCTACTGCTTATCCTCACAGGTGCACTTATTCTAAGTACCTTTGTACTGACCGGCCTGATTTCACGGCGCCTCATTGGCCGCCTGAATCTGCTCAGCGAGGATTTGGCCAAGGTGTGCAGCAACGACCTGTCGAGCCCTCTTAGCGTGCGTGGCAGCGATGAAATTGGCCGCCTTGGCGAGCAGTTGCTGCAGTTTCGCGCCCAGCGGCAACTGATGGACAAAACCAATGCACTCAACCTGATTAACAACACCCAGGCCTGTCTCATAACCTGCCTGATGGACGGCACCATAGAATCGGTCAATCCCACTGCCAGAGAGCTGTTACCCCTGGGAAATGAACCTGAGCAATCATTGCTGTGGCAGGCCTTTCCCCCTGCGGCAGCCCAGCAACTGGCAGATCAGTTTGCTCCCGGCAGTAGCTTACAGGGGCTCGGTCAGAGCCATTGCCTGCTGGAGCTGGGCGACGATGATCAGCGGGCCTTCTGGCACTTCGATTTTCGCCGCTATGAGCAGGCGGGTGAGCTTAAGACCATTATCACCATCACCGACATGACACGTCAGGAGCTGAATACCCGCGAGCTGTCTGAGCGGGTTGCCGAGCGCACCCGGGATCTGAAAGACAAGAATCAGCAGCTTGAACAGGAAGTTGAGCGCCGCACCCAGGCCCAGAACGACCTGCTGCGGGCCCAGGATGAACTCATTCAGGCCGCCAAAATGGCGGTGCTGGGCCAGGCCATGACCAGCATGGCCCATGAGCTCAATCAGCCGCTTTCGGCCATTTCCACCTTCCTTTACACCAGCCGTATCGCCGCGGAGCAGGGCGATACTTCCCTGCTTACCGATAATCTTGAACGCATCGGCCAGCTCAGTCAGCGAATGCACCGTATTGTGGGCGCCTTGAAGGAATTTGCCCGCAAGAGCCCGCAAACCCGGGTAAGGGAAGCCGTTTCACTGGGCACCATAGCCGATAATGCCCTGCTGCTGCTCGCCCCCCGGATAAAACGTGAGAACGTGCGGGTAGAGAGCCGCCTCGATAACAACCTCTGTGTGATTGGCGATCCGGTGGAGATAGAACAGGTACTGATTAACCTCTTGGTCAATGCCCTCGATGCCATTGCAAGCTGCGAGCAAAGATACATCCTGATAGAACAACTGCCGCAGCCCGGCAGCACCCTGATTGCGATGCAGGACAGTGGCCAGGGTTTCCCCGAGGCCGTGCTGCAAAAGCTGTTTTCGCCTTTTGTCACCACCAAAGAAGTGGGGCTGGGCCTCGGGCTGTCGATTTGCCGAACCCTGATGGAGCGCCAGGAAGGCGATATCCGTCTTGCCTGCACTATGGAAGGCAATACCCTGATGCTGTTGGAGTTTCCAAATGTCCCATCTACTTAAACCCAAGCCTAATCTGCTGCTTATCGACGACGATGAAGACGTACTGGACGCCTGCCGCCAGTTGTTTAACTTATCCGGCTACCAGGTGCGGGCAACCAATTCACCGCAGAAGGCACTGGAAGTATTAAGTCGCGACTGGGACGGTGTGGTCGTGAGCGACATCTATATGCCCGCCATGCATGGGCTGGATTTACTGGCAGCCGTGCACCATATCGACCCACAGATCCCTGTCATCATGATTACGGGGCACGCCGATATTCCACTGGCGGTGAAGGCCGTAAAACAGGGCGCCGCCGACTTTATCGAAAAGCCCCTCGACCCACCGACCTTTCTTGCCCTGGTCAAAAAGGCCGCCACCCAGCGCCATCAATTGATTGGCCAGCGGCAGAACATTCAGGACTCACTGGCCGGTCAACTCCTTGGCAGCAGCGCGCAAATCAACGATCTGCGGGAACAGCTGGGACAACTCGCCTTAACCGACAGAGACGTGATGCTGGAAGGCCCCCGTGGGGTTGGCCGCAATACCCTGGCGGCCTTGCTGCATAAACTCGGCCCACGTTGCGATGGCCCGCTGCAACAGCTGGAATGCGCTCTGGTGGAAAGTCCGGAGAAACTGCAACAGGCGGTGGACGCGAGCCGTGGCGGCACCCTTATCCTGAGGGAGCTTGAGCATCTGCCCACCGACAGCCAGCGTTGGCTGGCAAGCTTTCTGCTGGATCAGGAACGCAGGGGCAACAAGGATGTACGCACCATCGCCATTCTGGAAAGTCAGCCCGAAACCCTGGTACAGGAGCAAACCCTCACTCCCGAATGCTTTTATTATTTCTCCCAGGTCAGGCTGCGGCTGCCGGCCCTGTGCGAGCGACCAAGCGATATAGTGCCGCTGTTTATGGCCTTTTTGAAAGAAAGCTGCCGCCGCCTGTCCCGTAAGATGCCCGCTGTTGAAAATCGCTACCTGGACAACCTAAAGCAGCACAGCTGGCCGGGCAACGTGCGGGAACTTCGCAACGTGGCCGAGCTCTATGCGGTGGGGATAGTCAAACTGGCCAATGTGCAGCGAATTGCGGCGGCGCCTTCTGTAAAAGGCCCATTGGATGAACTGGTGGACGACTATGAAAAGCGCCTGATAGAAGATGCGCTGTTTCTGTTCTCTGGCCGGGTGTCGGAGGCAGCAGACTACCTCAACGTGCCCCGTAAGAAATTGTATTTGAGGATGAAAAAGTACGGTCTCGATAAGGAATGTTTTAAGCCGGTGAAACCGGGACGGAGCTGAGGGTCACTGGTCATTGGATAAAACCCGTGTTATATCAGGGAAAAGTGCAGTTCAAGGACAGCCCATGACCCAGTTTGCCCTCGATGACATTCAGCATCTGCGTGAGTCGGTACAGGTGGAATTTAAGCTCGCTGCGGGACGCGATGGCCAGGGGCAGCTGCCTGAAGGCATGTGGGAGAGCTACAGCGCCTTCGCCAACACCCTTGGCGGCGAGATTATTTTGGGGGTGCGGGAGTCCCAGGGCGACTTCACTATCGAGGGTATAGCCAATCCACTGCCCATGCTGGAGGACATCTGGCGCATTCTGAAAGACCCGCGCCGGGTGTCATGCAATGTGTTGTCAGCGACTGACGTTCAAATTATTGAGCTTGCAGGCAAAAAACTTATTCGCCTGCATGTTCCCGAGGCCACCGCCCATCAAAAGCCCGTCTTCCTCGGACCGGATCCCTACACGGGTACCTTTTTCAGGGTGGATTCGTCGGATATGCGCGCCAGTCGGCGTCAGGTCAGCCAGCTGCTTAAAAAGCAGCGCCGCCTGTGCCCGCCGGAACAATAGGCGTCAACAGACAATCGGCCTTAAAACAACCACAGCAGCAGCCCGAGGGAGGTGATGATCCCTCCAAGCCCACGCAGCAAGGGTTTGGGCGTTTCTATCAGGCTCAGATACCAGGCTACGGCGCCCCCAAACAACATAATCGCCACCGTACCCATGCTGATCCCCAGGGTGTACCACACGGGATTGGCCCCCATGGGAATTTCAGCGCCATGGGCGTGACCATGGAACAGGGCAAAAATCCCCACCAAGGCCTGGGCAAAGGATAAAGGTACTTCGCGCCCCATCAGCAAAGCCAGGCCCAAAAGGATCCCCGACAGCGCTATGCCCGGCTCAACCCAGGGCATGGGCACCCGCAGTAAACCAATGATGTCACCAAAGATAAAAAACAGTAAAAAGGCAAGTGGCACAGACACCTGCGCCTTTCCGCCCAGCTGCATGCCTATGAGGCTGGCAGCAAAAATGGTTAACAGATGATCGAGACCGAGGAAGGGATGGATCACACCGGACAAAAATCCTTCGTTGGCGTAAATATCGTGGGCAGCAGCAGGCCATGCCACCATGGTTAAGATGACAATTACCAATGAAAAAATGACTTTTGGCCTGAACATATACTTTCCCCTTTCCTTTGAGGAAGTTATAGGCTAACAGGTCAGCAATGTTAAGGAAATGATAAATTCAGATGGAATTTGTATCGGGGATCGCTTTAGTGCTTCGCGATTTACAGCAGAGCCAGCAAAGCATCCAGCTTCTGAATTTGCAGGTGAGGCAAAGGCGATGCGAGGGGGCCGGGTTCTAATCCCCCATGGGCAGGATTGAGCAGCACCGCCTGGCACCCTGCCTTGAGTGCGCCCACCACGTCGGCGCTGTGGCTGTCCCCTACATGGAGCAGCTGCTCAGACGCTATGCCAAGGCGATTGCAGCCCATCCGGAACAAATCGTCCACAGGCTTCATACGCACACCACTGCCTGCGGCGAGCACAAACGCCAGCCGGTCTCCCAGACCTATACGCACCGGGTCAACATTGCCATTGGTAAGCCCTATCAGCGGGTATTTTTGCCCGAGTTTTGCCAGCAGCTGCAACGAGCTTTCTGGTACCCGAAAATGGCTGCGGGCCCTGATAAATTCATCCATCACGGCACGGGCGGCCATTGTGGCTTCTGCTTCAGGTAAGCCGAAATAGAGCAGACCTGAATGCAGGGTCAGAAGTCTCAGTGCTGTTGGGTCGTGGGCCAGCATGGGATGATGAACCAAAACCCTGAGCTTGTGATGACGCCATTCGTCCCGTCCCCAGGCTTTGGTCACAGGATAATGGCGGGCCAGATACATCTGCTGTGCAAGCTCCGCCGCCATGATCACGGGCCGGTTGTCGTACAGGGTATCGTCCAGATCAAAACTGATGGCAGCAATGGGCTTCAGACGACGGAATATCTGCATCAGTCCCCCTTTTTACGGGCTCTGGGGTGAGCACCATCGTACACCTTGGCCAGATGCTGAAAATCGAGGCTGGTGTAGATTTGGGTAGTGGCGAGGTTGGCGTGCCCCAACAATTCCTGCACGGCCCGCAGATCGCCACTGGACTCCAGCATGTGTGTCGCAAAGGAATGCCTGAGTTTGTGTGGATGCACCCCAACGCTGAGCCCCTGTATTTGCGCCCATTTTTCCATACGCGCCTGAATGCTGCGATGGGAAAGCCTGCTGCCCCGGGTAGAGACAAAGAGTGCATCGTCCTGGCAGGGCATCTGTGCCCTTACCTTCAGCCAGTCGGCAATGGCACTCAGGGCCACGCTGCCCACAGGCAAAATCCGCTCCTTGCTGCCTTTACCTATCACTCGCACTTCCCGGCTCTCGCGGTCGAGGTCCTTCATATCCAGAGCGGCCAGTTCGGCCAGACGCAGGCCACAGGAGTAAAAGAGCTCCATGATGGCTCTGTCACGCAGCGCAAGACCATCTTCAGGGGGAATGTCCAGCAGGTGATTGACCGAGTCAGGGTCGAGGTTTTTCGGCAAGGTTTTGGGCTGTTTCGGCGCACTCAGGGTAGCGGCCGGGTTGGTGTCTATCAGGCCTTCTTTCAATAAAAAATGCCCATACTGCTTCAGCGCCGACGCGGTGAGCGACAAGGAACGCGGCGACAACCCCTGGCGATGCAGCCGCGCCATCAGACCACTGAGGTCCTGGCGACTCAACTGCTGCCAGCTTCGTTGCCCCAGCAGCGCATCGGCGCGCTCCAGTTCAAAGCGATAATTACGTACCGTCATGGGCGACAGTTGCCGCTCGGTGGCGAGATAACGGGTAAAACGTGCCAGCCAATCGGCTTGGTCAGCCATGGTTACAACCTTGGCAGCAGATGGTCCAGAATCCGCCGCAGCTGATCCAGCAGCAAGTTGTCCATCTCGGGATGAAAATGGGCCGGATCCTGGCTGGCGATGGCAAATACCACCTGACCACAATGTTCTGACAGTCGGGTCAGTGCCACTGAGCCCACCTCAGAACCAAACAAACGCCGTGACTCACTGGCGGTGAGACGGCCGAAATAGTGCCCACGGGCGAGACGGTTACTCCAGATGGCCGACAGTTCACTGTCCACATCATGCACAGTGATAAGCCTGACGTGGGTAAAACCGAACTCGCCTATCAGCGCCTGGGATAGGGTCTGGCGAACATCCCCCAGATCTTCGCTTTCCAGCAACTTGAACTGCAAGTCATTGTTGAAACGAAAAATTTTTTCGTTTCTGCGGGCCTGGGTCATCAGGGCCGTGATTTCTTCCTCAAGCTGGGCCACCCGACTTCTGAGCATTTCCTGACGGCGCTCAAGGAGCGATACTGTGCCTCGCTCATTGTGAGACATGCGCATCGCCAGCAAGAGCTCAGGATAACGACCAAAAAAATCAGGGTTATCGAGCAGATACTCGCGGATTATCTGTTCATCAAAGGGCGCTTCTGTCCTGTGGTTTGGATCTGTCATAACTGGATTTGTCCGTCGTATACCTGCTGTGCCGGGCCTGTCATCCACAGGGGTTTGCCCTCGCCTTCCCAGTTGATGGTCAGGCTGCCACCGGGTAAGTCTACCCGGACACGGCTACCCAACTTCCCCTGAAGCTGCCCCACCACGGCGGCAGCGCAGGCGCCACTGCCACAGGCGAGGGTTTCGGCCGCACCGCGCTCGTAGACCCTGAGCTTGATATGGTCTGGGGCGACCACCTGCATAAAGCCGACGTTCACCCCTTTGGGGAAACGTTCGTGGCGTGTCAGCTGGGCGCCCACGTCTGCAACTGGTGCCTGGGTGATATCATCCACGTCAAGTACCACATGGGGATTGCCCATGGAGACTGCACCACACAAAAAGGTTTGTTGGGCCGCCTGCAGCAGATAGGTTTTTTCAAATTTTTTGGCTTTAAAGGGGATTTGTGCCGGGTCGAGTATGGGCACGCCCATATTCACGGTCACACCACCATCGCGCTCCAGGCGCAGCGTCATCTTTCCCGCACTGGTGCTGACTTTAATTTTATGCTTTTGGGTCAGCCCTTTATTGCGCACGAAACGGGCAAAACAGCGGGCACCATTACCACATTGCTCTACTTCGCTGCCATCGGCGTTGAAGATGCGATAGTGAAAGTCCAGGTCCGGATCGTAGGGGGGCTCAACCAGCAACAGCTGATCGAAACCGATACCGAAATTGCGGTCGGCCAGACGACGAATTTGTTCCGGCGAAAAGAACACGTTCTGGGTCACACCGTCGACAACCATAAAGTCGTTGCCCAGACCATGCATCTTGGTGAAGTGGATCAAGCTATGCTTCCTTAGCGCCGGGCCAGTGCTCCGGCGCCCAAAAATCGGGTACTTTCCCCAGTTTACGGCAGGAGTTGCTCTCCTTGCCAGAGCTGACTGAGTTTTTCCCGCTCGCGCACCACATACGCCTTGTCCCCATCGACCATCAGCTCGGCCGCACGGGGACGGGTGTTGTAGTTGGAGGCCATGGTAAAGCCGTAGGCACCGGCGCTGCGTATCACCAGAAGATCGCCACTGCCAGCGGCCAGTTCACGGTCTTTACCGAGGAAATCACCTGTCTCACACACAGGGCCAACCACATCACAGCGGGTCGTCGGCTGATTGGTTTTAACCGCGGGAATGATGTTCTGCCAGGCGCCGTAAAGGGAAGGACGGATAAGGTCATTCATGGCGCCATCCACAATCACAAAACGTTTGTCGCCATTGTCCTTGGTATAAAGCACCTGAGTAACGAAGATACCGGCGTTGGCGGCAATGGCACGGCCCGGCTCGAAAATCAGTTTGAGCGGACGACCATTGAGCTTTTCGAGAATGGCGGCAGCGTACACGTCCGGATGGGGCGGGGTTTCACCGTTGTAGGTCACGCCAAGGCCGCCACCCACATCGAAGTGCTCAATCACTATGCCCTGCTCTGCCAGACGGTCAATCAGTGCCAACATGCGGTCCATGGCATCGAGGAAGGGCTTAAGTTCGGTCAGCTGCGAACCAATGTGGCAATCCACACCTTTCACTTCCAGATTGGACAGCGCGGCAGCACGGGCAAATAGCGCCTCGGCCTCTTCCATGGGAATACCGAACTTGTTTTCTTTCAGGCCAGTGGAAATATAAGGGTGAGTACCGGCATCTACGTCTGGGTTGACCCGCAGCGACACAGGCGCCACCTTGCCAAGACGACCCGCCACCTCATTGAGCAGCTCAAGCTCGGCACCGGATTCCAGATTGAAGCACATGATGCCGGTATTGAGCGCCAGCTCCATTTCCGCCACGGTTTTACCCACGCCGGAAAACACCACCTTGGCAGGGTCACCGCCGGCTTCCAGCACGCGGCTGAGTTCACCACCGGAAACGATATCGAAACCACTGCCAAGGCGGGCCAGCACATTGAGTACCGCCAGGTTGGAGTTGGCCTTGACCGCATAGCAAATCAGGTGTGGATGGCTCGCCACAGCGCCATCGAACGCATGCCAGTGGCGCTCGAGGGTGGCGCGGGAATAAACGTACAGGGGCGTGCCATGTGCAGCTGCGAGACCGGCCACATCGCAGTCTTCGGCAAACAGCCGCTCTTCACGATAGAGAAAATGATCCAAAATAGAGGTCCTTATTGTTTGCGCGCATCGGTGCTGGGAGTATCGGCTGCAACTGGCGCGGCCGGTTGCTGGGCCTGATTATCAGGCGCAGGCGGTGTCTTGTAGAGCGGGCCTTTCTGGCCACAGCCCAATAGCAGCAGGCTAACAAGCAATAGGGATAAATACAGTCTCATTTTTCTCAACTTCAATGCATAAGGCGCGGGTTTGGCTTTATAATCGCACTCAAGCCCAAGATTGAAAAGGATCAACACACATGGCGATGACAGACACAGAGTTTCACCATTTGGCCGACGAGATGTTCAATATCATTGAAAGTGCCATCGAAAACGCCATCGACAATGAAGACGCCGATGTGGACATCGACAGTTCCGGTGGTGTGTTACAGCTGACCTTCGAAGACAATTCCAAGGTTGTAATCAATAAGCAGGAGCCGCTGCACGAAATCTGGCTGGCAACCCGCTTTGGTGGTTATCACTTTGGTTTTAAAGAAGGTAAATGGATTGACGAGCGTAACGGCGGTGCCGAATTTATGCCGTTTTTGAAAGAGTCCATCAAGCGCCAGGCCAATCTGAACCTTTGCTGGTAGGCTGAACACTGCGTCAATTGGGGGCTAAAACTCGGCCCCCATATCTTCCCTGACCATGCCCACGGGCTGCGCCCTGAGTTCCCCCTGCATCCTCACCAGCTGGAAAAACTGCGGCAGGTTAAAGCGGCCGTGCATCTCGTAAAGCCCGTCAAAGGCATGTTGCTGGCTCACTTTACTCACCAGTGCCTCAACCGTGGTGCCATGCTGCACATAGTGGCTGATTTCGTTTTTGTGATTGAGGATAAAAACATCAATCCCCTCCTCTCTCGGCCGCAGGAAATATTGAATCACATCCTCAGTGGCATAGTCCTGGATAAGCTCGGGCACACTGGCAAACGGATCGTCCCCCAACCCGGGTCTGGGGATAGACAGCAAATGACCACGGCTCATCTGCTTGTAAATTGAAGGCGCATCGGCAAGGTCTTCGTACGCCACGCCCAGGGTATTAAAGAACAGTCCGTAGTTTCGGGTACCAATACGCAGAGGCTGCACCAGGGTCGATGAGGCGCTTGCCTGACAACTCAGGTTAGCAACCTGTTTCAGCAAGGAATGTACCGCCAACTCAAGCTGAAAGGTTAAGCGCGAGCTGCAACCCAGAGTTCTGAGGTCCAGCTTGCCCGCAGCACGGCGGATCCCAGGTGCCAGAAAGGTCATGGCCTTTAGCAGCGCCTGCTCGCCTTCAAAATGGTGTGCATGCCACTCTCCCCAGGAGTTGAACGACAGCACATCCAGCGAGCCCAGCATGTTGAGCTGCTTGCGTCCCAGGGAGAAGAGGTTGGCGTTCATGATATCCACCAGAACTTCCTGCCCTGGCCAGTCTGTGGTGGGGTCATACTCAAGGTTGACCACCAACACCAGTTTTCGGTAGTGCCAGGGCTGACAGAGATCCTGCTTGGAAACCTTAAGTTCTGTATCCTTTATCGCTTCACGCAAACGCTTACCTGTAGCAGCAAGGCGGGCGCCCAACCTGCGCTCACCGTAACTGAACCAGTGGGTATGGTCATCACACACCTGGTTTATACACGCCCACAGCAGCAGCGACGCAAGGTTATCTGCAACATATACTGCCGCTTCGCCCTTTAATGCCGATGCCTGGGGCTCCTGACGATAGAGGTAATGTGTTCCATCAGACTGACTGGTGATCACAGTCAACACCGGCTCTTGCAAGCGGCTGCTCCAGAGCGGATTCAACTTGGAAACCAGATGCTTGTCTTCGTTAAAGCAGGTATGCAGCTTGCGGGTGAGCATGCCCAGGTCTTCGACCCTGAGCCCCTCATTAACGCCGTAGTTGGCCGCAAAGCGCAGCAGCTTCTGATAGCTCGCGAGCATCAACTCATTCAACTGGGCGTTGAACCACTGCAGCTGCCCCGTATGCCAATCTTCACAGTCATCCAGAGTCTGGATAAGGGTATCTGGCCACTCCCAGGCCGACACCAACAACTGCATTTTCAGGTAGCGCCAATCCTTGGGTTGCTGAGGATGACTCAAGCGCACGGCGCACTTGAGATAAAAGCAGCGTCGCACAATCTCAAGCCGACGGTGATCTTCTATCGCAAGCAAATACTCCTCTATCGCTTCGTAAAGTAAGAAGTAAGGATCGTTGGCGGTGGAAAAATCCCCCTTGGTAGTGTGCAGCCACACCCTGGTACTCAATTGTTCTGTATTGGGGTAGCGCCAGGCATAGGCCTCCAGCAGCAACACCTTGAGCAGCGCCTTGTGGGGCTTTACCAGCCCCTTGTAGAGCTGCCACAGGGAGGCACTGAAATACTCGCTGGCGGGCAAACTTTGCACATCCCCGAGCCAAAGTCCGTCACTGTCGGGCCTGGCATCGGGCCACCAATACAATGGCTTGCCACCGAGGCAAATTTGGGTGCGGTAAAACTCTTCCAGAAGCAGCCAGTGCTGTGCACTGCCACTGTGTTCCACCCCCAGCCTTACCCGTCCGTTACCCGAATAACTTTTGTCTGCACGAAACTGAAAGGGATGCACCAGATAAAAGTTCACCTCAAACTCAAAGCCCGCAAACCATTGATGCAAGAGCGCCAACTTATCGGCCAGGGCCTGGATGTCATCGGCGGATAAATTAGGCTCGTGGATAACCCATACATCAACATCGCTGAAGGGGTTTTGTCCGAAGCTGCCTGTGCTGCCCATGGCATAAATACCTTCGATGGCATAAGGCCAATCGGCACGCAGACTGGGAAGTGCCAGAGACAATACCCTGGCGGCTTCCAAATGGGGGTCCTGGGGTTCAAAACGTGCCAAACCACAAGGTGTGGCATGGCCGTTGTAGCCGGGAATTCGGGGGCCATGAAAGTGGAGCAACAGCGGAATCGCGTGAAGAAGGTGTCGTTTGAGGGGAGAAAGCAACGCCAGCGCCCGGGCCAGTCGGACCTTGTTGAGGCGTTCTGACAAGCTCAAAGCAGATGTTGACCACCGACTATGCGCGATCATCTTAATGCGTCACCATTCCCTGGACCCAAAGTTATCCCATGCTAACACCCAGGATGGCGAACGCAAACATTTGCGATAGAGATCACATTTTTACCGACAGTTTCTCCTTTCACACCACAAAGATGCGACAGCGGTTCCTTACATAGTCGCCGAGGCAATGTTAGCATTGGCGCAACTAACGCAGACCATAAGATGGAAAATCGGCATGTCTCAAAACCTTATTCGTATCGCGACCCGCAAAAGCCCCCTTGCCATGTGGCAGGCTGAGTTTGTTAAAGCAGAGCTTGAGCGCATTCATCCGGATTTGACCGTGGAACTGCTGCCCATGAGCACCAAGGGCGACGTTATTCTGGATACACCACTGGCCAAGGTAGGTGGTAAAGGCCTGTTCGTGAAAGAGCTGGAAGTCGCCATGCTGGAAGGCCGCGCCGACATTGCCGTTCACTCAATGAAAGACGTGCCGGTAGATTTTCCGGAAGGCCTGGGCCTTGAAGTAATTTGTGAACGCGAAGACCCACGGGACGCGTTTGTGTCCAACACTTACAAAAGTATCGATGAGCTGCCACAGGGCGCCGTGGTAGGCACCTCCAGCCTGCGTCGACAGTGTCAACTGCGCGCCCGTCGCCCCGATCTGATTATCAAAGACCTGCGCGGTAACGTTGGCACCCGTTTGGCCAAACTCGACTCAGGTGAATACGATGCCATTATCCTCGCCGCGGCGGGCCTTATCCGCCTTAAGCTTGCCGAGCGCATCGCAGGTTTTATCAGTACCAAAGAGTCACTGCCTGCCAATGGTCAGGGCGCTGTAGGCATTGAATGCCGCACCGATGATACCCGCGTCAAAGCCCTGCTGGCACCGCTGGAGCACAAAGAAACCCGTCTGCGCGTACTTGCTGAGCGCGCCATGAATACCCGCCTAGAAGGGGGCTGTCAGGTGCCGATTGGTGCTTTTGCCGAAATCGAAGCCGACACCCTGACACTGCGTGGTTTGGTGGGTAACCCCGATGGCAGCGAAGTGATCACAGGCTCTGTGACAGGCTCAACTGCCGATGCGGTTGCGCTGGGTCATCAACTGGCAGACGACCTGCTCAGCCGCGGCGCGAAAACCATTCTGGATGCGGTCTACGCCCGGAACTGACCATGAAGCTGCTGCTCACCCGTCCTGAGGGCAAAAACGCCGCCATGGCCAGTGCGCTGGATGCGCTGGCCATACCTTAT
This sequence comes from Shewanella zhangzhouensis, assembly GCF_019457615.1. Taxonomy (NCBI): domain Bacteria; kingdom Pseudomonadati; phylum Pseudomonadota; class Gammaproteobacteria; order Alteromonadales; family Shewanellaceae; genus Shewanella; species Shewanella zhangzhouensis. Next base: position 4,034,903 of record NZ_CP080414.1, read on the forward strand.
TTGGTGGAACCCTTGTTATCGGTGGAGGCAGCAGCCGTCACTCAAGCGCAGGTCGATGAACTTTCCCGCGCCGACATACTCATCTTCATCAGCACCAGTGCGGTCAGTTTTGCCACCCCCTGGCTGCAGAACCAATGGCCAAATGCCGACTATTACGCAGTGGGAGATGCCACTGCCGATGCCCTGGCTTTGCAGGGTATCACGGCCGAGCGCTCACCCGCCGACAGCCAGGCCACTGAAGGTTTACTCACACTCCCCTCTCTGGCACATGTATCCGGTAAACACATAGTCATAGTCCGGGGCAAAGGTGGCCGCGAAGCCATGGCAGATGGTTTGCGGCTTCGTGGGGCAAATGTCAGCTATCTTGAGGTCTATCAGCGGGCGTGTCCGCCATTGGATGTTCCTGCCATTGTCAGTCGCTGGCAATCCTTCGGCATAGACACCATAGTAGTGACCAGTGGTGAAGTACTGGAAAACTTGATAAATCTGGTGCCCAAAGACAGTTTTGCATGGCTCAGAGACTGTCATATCATAGTCCCCAGTACCCGGGTCGAAACCCAAGCAAGGAAAAAGGGACTTCTTCGAGTCACCAACGCCGGAGCAGCAAACCATGCCGCCGTGCTGGACGCATTGGGCATTTAAGCTTTTGCTGCTTTGGTTTCCCTGAATTGCACGCTTTCTAGCATCAAGGATTGTTTCATGGAAAACCAACAGCAAGAGGCCGCCGCAGAGTCAAAGGCTTTGCCTCCTTCACCCTCTTCTCAGCCCAAAGATATTGAGCCCAATAAAGAGTCCCGCCCCGGCAGTTCCTGGAGCATGCGTATAGCGGTGGCACTTGCGCTGGTGATGGGTGCCACGGCACTGGCGGGTGGTTACTATCTCTATCAACAGTTGGTGGAACAGTACCACTACACACTGTCGGTGGAGGAGAAACAGAGCGCCGCGCTGAAAGAGCCGGTATCGCGCCTGAGTCAATTGGAACAAGGGCTGAAGCAGATAGGCCAGTTGGAGACTGAGCTGGGGCGTCTTACCGCCGATCAGAGTGCCCTTGAGCGTCGTCTGACCAATCTGTCTCAGAAAACCCCCGACGATTGGCTGATTGCCGAAGCCGACTATCTTGTGCGCATGGCAGGCCGTAAACTCTGGCTTGAGCAAGACCCGGCCACTGCGCTGAGTTTGCTGAAAACCGCCGATGAGCGTATCGCCGCCATGCAGCAGCCTTCACTGTTCAGCCTGCGCAAAGCGCTCGCGGCCGATATGGAACAGGTGGCTTCGGTCCGCAGTACCGATATCGCCGGCAACGTTTATGCGTTGGACGAAATCATGAAACGTATTGAGCGATTGACTCCGGGTCGTAATAAGCAGGAATACACTCCACCCACCGATGAGACCATCAGCGACTCCCTGAATGACTGGCAAACCAACCTGGCAAAAAGTTGGAAAGCGCTGATCAATGACTTTGTGACCGTACGTCAGCGTACCGGCGATATTACGCCTCTCCTTTCCCCGGAGCAGGAGTGGTATCTGAAAGAAAACATTCGCACCAAGCTGCTGCAGGCCCAACTTGCGCTGTATAGACACGATGAACTGAGCTTCCGGGAAGCCGTTTTGATGGCAAGTGGTTGGGTAAAACTCTATTTCAGTGTGGACTCAGGTACTGGGGCACAAATACTCGAACGTCTCGATTCGCTGGCGTCCCTGCGCATCGATGCTGTGCCCATCAGCAAATTCCAGTCCAGCGACATGCTCAGAACCCTGGTGCAGGACGGCGTTAAGGCACCGCTGCCAATCCCCAATCCCACGCCAACACCGGCAGTGAATCCTCTGCCCGAGCCGGATCAGGAGCCAGAACCTTCTACGGCAGCCGGATCGGAGGCTGAGGCATGATAAAAACGCTTATTTATCTTGGCATTATTCTGATTGGGCTGTGTTTAAGCCCCTACATTGTTGGTAACACCGGCTATCTGTACCTGTCAGCCTGGGGCTACGAAATTGAAACCAGTCTGGTGTTTGCCATTGTCGCGCTGGTGATTGCCTACGGCGTTATCGTGATTGCCGAATGGATAGCGATTAAAAGCATTAGCCTGGTGCTGGGCAGCCGTTATTTGCCCGAACGCTGGCGTCGCAATGCCGCCAAGCGCCATACTCTGAACGGCGCACTGGCGCTTGCTGAAGAGAATTGGCCCGATGCTGAGCGCTGTATGGCCAAAGGAGCCGCCAAAGGTGAATTGCCGGCACTGAATCTGCTTGCTGCTGCAAGGGCGGCTCAGCATCAGGGAAAATATGCCGAGCGCGATGACTATCTTGAAAAAGCCGTAACAGAGCCGAATGCGGCGACGGCCGTGTTTACAACCCGCACCCGCTATCTGCTTAAACAGGGCCAGCTGGAGCGTGCCAGAACCGCACTCAATCATCTGGCGCCAACCAGCAAAAGCAGTGCTGCCGTGGTAAAGCTTGCCATGGAAGTCTATCTTGCCCAGCAGGATTGGCGGGCGCTGAGGGAATTGTTACCTGCCATCAAGAAACACGCACTGCTTAATGATGCCAGTTTTGAAGACTTGTCTGTCAGAGTCAGCGTGAACCTGCTGGAGCAGGCCGGCAGTAAAGATTGGGATAGCCTGGACAAAGAATGGCAGTGGCTATCCCGCAGCGAAAAGCAGCTCAGTGCCAATCGTGCCGCCTACGCACTTGGGCTGGCCAAACAAGGTAAAAAGGCCGAGGCCGTTAAACTGCTGCTTAAAGATCTGGAGTCTTTGCCCGAGAGTCACATTCTCACGCTGCTCCCCCAAATTCTGAATGGTCAGGATGAGCTACCAAGGCAACAATTGCTCAAGCTCGCTCCCAGATACGAGGATGTGCATGAGTATCATGAATGTGTGGCGCGGCTTTGCCAGCAAGCCCGGGAGTTTAAAACTGCCAACGAGCATTGGCGTAGAGCCTGTGAGTTAAATCCATCCAAAGAAAATTGGTTGGCACTCGCGGAGCTCGACGAGCAACTGGGCAATACTGAACTCGCGTTGCAACATTACCGGAAGGCCGCCAAGGCCTGACACCATTACCGAACAACATTTTGTTAACCTAAACAAAGCGTTTTCGTGGTTTTTGCCATGAAAACGCTTTTTTTTTGTTTGTCGCCTACACTATATATAGGCATTTACTGATGAATTAACCACCAGATATCCGGTGTCAGAACTAGTGTAAAAACGTCAAACAAGATGACAAAAAGCTAAGTTTTTTAATAAGTAAGGATGCCGTCAAAAAATTGACTTAAAGGTGTTTTAGAATTACACTTCACTTCTTAAGTTGGGTAATTTTGCCTGTTCTCAGGCAAATTCTGTATCGAATATAAGCCGTTGGGAGCTTGTTATGGGTTCGTATATCACACCGAAAAATGGATTGCTCAAGTCGGTAAATGGGCAAATTAGCATGGTCGCTGAAGGCGCAGAAAAATCTGTTTCTGCAGGTGATGCAATTCCCGCTGGAGCCGTGCTTTGGATTAAGGAAGGCGCGCAATTTGAATTGGTGCTGGAGGACGGCACCATTATCAGCGAATCAAACACCCCTACAACGGCCAATCAGCCAGAAGTTGGAGCTGAACAGCTTGACCCCAATGCGCTGAATGAAATTGAAGCGCTACAGGCCCAAATTGCCGCTGGTGATGATCCAACGGCAGATCTGCCTGAAACCGCAGCAGGCGGCCAGACCGGTAACGAAGGCGGCTCTGGCTTTGTCAGCCTGGACAGAAGCGGCAGCGAAACCCTTGCAAGCTCGGGTTATGATTCTACATTTGACGCCCAATTCCCAGAATCAACAATACTCGAAACCCAACCCATCGAACCCCTGCTTGTTACGCCACTGGTTATTACTGTTGACGCTCCCGACAATTCAACAGATACCACTCCGACGATTACTGGTACCACAGATGCAGAACCCGGCAGCACAGTTACCATCGTTGTCACCGACAGCAATGGCGATACCCAGACCCTGACTACCATAGTCAATGAGGACGGAACATACAGCGTTGATGTGGTCGACCCCTTACCTGAAGGGGGTTATACCGCCGATGCCAGTGTCATAGACACCACCGGCAATACCGGCACAGCAACGGATGTGGGTGATGTTGTTTCTCCTGAAGTGAGCATCACAGCCAATCAAACCGACGTAGAAGAAGGTGGCACTGCGTCTTTCGTTGTGAGCCTGGACGAAGCCTCAAACGAAGACATCACAGTCACCTTTACTTATTCAGGTGTTGCAGAAGACGGTACCGACTTTATCGGTGTGGCAAGCGTAGTGATCCCTGCCGGCCAAACCAGCGTTACCATTAACATCAACACCATTGACGACAAGCTGTACGAAGTTTCTGAAGACTTCACCATCACCATTTCCAGCGTCACCGGTGGCAATGCAGTGATAGGTGCCGAAAACAGTGCCAGCACCAACATTGTTGATGAAGCCGTACCCGGTCCTGAAGACACAGTCACAGTGACCCTGAATGGTCCAACTACTGTTGCAGAAGGTGAGAATACTGGCACCTACACTGTGACCCTGAGCGACCCAGCGCCGGCTGGCAGCATAGTTACACTCACCTACACCTACATCACCGCTGACGGCAACGACATTGTTGAAACAATACAAGCCATCATTGGTGCAGATGGCGTTACAGCGACCTTTACTATCGCCACAGTTAACGACGAAGTATTCGAACCAACGGAATCCTTCAGTGTCAGTGTCAGCGGTATCGTCACGCCAGATGGCACACCTGTGTTTGAAAACCTCGACCTGACCGATGCAACGGTTACCACTGACATCCTGGATAACGATCTGTCAGCCAGCATCACTCTGGATGCCAACATCACTGCCGATGACATCATTAACAGTGCTGAAGCCGGTCAAACAATCCCTGTAACTGGTGTAGTCGGTGCCGACGTTAAAGTGGGTGACACTGTTACCCTTACAATCAACGGTAAATCCTTCACAGGTCAGGTATTTGACGACAACGGCACCCTGCGTTTCAGCATTGATGTGCCTGGCAGCGATCTGGCGGCAGATGCAGACCGCGTCATTGATGCCTCTGTTTCAACTTCCGATGACGCCGGCAACACCGCCTCAGCCGACGACACCGAAGGCTATGGTGTCGACACGGAAATCAGTGCCACCATCGACCTCAACCCCATCGTGGTCGGCGATGACAACGTCATCAACCAGGCCGAAAGCGACGGCAGCGTGACCCTCAGCGGTACCGTGGGCGGCGACGTCAAACTCGGCGACACCGTGACCCTGACCCTCGATGGCGAAGAAATTGCCTCCGTGCTGGTGATTGACCTCGGTGGCGGCGTACTGGGCTTCACCACCACCGTCGATGCCGCCCTGCTGGTCGGCGCTGACGTGAACAGCATCACCGCCTCCGTCACCACCACCGATGACGCCGGCAACACCGCCTCAGCCGACGACACCGAAGGCTATGGTGTCGACACGGAAATCAGTGCCACCATCGACCTCAACCCCATCGTGGTCGGCGATGACAACGTCATCAACCAGGCCGAAAGCGACGGCAGCGTGACCCTCAGCGGTACCGTGGGCGGCGACGTCAAACTCGGCGACACCGTGACCCTGACCCTCGATGGCGAAGAAATTGCCTCCGTGCTGGTGATTGACCTCGGTGGCGGCGTACTGGGCTTCACCACCACCGTCGATGCCGCCCTGCTGGTCGGCGCTGACGTGAACAGCATCACCGCCTCCGTCACCACCACCGATGACGCCGGCAACACCGCCTCAGCCGACGACACCGAAGGCTATGGTGTCGACACGGAAATCAGTGCCACCATCGACCTCAACCCCATCGTGGTCGGCGATGACAACGTCATCAACCAGGCCGAAAGCGACGGCAGCGTGACCCTCAGCGGTACCGTGGGCGGCGACGTCAAACTCGGCGACACCGTGACCCTGACCCTCGATGGCGAAGAAATTGCCTCCGTGCTGGTGATTGACCTCGGTGGCGGCGTACTGGGCTTCACCACCACCGTCGATGCCGCCCTGCTGGTCGGCGCTGACGTGAACAGCATCACCGCCTCCGTCACCACCACCGATGACGCCGGCAACACCGCCTCAGCCGACGACACCGAAGGCTATGGTGTCGACACGGAAATCAGTGCCACCATCGACCTCAACCCCATCGTGGTCGGCGATGACAACGTCATCAACCAGGCCGAAAGCGACGGCAGCGTGACCCTCAGCGGTACCGTGGGCGGCGACGTCAAACTCGGCGACACCGTGACCCTGACCCTCGATGGCGAAGAAATTGCCTCCGTGCTGGTGATTGACCTCGGTGGCGGCGTACTGGGCTTCACCACCACCGTCGATGCCGCCCTGCTGGTCGGCGCTGACGTGAACAGCATCACCGCCTCCGTCACCACCACCGATGACGCCGGCAACACCGCCTCAGCCGACGACACCGAAGGCTATGGTGTCGACACGGAAATCAGTGCCACCATCGACCTCAACCCCATCGTGGTCGGCGATGACAACGTCATCAACCAGGCCGAAAGCGACGGCAGCGTGACCCTCAGCGGTACCGTGGGCGGCGACGTCAAACTCGGCGACACCGTGACCCTGACCCTCGATGGCGAAGAAATTGCCTCCGTGCTGGTGATTGACCTCGGTGGCGGCGTACTGGGCTTCACCACCACCGTCGATGCCGCCCTGCTGGTCGGCGCTGACGTGAACAGCATCACCGCCTCCGTCACCACCACCGATGACGCCGGCAACACCGCCTCAGCCGACGACACCGAAGGCTATGGTGTCGACACGGAAATCAGTGCCACCATCGACCTCAACCCCATCGTGGTCGGCGATGACAACGTCATCAACCAGGCCGAAAGCGACGGCAGCGTGACCCTCAGCGGTACCGTGGGCGGCGACGTCAAACTCGGCGACACCGTGACCCTGACCCTCGATGGCGAAGAAATTGCCTCCGTGCTGGTGATTGACCTCGGTGGCGGCGTACTGGGCTTCACCACCACCGTCGATGCCGCCCTGCTGGTCGGCGCTGACGTGAACAGCATCACCGCCTCCGTCACCACCACCGATGACGCCGGCAACACCGCCTCAGCCGACGACACCGAAGGCTATGGTGTCGACACGGAAATCAGTGCCACCATCGACCTCAACCCCATCGTGGTCGGCGATGACAACGTCATCAACCAGGCCGAAAGCGACGGCAGCGTGACCCTCAGCGGTACCGTGGGCGGCGACGTCAAACTCGGCGACACCGTGACCCTGACCCTCGATGGCGAAGAAATTGCCTCCGTGCTGGTGATTGACCTCGGTGGCGGCGTACTGGGCTTCACCACCACCGTCGATGCCGCCCTGCTGGTCGGCGCTGACGTGAACAGCATCACCGCCTCCGTCACCACCACCGATGACGCCGGCAACACCGCCTCAGCCGACGACACCGAAGGCTATGGTGTCGACACGGAAATCAGTGCCACCATCGACCTCAACCCCATCGTGGTCGGCGATGACAACGTCATCAACCAGGCCGAAAGCGACGGCAGCGTGACCCTCAGCGGTACCGTGGGCGGCGACGTCAAACTCGGCGACACCGTGACCCTGACCCTCGATGGCGAAGAAATTGCCTCCGTGCTGGTGATTGACCTCGGTGGCGGCGTACTGGGCTTCACCACCACCGTCGATGCCGCCCTGCTGGTCGGCGCTGACGTGAACAGCATCACCGCCTCCGTCACCACCACCGATGACGCCGGCAACACCGCCTCAGCCGACGACACCGAAGGCTATGGTGTCGACACGGAAATCAGTGCCACCATCGACCTCAACCCCATCGTGGTCGGCGATGACAACGTCATCAACCAGGCCGAAAGCGACGGCAGCGTGACCCTCAGCGGTACCGTGGGCGGCGACGTCAAACTCGGCGACACCGTGACCCTGACCCTCGATGGCGAAGAAATTGCCTCCGTGCTGGTGATTGACCTCGGTGGCGGCGTACTGGGCTTCACCACCACCGTCGATGCCGCCCTGCTGGTCGGCGCTGACGTGAACAGCATCACCGCCTCCGTCACCACCACCGATGACGCCGGCAACACCGCCTCAGCCGACGACACCGAAGGCTATGGTGTCGACACGGAAATCAGTGCCACCATCGACCTCAACCCCATCGTGGTCGGCGATGACAACGTCATCAACCAGGCCGAAAGCGACGGCAGCGTGACCCTCAGCGGTACCGTGGGCGGCGACGTCAAACTCGGCGACACCGTGACCCTGACCCTCGATGGCGAAGAAATTGCCTCCGTGCTGGTGATTGACCTCGGTGGCGGCGTACTGGGCTTCACCACCACCGTCGATGCCGCCCTGCTGGTCGGCGCTGACGTGAACAGCATCACCGCCTCCGTCACCACCACCGATGACGCCGGCAACACCGCCTCAGCCGACGACACCGAAGGCTATGGTGTCGACACGGAAATCAGTGCCACCATCGACCTCAACCCCATCGTGGTCGGCGATGACAACGTCATCAACCAGGCCGAAAGCGACGGCAGCGTGACCCTCAGCGGTACCGTGGGCGGCGACGTCAAACTCGGCGACACCGTGACCCTGACCCTCGATGGCGAAGAAATTGCCTCCGTGCTGGTGATTGACCTCGGTGGCGGCGTACTGGGCTTCACCACCACCGTCGATGCCGCCCTGCTGGTCGGCGCTGACGTGAACAGCATCACCGCCTCCGTCACCACCACCGATGACGCCGGCAACACCGCCTCAGCCGACGACACCGAAGGCTATGGTGTCGACACGGAAATCAGTGCCACCATCGACCTCAACCCCATCGTGGTCGGCGATGACAACGTCATCAACCAGGCCGAAAGCGACGGCAGCGTGACCCTCAGCGGTACCGTGGGCGGCGACGTCAAACTCGGCGACACCGTGACCCTGACCCTCGATGGCGAAGAAATTGCCTCCGTGCTGGTGATTGACCTCGGTGGCGGCGTACTGGGCTTCACCACCACCGTCGATGCCGCCCTGCTGGTCGGCGCTGACGTGAACAGCATCACCGCCTCCGTCACCACCACCGATGACGCCGGCAACACCGCCTCAGCCGACGACACCGAAGGCTATGGTGTCGACACGGAAATCAGTGCCACCATCGACCTCAACCCCATCGTGGTCGGCGATGACAACGTCATCAACCAGGCCGAAAGCGACGGCAGCGTGACCCTCAGCGGTACCGTGGGCGGCGACGTCAAACTCGGCGACACCGTGACCCTGACCCTCGATGGCGAAGAAATTGCCTCCGTGCTGGTGATTGACCTCGGTGGCGGCGTACTGGGCTTCACCACCACCGTCGATGCCGCCCTGCTGGTCGGCGCTGACGTGAACAGCATCACCGCCTCCGTCACCACCACCGATGACGCCGGCAACACCGCCTCAGCCGACGACACCGAAGGCTATGGTGTCGACACGGAAATCAGTGCCACCATCGACCTCAACCCCATCGTGGTCGGCGATGACAACGTCATCAACCAGGCCGAAAGCGACGGCAGCGTGACCCTCAGCGGTACCGTGGGCGGCGACGTCAAACTCGGCGACACCGTGACCCTGACCCTCGATGGCGAAGAAATTGCCTCCGTGCTGGTGATTGACCTCGGTGGCGGCGTACTGGGCTTCACCACCACCGTCGATGCCGCCCTGCTGGTCGGCGCTGACGTGAACAGCATCACCGCCTCCGTCACCACCACCGATGACGCCGGCAACACCGCCTCAGCCGACGACACCGAAGGCTATGGTGTCGACACGGAAATCAGTGCCACCATCGACCTCAACCCCATCGTGGTCGGCGATGACAACGTCATCAACCAGGCCGAAAGCGACGGCAGCGTGACCCTCAGCGGTACCGTGGGCGGCGACGTCAAACTCGGCGACACCGTGACCCTGACCCTCGATGGCGAAGAAATTGCCTCCGTGCTGGTGATTGACCTCGGTGGCGGCGTACTGGGCTTCACCACCACCGTCGATGCCGCCCTGCTGGTCGGCGCTGACGTGAACAGCATCACCGCCTCCGTCACCACCACCGATGACGCCGGCAACACCGCCTCAGCCGACGACACCGAAGGCTATGGTGTCGACACGGAAATCAGTGCCACCATCGACCTCAACCCCATCGTGGTCGGCGATGACAACGTCATCAACCAGGCCGAAAGCGACGGCAGCGTGACCCTCAGCGGTACCGTGGGCGGCGACGTCAAACTCGGCGACACCGTGACCCTGACCCTCGATGGCGAAGAAATTGCCTCCGTGCTGGTGATTGACCTCGGTGGCGGCGTACTGGGCTTCACCACCACCGTCGATGCCGCCCTGCTGGTCGGCGCTGACGTGAACAGCATCACCGCCTCCGTCACCACCACCGATGACGCCGGCAACACCGCCTCAGCCGACGACACCGAAGGCTATGGTGTCGACACGGAAATCAGTGCCACCATCGACCTCAACCCCATCGTGGTCGGCGATGACAACGTCATCAACCAGGCCGAAAGCGACGGCAGCGTGACCCTCAGCGGTACCGTGGGCGGCGACGTCAAACTCGGCGACACCGTGACCCTGACCCTCGATGGCGAAGAAATTGCCTCCGTGCTGGTGATTGACCTCGGTGGCGGCGTACTGGGCTTCACCACCACCGTCGATGCCGCCCTGCTGGTCGGCGCTGACGTGAACAGCATCACCGCCTCCGTCACCACCACCGATGACGCCGGCAACACCGCCTCAGCCGACGACACCGAAGGCTATGGTGTCGACACGGAAATCAGTGCCACCATCGACCTCAACCCCATCGTGGTCGGCGATGACAACGTCATCAACCAGGCCGAAAGCGACGGCAGCGTGACCCTCAGCGGTACCGTGGGCGGCGACGTCAAACTCGGCGACACCGTGACCCTGACCCTCGATGGCGAAGAAATTGCCTCCGTGCTGGTGATTGACCTCGGTGGCGGCGTACTGGGCTTCACCACCACCGTCGATGCCGCCCTGCTGGTCGGCGCTGACGTGAACAGCATCACCGCCTCCGTCACCACCACCGATGACGCCGGCAACACCGCCTCAGCCGACGACACCGAAGGCTATGGTGTCGACACGGAAATCAGTGCCACCATCGACCTCAACCCCATCGTGGTCGGCGATGACAACGTCATCAACCAGGCCGAAAGCGACGGCAGCGTGACCCTCAGCGGTACCGTGGGCGGCGACGTCAAACTCGGCGACACCGTGACCCTGACCCTCGATGGCGAAGAAATTGCCTCCGTGCTGGTGATTGACCTCGGTGGCGGCGTACTGGGCTTCACCACCACCGTCGATGCCGCCCTGCTGGTCGGCGCTGACGTGAACAGCATCACCGCCTCCGTCACCACCACCGATGACGCCGGCAACACCGCCTCAGCCGACGACACCGAAGGCTATGGTGTCGACACGGAAATCAGTGCCACCATCGACCTCAACCCCATCGTGGTCGGCGATGACAACGTCATCAACCAGGCCGAAAGCGACGGCAGCGTGACCCTCAGCGGTACCGTGGGCGGCGACGTCAAACTCGGCGACACCGTGACCCTGACCCTCGATGGCGAAGAAATTGCCTCCGTGCTGGTGATTGACCTCGGTGGCGGCGTACTGGGCTTCACCACCACCGTCGATGCCGCCCTGCTGGTCGGCGCTGACGTGAACAGCATCACCGCCTCCGTCACCACCACCGATGACGCCGGCAACACCGCCTCAGCCGACGACACCGAAGGCTATGGTGTCGACACGGAAATCAGTGCCACCATCGACCTCAACCCCATCGTGGTCGGCGATGACAACGTCATCAACCAGGCCGAAAGCGACGGCAGCGTGACCCTCAGCGGTACCGTGGGCGGCGACGTCAAACTCGGCGACACCGTGACCCTGACCCTCGATGGCGAAGAAATTGCCTCCGTGCTGGTGATTGACCTCGGTGGCGGCGTACTGGGCTTCACCACCACCGTCGATGCCGCCCTGCTGGTCGGCGCTGACGTGAACAGCATCACCGCCTCCGTCACCACCACCGATGACGCCGGCAACACCGCCTCAGCCGACGACACCGAAGGCTATGGTGTCGACACGGAAATCAGTGCCACCATCGACCTCAACCCCATCGTGGTCGGCGATGACAACGTCATCAACCAGGCCGAAAGCGACGGCAGCGTGACCCTCAGCGGTACCGTGGGCGGCGACGTCAAACTCGGCGACACCGTGACCCTGACCCTCGATGGCGAAGAAATTGCCTCCGTGCTGGTGATTGACCTCGGTGGCGGCGTACTGGGCTTCACCACCACCGTCGATGCCGCCCTGCTGGTCGGCGCTGACGTGAACAGCATCACCGCCTCCGTCACCACCACCGATGACGCCGGCAACACCGCCTCAGCCGACGACACCGAAGGCTATGGTGTCGACACGGAAATCAGTGCCACCATCGACCTCAACCCCATCGTGGTCGGCGATGACAACGTCATCAACCAGGCCGAAAGCGACGGCAGCGTGACCCTCAGCGGTACCGTGGGCGGCGACGTCAAACTCGGCGACACCGTGACCCTGACCCTCGATGGCGAAGAAATTGCCTCCGTGCTGGTGATTGACCTCGGTGGCGGCGTACTGGGCTTCACCACCACCGTCGATGCCGCCCTGCTGGTCGGCGCTGACGTGAACAGCATCACCGCCTCCGTCACCACCACCGATGACGCCGGCAACACCGCCTCAGCCGACGACACCGAAGGCTATGGTGTCGACACGGACATCGGCGCACCTACTGTATGGATTGTTGATGACGGCACGCCTGGCGATGGTTTGCTCACCCAAGGTGAAATCAACAGCAATGGCCCTGGGGTTCAGCTACAGGCGAATGTGAGCCACGCAGATCTGCTGGAAGGTGGTTTTGTTACTCTGACAGTGACAATTGGCAATGCCCAGCCTCAAGAATATGAGCTGGAGTTGGTAGATGATGTACTCCAGTTTCCCAATGGACAATTGGCAGATGGCTTCAGCTATAACAACGGTGTTATTACCTGGATTGAAAATGCACCCGATGCCGGACAAAGCATCACGGTAACGGTCACTCAAACCGATCTTGCTGGTAATGAATCTGCTGAGGACTCTGATACTGCACAGGTATTTGCTCCTGGCAATAATGAGTTGAGCGTTAATGAAAGTGATCTGCGTGACAATGTGCCCAATGTGGTTTCGCAGGAGATTTCCTTCACTGCTGGCAGCGAAGCACTGACACAATTCCGTTTTGGCGATGTAACCAGCATTCAAGCTGCAACCAATCTTGCTACAGGCGTGAGTATTGCCTGGGCTCTGACGGATGGTAGTTTAGTCGGTAGTATCGACGGTGTTCCTGTCATCAAGTTGACACTGACCGATACAGATCCAATATCTGCCAACACGACTGGCAGCATTAGCGTTAACGTGGAATTGCTGGATAACATTAAACAAGTCAACGGCGCAGGTGACATCAATCTCAGTTCGCTGATTGAAGGTATCGTTATCGAAGCTGTTGGCGAAAATAACAGTGTTATTTCTGCAACCCTTGACCTGACCATCAATGACGACCTTGTTGAAGCCTCGGCCACTGACAGCAGCGGTTTGAATGCAGCGGATACCCAGATCAGCGGCACTGTGACTGTTGCTGGCGCAGACGGTAACGATAACTTACCTGCTGACGAAGATAATAACGTGCCGGCTGATCAGTACAGTGCTGATCTTAGCGTCAATATCTCTGGATGGGACAGAGACGATGAATTTACTTGGTTTACAGCATCAACTGAAACAACCGGTGATAACGAAACCATTTATTACTTCGTCGACCCTGAAAACCCAAACATCTTGATTGCATACACTGACAGCGGAGATGAAGCGGCAGCTTGGGCGGGGCTGGATGACTACGATGACGAGTTGTCTTCTACCCAAACATTGATATTTACGCTTACTGTAAATCCCAATGACGGTAGTTACGTGATGAATGTCGTCAATCCAATCACTACGGTGACGGATTTGCCGGTAAACTTCACCACTAACATCGGTGGTAACAACAATGTGCTCTATGTAGATAGCAGCGGACAAATCAGCAAAGATGTTCCTGCAACCGTCGCTTTCACCATGACTGCGACCGCAGACGGTAAGGCCGCTACAGTCAACTCGTCTGCCAACGGCTATGGTGTGGGTTCGGGTAAAGACATTGATGATGGCGAAGTGCTTAGCTTGAACTTTGTATCACCAATTACCGGAGTCGAAGAATTATCGTTTACTTCAAATAGCGGTAGCATTTACACCGATGATGTCACTGTAGTGGTTCATGGCGTGATAGGCGGTATTCAAACTACTGTGACCTTGGAAGGTACCAGCACCGAACTGGTTGCAGCAATAAACAGCGCTGGATTTACCAGCATCAGTCAAATTGACTTCTCAAAAGTTGCCGGAAATCCTGATTTCAACCTCTTTGGTTTTACTTCATCAACGGAGCATGTGGATCCTGTCGGTGCCGTTCTCGACTTTAATGTCGCGATATCCGACAGCGACGGTGATATTGATAGCACCAATCCGTTTACTGTGACTCTGACGCCACCACCAACCGCACTCAGTGCGTTAACGCCAAATGCACTTAACTCATTGAGGGAGGCTACCTTGCTCACCGATGCCCCAGATAGCGATAGCAGTACACTGCTGTTTAAAGCTGGAGGCAGCAATGTAAACAGTATTGGTTTTGCAAGTGACGATGGCATTCAGGTCGATGGTATCCGGCAGCAACTTCAGTGGACCTTGAGTAGTGATAAGCAAACTTTGATTGGCTCCATTGGCAACAGAGACCTTATTAAGTTAACCCTTGATTGGGATGCTATAACCTCAGGCCAGCAAGGTGCTGTTGAAGTGAAAGCAGAGCTGATTGGCAATCTGCCTCACAATGCAAATGTCGATTCTATTCAAATATCGGGCATTAAAGTTACGGCGACCGACTCAAGCGGTGTAGCAGCTAATTCAACGGTCACAGTTACTGTTGCTGACGACAATAACCTTGCTGTTGATGATACCAACAGTGTTGATGTGGTCGTCGACAGCTTTTTGGTTTCCGGTGTTGTTGCGAATTGGACGACAACCGAAGGCGGCTCTAGCATCGAGAAGTTCGATGGAACCGATGCTGCCAATGGTGGTGGTCTGGATAACGACAGCGGCTTGGATCAACTGCGCTGGGGCTCTCCAGTAGGCAATTACAAGTCAGGTTATGGCTTTATCGATAATGACGCAGGTCTGTCTGGCCAGCTCGCACTGAATGAAGACATAGTGCTCGGTACCTTTACCCACTATAACTGGCCTACTTACTCTGGCACTTCAATCACCGGTGCCAAGATGAATGTGGCGTTTACGCTGACCGATGCGTATGGCAAAACCACGCCGGTTTCTTTGGATCTCAGTTTCTCCCACAATGAGACTCGCAACAGCGACGATTCTGAAGCATCGAAGGACATAGTAACTGTCGGACAAACCAGTGTGACCTTTAACTATGAAGGTGCGGTGTACACCCTGCAGGTTATTGGCTTCAAAGATAAAGTCACAGGAAACGTGGTTACTGAAATCCACACCGCCGAAAATGCTGCCAACAGTTATGAATTGGTGGTGCGCATGGTTCCAGGAGATGGTTATACCCTGCCGCACACCGAGGGCAACGTGCTCACCAACGATATCGTGGGCGCCGATGGCGCTCCAACCATCATAGGCGTGGCGGAAGGAGATCAAACCGACATTGGCGTTATTGGCCAAGTAGGCGCGATCATCGCCGGTACTTACGGCAACCTAATCTTGAACGCTGATGGTACCTATACCTACCAGTTAACAGCGAGTGCCAACAGTATCCCCGCTTCTGGTGATATCGAAACCTTTACTTACACCACCCAAGATGGCGATGGAGATAGAACCAGCGCTACCTTGAAGATTGATGTCAATCCAGTAAATGCCGATGGTATCAATATTGCGGATGCTGGCTTGATTTCAACTCAAGGCTCTAACCTCAATGACACCATCATCGTTGTTAATGGCGAAAGTGCAACCCGCGCCGGACAGAACGTACTGAATGCCACATTCGGTGGAGGATTAAGTGGCATTATCACGGACCGACATGGAAATACAGTTAGTGCGTCCGGTGCAAATAACAAGAGTTATGGTGACAAAAACATCCAGGTTGTAAGCGGTGGGGATGGCAACGACCATATCGAAACCGCTATGGGTAATGATGTTATCTATGCAGGTAAAACCGGTGCAGCTGGCTTTGGAACAGATGACCAACTCGAGCTATCGGTTAATACTCTGTCGACTCATCATATAATGACCGGAACATTAGCTGGCCCAGACAGTATTGTGGATACTGATGGCATGCTGCTTTCCAATGATGTGTCTTCTGCCAGAGCGGATGTTGTCAACGGTGGTAGCGGCGACGATAAGATCTTTGGTCAATCTGGCTCTGACATACTCTATGGACACACCGGAGATGACTACATTGATGGTGGTAGCCACAATGATGCTCTTCGTGGCGGCGAAGGCAATGACACCCTTATAGGTGGCCTTGGCGACGACGTGCTGCGCGGAGATGGCGGTGCCGATACCTTCGTTTGGAGAGCTGGTGAAACCGGAACTGACCATATCATCGACTTCAATATCAATGAAGACAAACTGGACTTGAGCGACCTGCTGCAAGGCGAAGAAAATGGCAATCTGGAAGATTACCTGAGCTTCAGCTTTGAGCGGGGTTCAACCACCATTGAAATTGATGCCAACCGCGATGGCACAGTTGATCAGCGTATCGTACTGGATGGTGTTGATTTGGCAGATGAGTATGGTCTGGCCTCAACCGATGAATCCGGGATCATCAACGGGCTGCTGGGTAATGGTACCGGCCCATTGATAGTCGATACACAAGCCGATACAGGCGCAGCCCAGGCTGTGGGCCGTATCTTGTCACTCGATGAGGATCATAAGACCGAGTTGATGCCTTAATACCTCAACCAGGAAAATGCCGGGCTATAGCAATATGGCCCGGCATAACTATACTGGGTCTAACGTCATAAAAATAATAAGGTAAATGTAAACGGTGTCTTTATCTGCTTCCGGAAGCGATGAGCAATGGACTATCGCAGCTTCCACGCGGGTCACTGTCGATCCCCTGTTGGATAGCCTGGTGCTCCTCACTGAATATTTTGGTTCCCCCTGCTCCAGTGAATCACTGGCGGCGGGCCTTCCCTTATCGGGAGCCGTACTGACGCCTGATTTGGTCCCTCAGGCTGCGGCCAGAGCCGGTCTCAACGCCCGCTTGACCCGTAAAGGTCTGGACCAGATATCTCCCATCATGATGCCCTGCATCCTGCTGCTGAAAGATAAGAAAGCTTGCCTTCTCAGAGAATTGACCCCTGAAAAAGCTGTCATTCAGTTGCCTGAAACCGGCGGAGAAGAGACTCTCCCCATTGAGCAGCTCGAAACTCTCTATGTCGGTTATCTGTTTCTGGTAAAACAGCAATATCGGGGTGATATGCGCTTT
This sequence comes from Shewanella zhangzhouensis, assembly GCF_019457615.1. Taxonomy (NCBI): domain Bacteria; kingdom Pseudomonadati; phylum Pseudomonadota; class Gammaproteobacteria; order Alteromonadales; family Shewanellaceae; genus Shewanella; species Shewanella zhangzhouensis. The sequence continues at coordinate 4,052,493 of NZ_CP080414.1, forward strand.
GACGTGCATCATCACGACAATAAAAGCCACTGGTTACTGAAAACTTTAAAAGATGCGGCACCAATCTACCGGGATGCGCTTATCGCCTCAGTGTTGGTGAACCTCTTTGCCCTGGTTTCGCCACTCTTTATCATGAATGTGTACGATAAAGTAGTGCCCAATCTGGCATTCGAGTCTCTGTGGGTACTGGCCATTGGTGCAGGCATTGCTTACATCTTTGATTTGGTCATGCGCCAGCTTAGAAGCTACTTGATTGATGTTGCTGGTAAAAAAGTCGACATCATAGTGTCATCGCAACTGTTTGCCAAAGCCGTTGGTATTCCACTGTCAAAACGATCTCCCAGTGTTGGCGGTATGGCTAAACAGCTCGGCGAGTTTGACAGCATTAGAGACATTCTGACATCCGCCACCATTACCACCCTGGTGGATTTACCCTTTGCGCTCTTTTTCCTGATCATTATCTTTATTGTGGCTGGCGATCTGGCGATGCTGCCATTACTCGGCGGCGCCATCATCATTGGCTACACCTTGTACATACAACCAAAGCTTAAAGCCGCTATTGATGAAAGTAATAAGTTCGCCAGTCTGAAACACGGACACCTGATTGAAAGTCTGGCAGCACTTGAGTCCATCAAAGCCTATGGCGCAGAAGGGTTGGTACAAAAAAGTTGGCAACAGATGATAGGGCACACGGCCAACTGGCAGCTCAAGGCCAAAAAGCTGTCCAACTCGGTATCAAACGTTGCCAGCTTTATGGTGCAACTGACCGTGGTGGGTGTGGTCATTCTGGGGGTGTATCGGGTTGCCGATAATGCCATTTCCATGGGGGGTATTATCGCAGCAGTGATGCTTTCCAGCCGCGCCATGTCCCCCATGGCACAGTTGGCCAGTTTGTTAACCCGCGCCAATCACACAGCCAGTGCGTTAAAGCAGCTGGACCAAATCATGACTCAGGAAGATGAGTTTGAAAATAAAGGGCATTTGGTCAGTAAAACCCGTCTTATGGGCAAAATCGAAGCTGACCATGTGAGCTTTTGCTATCCGGGTTCTGAGAAACCGGTTTTGCATCCAACGTCTTTGTCTATTCAGCCGGGTGAAAAGGTGGCCATCATTGGCCGCAATGGCTCAGGGAAAAGTACGTTGGCCAAACTCCTGTGTGGCCTGTACAAACCCACCAAAGGCAGCCTCAGATACGATGGAATTGACAGCGCACAGATCCACCCCAGCGATCTGCGCAGAAACTTCGGTTACCTGCCTCAGGATGTGGTGTTGTTCCATGGTTCTATCAGAGACAACATACTCTTTGGTACCCGCCAGGTATCTGAGCATCAGCTTATCCGCGCAGTGCAAATCTCTGGTGTCAGCCTCTTTACCAATCTCGAATCCGAAGGGCTGGATCAACAGGTCGGCGAAGGTGGACAGGCCTTGTCTCGGGGACAACGCCAAACTGTCGCCCTGGCTCGGGCCACCCTGAACGACCCACCCATTTTGCTGATGGACGAACCCACTGCCAGTTTGGATGCCAGAGCGGAGAAACAGTTTATTCGCGCTATGGAGCATGTCAGCAAAGACAGGACCTTACTTATCATCACCCACAAGATGCACCTGCTGAAATTGGTCGACCGGGTCATCGTATTGGACCGTGGTCATGTGCTCGCTGATGGCCCCAAAAATGACGTGCTCGAGAAACTGAGTCTGGGACTGCTCGCGGGAGGCGCCAAAGGATGAGTAAAGCGCTGACAACCCGGGATCTGGAGATGGTTGATGACGTCTATGGCGCCATGATGACCGATGCCCCGACCAGCCATAGACTGACTATCTGGGCACTCACCTCATTGGTTTTTACCTTCCTCATCTGGGCATATTTTGCCGAGTTGGATCAGGTTACCGTAGGCACTGGCAAGGTTATCCCTTCGTCGCAAATTCAGGTTATTCAAAGCTTGGACGGTGGTGTACTGCAAGAGCTGTTCGTGCGCGAGGGTAATCTGGTCAGCAAGGGGGAACCCTTGGCGCGTATCGACGATACCCGCTTCCGTTCGGACTTTGCCCAACAGGAAGAAGAGGTGTTCAGCTTGCAGGCCAATGTGATCCGCATGCGGGCTGAACTCAACAGCATTACCGTGTCGGATATGGCATCTGATTGGCGTGAGCAGGTTCGCATCGTCAAACAGGACCTGACATTCCCAGAAGCGCTGAATGCTCAAAAACCTGAAATGATTGTGCATCAACAAGCCGAGTACAACGGCCGACTCGACAATCTGGAAAACCAACTGGAAATTCTCGCCAGACAAATTCAGCAGCGGCAGCAGGAAAACGAAGAGCTGACCACCAAGATTGCGACCATGACCACCAGTTTTCAGCTCATCAGTCGCGAATTGGAGCTAACCCGTCCTTTGGCACAAAAAGGCATTGTGCCGGAAGTTGAACTGCTGAAGCTCGAGCGCACAGTGAATGAACTCCAGGGCGAGCTCAAAGCAATGCGTCTGCTACGCCCCAAAATCAAAGCCACTTTGGATGAGGCCATCTTAAAACGCCGGGAAGCCGTGTTTGTATTCGCCGCAGATACCCGCGCCCAGCTAAACGAGATGCAAACCCGTCTATCGCGCATGAGCGAGGCACAGGTCGGGGCACAGGATAAGGTCAGTAAAGCGGTCATTACCTCACCGGTTAATGGCACTGTGAAGACAGTGCATATCAATACTCTCGGGGGCGTGGTGCAGCCCGGGGTGAATATTATGGAAATCGTGCCATCCGAAGATCAGCTGCTCATTGAAGCCAAGATCACCCCGAAAGACATCGCATTTTTGCACGTTGGCTTGCCTGCGGTAGTTAAGGTTACAGCCTATGATTTTACCCGCTATGGCGGGTTAGAAGGCACTGTTGAACATATCAGTGCCGATACCACCCAGGACGAAGAAGGTAACAGCTTTTATCTGATACGCGTCAGGACCGCAGAGTCCAGCTTGGTTAAAGACGATGGCACGGAGATGCCAATTATCCCCGGGATGCTCACCTCAGTGGATGTCATCACCGGACAAAGATCCATTCTTGAATACATACTTAATCCAATTCTAAGAGCCAAAGACACCGCACTTAGGGAACGATGAGGCTCTAACTAAACCGGGAGGGTTTATCAATGAACAAGAAACGCTTGCAACAGTTGCGCTTGGGCGTACTGGCTGCAGCCATAGGTGGCATCATGATGCCTATGGCCGCAAGTGCCATGACGCTCGAACAGGCCGTCGCCCATACGCTGGACAGTAACCCTGACCTGCGTGCTGCGTTCAACCGCTTTAAAGCGCGTGAAGAGCAGGTAAATCAGGCGATTTCTGGCTACATGCCTACGGTGGACCTCACCGGTGGTTGGGGCTGGGAGCAAACGGACAGTCCAGCAACCCGTCGTCGCTTCGGTCGTGAAGATGGTGACTTTGAACTCAAGCGCGGTGAAGCCGGTATCAGTATCCGTCAAATGCTGTTCGATGGTTTTTATACTGCCAGCGAGGTGGACCGTCTGAGCTTTGAAGCCAGCGCAGATCAGTGGGCCTTGTTCGCCGCGGCCGAAGACATGGCGCTGGATGTGGCTAAGGTGTATGTCAATTACATCCGTACCGAGCAAGTAATGACTCTGGCGGAGAAAAACCTGGCAACTCACAAAGAAATCTATGACCAAATCAAGCAGCGTACTGATTCAGGCCTGGGTTCTATTGCTGACTTGTCCCAAATCACAGGTCGTCTGGCTCGCGCCAACGCCAACGTGATTTCGGCGCGCAATAACTTCTTCGATGCCAAGGCGCAGTTCTCCCGCGTGGTAGATAAAGCACCCGACGACATGATTGTTCCCGTACCAGATGCCGATATGCTGCCAACTGACTTGTCTACCAGCGTGACCCTGGCACAGGACAACCACCCAGTGCTCAAGTCTGCTGCTGCCGACATCAATGCTGCCGAAAACGAGCGTTCATCGGCGCAATCGAGCTACTACCCACGCGTCACTCTTGAACTCGATGGTAACTGGAACAACAACCTCGATGGCGAAGACGGCATAGCGGGCACTGGTGCATTCCGTACTGATGTAGGTGGTTACAACAACGACCTGGTTGCCATGGTTCGTGTGCGTTACAACCTGTTCGCTGGCGGCAAAGATCTGGCCCGTGAAAAAGAAGCCGCTTACAAAATCGGTGAAGCCAAAGAAATACGCCAACGCGCTTACCGTGAAGTCGTTGAAGGCGTCAATCTGGCATGGAATGCCTATGAAATGCTGACACCTCAGAAAGACTATATCCGCGAGCACGTTAAAGCGGCAAAAGACACACAAGTGGCTTACACCCAACAGTTTAATCTGGGTCAGCGCACCTTACTCGACTTGCTGGATACCGAAAACGAACTCTTTGAAGCCCGTAAAGATTATCTGCAGGCCGAGTTCGATGAGATTGTTGCCAAGTATCGGGTATTGAATGCCACTGGTCGCCTGCTGGATTCACTGAAGGTAACCAGACCCACAGTATGGCAGGGAGAGCGTGAATATGAAGGGGGAGTAAAACCATGAGAATGACTTTATTGATGTTGGCTCTGCTGAGCCTTGGCGCCTGTTCCATGCGCGATACAGTGAACATGGACCAGCCTACGACGCAAGTGTTCGATCTGAACGACCCAGATCGTGACGGTGTGATTGAAGCCCGTGAGCGCTGTGCTGGCACCATGATGGGTGCAGCTATCGATAACTACGGCTGCGGTGATATCAAAACCATCAACGAACGTCGGGAAGTCAAGGTATTGTTCCCCAACGATTCATCCTATCTGGCCCCACAATACTTCGGACAAATTGAGGAACTGGCGTCGTTCATGCGTCAATTTCCCAATACCAAGGTGACCATTGAAGGCCACTGTAGCCGGACAGGTGGGTATGACTACAATATGGAGCTGTCTCAGCGCCGAGCCAATGCTGTCACCGACGTGCTGACCCAGCAATATGGTATCGACTCCGGCCGCCTCAAGGCGGTGGGATTTGGCTACAACAACCCGGTTGACCCAAGTGACACCCCTGAAGCACACGACAAAAACCGTCGGGTGATCGCGGAGATTGTTGGTGACGACACTACTGCAGACATGAAGTGGCACATATATACTGTCGACCAGGAAGTGAAATAACATTTGAATCAATAGCATGAAAGGCGGACAAACGTTTACCCAAACAATGCTTAGGGTCTGCCAACACAGTCTGTTGGCAACGGCCATATTGGGAACTTGTCTGTTTGCCCAGTCCAGCACACAGCTGGACAGGAGCAAAATCGTTTCCACCCTGGAGAGCAAATATGGCCCCAGGGCCGGAAAACGTGCCAATGCCTGGTTTCAAGTGGTTGACTCGGCCCAAGGGCTGAGCGAAATGGAAAAGCTGACGAAGGTGAACACCTTTTTTAATCTGTTCACCTTCGTCGACGACATTAAGTTGTGGGGCGATTCCAACTATTGGGCAACACCCATGGAGTTTATCGGGGTTGCCGGTGGCGATTGTGAGGATTTTTCCATCGCCAAGTATTTTACCCTGCTGCAACTCGGTATACCGGACGAGAAGCTCAGGATCACCATGGTAAAGGCAACCTCAGTCAATCAATACCACATGGTGCTGGCCTATTATGAAACGCCGGGGTCCGTGCCACTGGTACTCGATAATCTGGATAAGGCAATCAAGCCGGCAACAGCCAGGCGAGATTTGCTGCCTGTTTATAGCTTTAACGGTAAACAACTGTGGTTAAACAAAGAAAAGGGACGGGGTGTGCTCGCGGGCTCTTCCTCGCGGCTGGAAAAATGGACCGATCTAACCCACAGATTAGGAGTTGATCGGCTCAGGCAACCCAAGATGAGATTGGAGTAACTAACGATATGACACTGTTTCGACAGCTGTATTCGCTATTGTTTGGTCTGTTTTTATTGGTAATTACTGCTTTGGCTTATGTGCAATTTACTGAGACCAAAAGCTTTTTGACCAAACAGATGGAGTCGGACCTCAATAACGTCAGCAATTCACTGGGTTTGCTGCTGGTCCCTGCTCTGGAAACCGGCGATATCGCCACCGCCGAGACTCTGATTAATGTTATCTTCGAAGGTGGCTACTACCAGCAGGTAAAGTTGACTTGGTTAGTGGATGGAAAACAGCAAGAGTGGAACAACAGCCTCGAAATCCAGGGCGTTCCCCAGTGGTTCATTAACCTTGATATATTCGGCACCATCAAAAAGGAAAGCACCATCACTTCGGGGTGGCTGCAACTGGCGCAACTGGAAGTGACAGCCCACCCAGGCTTTGGCTATCACGAGCTTTGGCGAATTCTCACCAACACAATCATCGTTTTCTCCGTCCTGTTTTTGGTTGCCATATTCCTCGCACGTTTTGGTCTTAGCTGGATTTTGAGACCACTGCACATAGTCTCTGAACACGCCAAGAGCATTGCCAATCGCCAGTTCGGCCCTGAACTTGCGATCCCAAAGACCAGTGAGTTAAAGGAAGTGGTTATTGCTTTTAACAGCATGTCTTCCCAGCTCAAGCAGATCTTCAGTTCACTGGACGAAGAAGTTACCTCGCTGCGCAAAAAGAATCTGGTGGATCAGGTATCTGGCTTGCCCAACCGTCAATATCTGGTGGGACGCATCAACAGCTGGCTCTCTGAACCCGGCAGTGGTGCACTCTTTATGGCCAAGTTTGATTGGCTTGAAGAAGTGCATGCAAAATACGGCTATCAGGTACGCGACGAAACCATCAAACTCCTGTCAGAAAAACTGCAATCCCAACTGGAAGAAATTGCGCCGGGCGTGGTTTCCAGAATTGCCGCGTTTGAGTTTGCATTCCTGGTATTTGATGTTGATAAAGAACTTATCAGTAAGTACCTGCAAACCCTGATCCGCACGGTCAATCAGGAAATCTCAAAAGCTGGTGGTAAACCCAATGAGCATTTCGCCATAGGTATTGCTGAACGCATTGGCTCAATGACAGTGTCTGACATCCTGGCGCAGTCGGATAACGCACTGCAAACCGCTATCAAGGGTGGCAAGGTGTATCACTGGTTTGAGTCCAGTGAAGAGCAGATGTTTACTCGCGAACAATGGCGTGAAAAGCTCTCCAGCGCCATCAATGCCAAACTGTTCAAATTCCGTTGGCAGCCCATTCAGCTCACAGATGGCGCAGGCCTGCTGCAGCATGAGCTTTACTGCCAATTGGAAATTGGCGATAAGCTGGCCCATGCCGGACAATTTATGCCCTATGTAGAGCTGCTTTCCCTGGGGGCTTTGCTGGATAAATGTTTGATCCAAAAGGTGCATGACATACATCTACTGGAGCGCAACTTTGAACCAGTGGCCATTAACCTGACCCATCAAAGTTTGACCGACACTGAGTTCCATCAGTGGTTACAGCAGTTCCTTCGCTCAACGCCTATGGCGGAACGGCTGTGCTTCGATATTCCTGAATCCGGGGTCTACAGTAATCCGGAAGCCTGTGAGGCCTTGTGCGCCATTATCAGGGACAATGGCGCAAAGTTTGGTATCGATCACTTTGGCCGTCAGTTTGGCTCTATGTCCTATCTGCAAACCCTGAGACCCAGCTATGTAAAACTGGATCAATCTTTTGCTTACTACGACGAAAACCAGCACAACGCAGAGCTCTGCCGTGCCTTGGTCAACGTGGCCCGTGGTTTGGAAATTCAGGTTATTGTTACAGGTATTCAGGAAAAGCCGCAGTTAGAGCGCTTCATTCCACTGAAAACAACGGCATACCAAGGCTTTATTTCTCCACCTGTGAGTGTGGATTAATACACAGCAACACTGATAAAGGCACCTTTGGGTGCCTTTATTATTTTTCATCCAATAACCCAGGCTCAGCCAAACAGTCACCATTCATCGAGATAGATGTCAGACAACAGATGCAACAAGGCCACACCAAACAATATTGTTTCAGACGGTGGAATAATGTGTAGAGGATGTGTGTAGAAAGAAGGTGGTCGGTGATAGAGGATTCGAACCTCTGACCCTCTGCTCCCAAAGCAGATGCGCTACCGGACTGCGCTAATCACCGAAACATCGAATAACACTGTGGCTGAAAACAAAAAAATGCCGCAAGGCATTTATCCGCATTCAAAAAAGAGAGGAAGTGGTCGGTGATAGAGGATTCGAACCTCTGACCCTCTGCTCCCAAAGCAGATGCGCTACCGGACTGCGCTAATCACCGACGAATTTCTTCATCTGGAAAAGTGGGGTGACTGATGGGGCTCGAACCCACGACAACCGGAATCACAATCCGGGACTCTACCAACTGAGCTACAGTCACCACTGAATTTCCTTGCTGACCCGACTTAATCCAACTGGCGCACCCAGAAGGATTCGAACCCTCGGCCTCACCCTCCGGAGGGGTGCGCTCTATCCAACTGAGCTATGGGTGCCCCGCCGTGTCAGCGCCGCATATAGTAGGAGGTATTTGTTCCTGAGTCCAGAGCATAAAATGCTTTTTTTCATCGTTTGCTCAAGTTTTGATTAATCCACTGGTGTGTATGCACAAAAATCGTTCTAAGAATTCACTTTGAGCCTACCCCATTCGAGAGTATGCTGTTCTTTTAACGTCTCTGTTACCCACTAATACACAACTGCGACGAACAATATGTTTAGGGATACTGGATTTAAGGATGAAGCCAATTCCCCGTCAGGGGAAAGCATTGAGCGGTTACTTAAGCGGGTTGACAGGCTCAGACGGCTAGCCGGCAAGTATAAACGTGCCGAAATCATCCGGGATGCACTCTTACAAATTACCCACATCGCCACCGAAGTAAATTCTCCGGAAGACTTCTATGCTGGCGTTCACTTGCATCTCAAATCCCTGATAGCGGCTGATAACTTTTTTATTGTCACTTACAACCACCGTACCGAACGTCTGGAAATCCCTTTCTTTGCCGATGAAATGGACCCCCACCCGGCCCAGATGTACCCAGATAGAGACATCCACAGCATACTGACGCGCGGCATTACCGGTTATGTATTTCGCTGCGGCGAAACCATGCTGTGCAACGAAGCGGACTTTGAACGCCTTGTTGCTGAAGAAGCCATCGAGAATTTGGGCAGTGCCAGCCATCAATGGCTCGGCGTGCCCATTCGGTATCAGGAGCGTACAACCGGCGTCCTGGTGGTACAAACGTACGATCCCAACGTGAGTTATGGCCTTACCGAAATCGAGCTGATGGAGTTTATCAGCCACCATATTTCAGGGGTGATGGAGCGACTTCGTCATCAGGAGCAGCTCGAACAATCCATCGATCAGCGGACAAAGGAACTCAGCGAAGCCTACGACAAGCTGAAACTCGAAGTCTATGAAAGACGCAGAGCCGAGCGGCTGCAAAAATCTCTGTTTGAAATTGCCGAATTGTCGGCCTCGGGGTTGGAGCAGGAAGACTTCTACAGCCGACTTCACAACATTCTCAGCCACCTGATCCCCGCCAGCAACTGCTATATCGCGCTGCTTGACGATACCAATCAGCAGCTGCGTTTCCCCTTTTATGTTTCGCAGTTGGGCACAGAGCCCCCCAGCCGTCGCCCTCTGACCGACGGTTTGACTGAATACCTGCTCAGCAGACGCCGCCCACTGCTGCTGGATCAAAAAGATATTCAGGACCTGGTCAATAAGGGGGAGATTTATGTCAACACCCCTACGCTGAACAACACCCAAAAGATGCATCAATGGATTGGCGTTCCGCTCTTTATCGGAGACGAAGTTCGCGGCGCCCTGACCATTTACAGCCTCAGCATGACTCAGAACTATCAAATACGCGATCTGGAGCTGCTGACCTTTGTTTCCCAGCACATAGGCACCGCCATCGAGCGCAAACAGCATGCTGAGTTCATGAAAAAGAGCTACGAGCGGCTCGAATCAAAAGTCGCTGAACGCACCCGCGAGCTGGAACTGGAAATTCAACGCCGCCGTGAAGTGGAACAAAAGCTGATTCACGACGCCAAACACGACACCCTGACAGGCCTGCCCAATCGCAGTATGTTTACCGAACGTCTCGGCCAGGCTGTGCGTCATGTGAGGCGCCATGGACGTGACCAATTCGCCCTGCTCTTCATCGACCTCGACAGATTCAAGCAAATCAATGACACTCTGGGTCACCTTGAGGGCGACCGCTTCCTGATAGAAACGGCCCGCCGACTGTCCAATTGCATTCGCGAAAACGACACCCTTGGCAGATTGGGGGGCGATGAATTTGTCGTGCTCCTCGACCAAATCAATACTCCCAAGGATGCCGAGGAAGTAGCCGAACGCATCCTGTCGCAGCTGTCAGAACCCTTCCAGTTGGGCGATGCCCTGTTTCAGTCCGGCGCCAGCATCGGCATTGCCGTGAGTGGGCGCAGCCAACAGGATACCCCCGAGTCAATGCTGAGAGACGCTGACGCTGCCATGTATCAGGCCAAGTCCCGGGGCAAGGGTTGCTATGTGGTTTACGACAGCAAACGTCGGCAAGAACATCAGGCAGAACTGCATGACGAAGCCTTACTGCGGGACGCATTGGCGCGGGATGAGTTATATCTCAAAATCCTGCCGGTGGAATCTCTCTCCACGGGCGAGCCGCTGGCCTATCGTTTAAGCCTTGGCTGGCGTCCCCCCAAAGGGGGCGAGCTGGCTGAAGACACCATTTTGTCCATTGCCGAGCGCTCCAATCTTATCCTCGAGCTGGACCGCTGTTTGCTCAGACACCTGAAGCGTCCACTTCCCCTCGAACTCAACGAAGCCGAACTGCATTTGTGTTTATCCAGCGCCCATCTCAAGCACAAACATGCCCTGAGAGGCCTGAAAAATATGGTCAGAGAGCTGAATCTGGATACCGCAAGGTTGTGGTTGTTCTTCGATGAGCGCGCCCTGGTGCAAGACACTCAGGGACACATTGCAGGCTTTGAGGCACTGGGAAAACTGGGGGTGAGCTTTGGGCTATCCGGCTATGGCAATGGCTACAGCTCTCTTAAATCCCTTACTTTAATGCCCATCAAGGCGTTAAGGTTGGCGCCTACGACAGACAGACTTGGCTCGGAAAAAGTGCGCTTACTCACCGCCTCGGCAATGGCAGCCACGTCATTGGGATTAATCGTTATCGCCTCAGGCACCGAATGCAGCCTCACCCGCCAGAGTTTAATTCAGGCCGGCATAGACCGCATTCAACAACTGCAGCCACTGAATCAGGCGCAGAGCAGCGTCTGCGCCTGATGTCCCGAGACATTATTTTTTAAACATGGCCCTGAGGTTGGCGATGTTGGCTTTGCCCGTTTCCTGACGTTGTTGCTCTGTCTGGGGCTGCTTGCGACTCTCCCAAATCAAGTCATCCTGAGGCAGCTCGTCCAGAAAACGGCTGGGTTCACAGCGCATGGTTTCGCCGAACTGACGCCGCTCACGGCACAGGGTAAACCAAAGCTCACGCTGCGCCCTGGTCACCCCCACGTACGCGAGCCGACGCTCTTCTTCCACATTGTCTTCATCAATGCTGGTCTGGTGCGGCAGAATGCGCTCTTCCATGCCAATCATGAACACATAGGGAAACTCCAACCCCTTAGAGGCATGGAGGGTCATCAGCTGCACCTGGTCCCCTGCTTCGTCTTCACTGTTACGCTCCATCATGTCTCTGAGCGTCAAACGGCCCACGACCTCCGACAGCGTCATGGGCTCATCCAGATCGTCACCATTGAGCATCTCAGTCACCCAGCGATACAGCTCGGAGATGTTCTTCATCCGCATTTCGGCCGCTTTGGCGCTGGGGCTGGTCTCGTAGAGAAAGTCCTCGTAATTGATTTTGCGGATAAGCTGCTTGATGGCATCCACGCCTTCGCCGCGCTCGGCAATATCACCGGTTTCCACGATAAAGCGGCCAAATTGCTCCAGCGCCGTCATGGCACTGTTCCCCAGATGGAGCTCCAGCTCAGGCTCAAAAATGGCGGCAAACATGGAAATATGTTTGCTGTTGGCAAAGTTACCCAGACGCTCCAGGGTTGCCGGGCCTATGCCGCGTTTGGGCAGGTTTACGATGCGCAAAAACGCATTGTCATCGTCCGGATTCACCACCAGCCGCAGATAGGCCATGATGTCTTTAATTTCGGCGCGGGAGAAAAACGAGGTACCGCCGCTGAGCTTGTAGGGAATGCGGTTGGTCATCAGCGCCCTTTCTATCAGGCGCGACTGGTGGTTGCCACGGTAGAGAATGGCGTAATCGCCGTAACTGGTTTTGCCCACAAAGCGATGGCGAATAATTTCAGCCACCACCCGTTCGGCCTCCTGCTCTTCATTCAGCGCCGTTATCACCCGCATGGGCTCGCCGTAAGCAAGCTCAGAAAACAGTGACTTGTCGTACACATGGGGATTATTGGCAATGAGGATGTTGGCCGCACGCAGGATTCGCTGACTGGACCGGTAGTTCTGCTCCAGCTTGATAAGCTTGAGGCTCGGAAAGTCCTTACCGAGCAGCACCAGGTTTTGTGGCTTGGCACCGCGCCAGGAATAGATTGACTGGTCATCGTCACCCACCACGGTAAAACGGGCGCGCTCGCCCACCAACAGCTTTACCAGCTCATACTGACTGCCGTTGGTGTCCTGATATTCGTCCACCAGCAGGTACTGGATACGGGTCTGCCAGCGCCTGCGCACTTCTTCGTTATGCCTCAGCAGCAGGGTCGGCAGCAGAATAAGGTCATCAAAGTCGAGGGCATTGTATGCCTTCATATGCTGGGCATAGCGCTGATACAAGAGGGCAAACAGCTGCTCCCGTTCATCTTTGGCGACCTTGCGGGCATGATCCGGGATCACCAGCGCGCCCTTCCAGTTGGAAATCGAGGTCGCCAGCAGCTTGAGCAGATCCTTGTCTTCCTGAAGCTCTTTTTCAGTGAGCTCCTTTAACAGCGCCAGGGTGTCCTGGTCATCAAACAGCGAAAAGCCGGCCTTGAGTCCTACGGCCTTGTGCTCGCGCTTGAGAATTTCCAGACCCAGTGTGTGGAAGGTAGAAATCCACAGCCCCCGCGCTTCTTTGCGACCCATGGATTGGGCGACCCGCTCTTTCATCTCCCGCGCCGCCTTATTGGTAAAGGTCACGGCGGCAATATTGCGAGCCTGATAGCCACACTTCTGCACCAGATAAGCAATTTTGTTGATGATCACCCGCGTTTTACCACTGCCCGCACCCGCCAATACCAGACAAGGACCGGAAACATAATGGACTGCATCATTTTGTGCGGGGTTCAGCTTCATGGGGGCGATATTTAACCGGGTTAACCAAACAGAGGACTGGCGATCATAGCAGATCCCAAAGCATGCAGGCGACCCTGCAGCGCTTGCCAAATTTATTGCAGCACCATAAAATGAATGAACGTTCATTCACTACAGGTGTCAGTTATGGACAACAAGCGGGAACAAATTCTCAGAGCAGCCGAAAACATTATCGCCAACGACGGACTTCACAATCTGTCGATGCAGAAGCTGGCCAAAGATGCCGGTGTGGCTGCGGGCACCATCTATCGGTATTTCGCCGATAAAGATGCCCTCATCGATGAATTGAGACGCGATGTGCTGACCCAAATCGCCAACTTTATTCTCGCTGATGCCGTTGAAGGCAGCATCGAGGCCCGTTTTCGGCGTATCTGGTTCAACATCATCCGCCTCGGCGAAACCTGTACCCTGGAGCGGCTCAACTTCGAGCAATACACCCATCTTCCCGGCGCCAACAGCGAAGAGCACCGCAAGTTTGAGCGGGAAACCTTCGCCCCCCTGCACGCACTCTTCGCCGAGGCGAAGGCCCAGGGACTGATGTTGGAGATGGATGATGAACTCTTGTTTGCGCTGGCCTTTGAGCCGGCCGTGGGCCTGTGCAGGCGAATGCGCCGCACCGGCATGAACTTTCAACAAAGCGAGCTGGAGCAGGTATGTGACCTGTGCTGGCGCGCCATCAAGCCTCACCAATAAGCGGAGCCAATAGGCAATGAAAAAGTGGATTCTGGTCATGCTGACCATAGCGCTGGTGACTCTGGGGAGTGTCATCGGCTTTAATCTGTTTGTAAAAGGCAAGATTGCCGAGGCCATCGCCAATATGCCGGAAGCCGAGTTTCCGGTCACGGCGCTGGCAGTAAGCCCTACTCAGTGGCAACCCACCATTGACGCTATCGGCTTTGTCGAGCCCCATCAGGGTGTCACCATCGCCAACGAAGCGGCGGGCGTAGTCACCAACATCGCCTTCGAGAATGGCAGCAATATCAGCAAAGACCAGTTGCTGGTTGCCCTGGACACCCGGGTCGAAAAGGCAAACCTGCAGGCCAAGCTGGTGCAGCTGCCTGCCGCTGAAGCCGACTTCAAACGCTTAACTCGTTTGTACGCACAAAAATCGGTATCAAAGCAGGACCTGGACAACGCCGAGGCCAAGTATCTGGCACTGAAGGCTGATATCGAAAGCCTGGAAGCCACCATAGGTCGCCGCGAAATCCGCGCGCCCTTCTCTGGCCTGGTGGGTATCCGCAACATTAACCTCGGTGAGTATCTGCAGGTTGGCAGTGACATAGTGCGTCTTGAAGACATCAGCACCATGAAAATCCGCTTCACCATTCCACAAACCCAGTTACCCAGAGTAGCCGTGGGGCAAAAAATTCATGTGTATGTGGATGCCTATCCGGAAGAAGCCTTCGAAGGGGAAATTGCCGCCATCGAACCTGCGGTCTTTTATCAAAGCGGTCTGATTCAGATCCAGGCGCGGATCCCCAACGATCATGCCCGCCTCAGAAGCGGTATGTTTGCCCGGGTCAGCGTTCTCCTCGATAAGCTCGAGCAACAAATCGTACTGCCGCAGACTGCCATTAACTTTACGCTTTATGGCAACTCGGTTTATCTGGTTGAGAAGCATGACGAAAACGGCCAGCCCGTTTTAAGAGTTCGCCAAATCAACGTGAATGTACTCGAGCGCAGTGGCAACGATGCTCTGGTCACGGGCCCGCTGAAGCAAGGCGATCTGGTGATCACATCCGGGCAAATCCGCCTGTCCAACAACAGCAAGGTCAGCGTGGTGGAAGATAAGGCCATGACCGAAGCCGCCACCATGCCCAAGCTCTAAGGAGATATCCGGATGCGCTTTACAGATATCTTTATCAAACGGCCGGTGCTTGCCGTTTCGATAAGCTTCCTCATACTGCTGCTGGGATTGAATGCCCTCAAAAGCATGCAGGTGCGGGAATATCCCGAGATGACCAATACCGTGGTCAACGTGGCCACCAGTTATTATGGTGCCGACGCCGACCTCATTCAGGGCTTTATTACCCAGCCGCTGGAACAGGCATTGGCCCAGGCCGACAACGTGGATTTTATGACCTCCGAGAGTTTTCTCGGCAAGTCCAATATCAACGTGTACATGAAGCTCAATACCGATCCCAATGGCGCCCTGGCTGATATTCTTGCCAAGGTAAATTCGGTGCGCTCGCAGCTGCCCAAGGAGTCGGAAGACCCGACTGTGACCATGTCCACCGGCTCACAAACGTCTGTGCTCTATATCGCCTTTTCCAGCAACAGCATCAACTCGAGCCAGCTGACAGACTATCTGGAGCGGGTGGTTAAACCGCAGCTCTTTACCATCAACGGGGTCGCCAAGGTTAACCTCTACGGCGGTATCCAGTACTCGATGCGCATATGGCTCGACCCGGCTCGCATGGGCGCGTTCAACCTGAGCGCCACCGAAGTGATGCAGGTACTGCAGGCCAACAACTTCCAGTCTGCCGTGGGTCAGGCCAATGGTGTCTATACCCTGTTTAACGGCACCGCCGATACTCAGGTGGCCACCATCGACGAACTGAAACGCTTGGTGATTAAAAGTGGTGACGGCAAGGTGGTTCGCCTCGGTGACATTGCTGAAGTGTCGCTGGATAAGAGCCACGATGTGTACCGCGCACTGGCCGACGGTCAGGAGGCCGTGGTCATAGGTCTGGACGTGACACCCACGGCCAACCCTCTCACGGTGGCCGCCGATGCCCGTACTCTGCTGCCGGAAATCGAGCGCAGTCTGCCGCCATCCATCAAGGCGCGCATTCTCTATGATTCATCCCGCGCCATCGATGAGTCCATCAATGAGGTTATCAAAACCATAGGTGAAGCGGCGATTATCGTGATTGTGGTGATCACCCTGTTTTTGGGTTCGCTGCGCGCCGTGCTTATTCCAATTGTGACCATTCCACTGTCGCTGATTGGCGTGGCCATCATCATGCAAACATTCGGCTTCAGTTTGAACCTGATGACACTGCTCGCCATGGTACTGGCCATCGGCCTGGTGGTGGACGACGCCATCGTGGTGGTGGAAAACGTCGACAGACACATCAAGCTCGGCGAAAGCCCGTTTCGCGCTGCCATCATAGGTACCCGTGAAATCGCGGTGCCGGTAATTTCCATGACCATCACTCTGGCGGCTGTGTACGCCCCCATCGCGCTGATGGGGGGCATCACGGGCTCCTTGTTTAAAGAGTTTGCCCTGACCCTGGCGGGCGCCGTATTTATTTCGGGGATAGTGGCACTGACTCTGTCGCCCATGATGTGCTCGAAAATCCTCAAAGAGCACAGCGCGCCGAGCAAGTTTGAGCATGCGGTTGAAACAACCCTGAGTCGCATGACCGACAGTTACGCCCGCATGCTGGCGGCTGTCATGCAAAGGCGTGCCGTGGTCGTGGCCTTCGCGATTATCGTGTTTGCCTCGCTGCCGTTTTTGTTTAAATTCATCCCCGCTGAGCTTGCCCCCAAGGAAGACAAAGGTGTGGTGATGATGATGGGTACTGCGCCTTCCACGGCCAACCTCGATTACATCCAGGCCAACATGACGCTGGTCACCAACATGATTGCGGCCCAGCCTGAATCGGCAGCCTCACTCGCCTTTGTGGGCATTCCAAACGCCAATCAGGCATTTGGTATTGCGCCGCTGGTGCCCTGGAGCGAGCGTGACAAGAGCCAGAAGGAGATGCAGAAGTTCTTTGCCGGTGAGGTAAAGAGCATCCCCGGCATGGCGGTAACCACCTTCGAGATGCCTGAATTGCCCGGCGCCTCCAGCGGCTTGCCAATTCAGTTTGTGGTCACTACCGCCAGCAGTTTTGAGAGCCTGTTCCAGATTGGTACTCAAGTGCTGGAGAAGGTGCAAAAGAGCCCGTATTTCATCTACTCCGAGATGAACCTCAAGTTCGACTCAGGCAGCATGCGCATCCATATCAAGCGCGATCTGGCGGGCACCTACGGGGTGACCATGCAGGATATCGGCATGACGCTGTCGACCATGATGAGCGACGGCTATGTTAACCGCATCAACCTCGATGGCCGCTCCTATGAAGTGATCCCTCAGGTGGAGCGTAAACTGCGCGCCAATCCCGAGTCGCTGGCAAATTATTACGTGAAGGCCGCCGACGGTAATTCAATTCCGCTCTCAAGCCTGGTGGAAATCGAGATGGTGGCTCAGCCCCGCTCTTTGCCCCACTTCAACCAGATGAACTCGCTGACCATTGGCGGCGTGGCCACCCCCGGGGTTGCCATAGGGGATGCCATCGCCTTCCTGCAGGACATAGGCGACAACGAGTTGCCCAAGGGCTACAACTACGACTTCCTCGGCGAAGCCCGTCAGTTTGTGACCGAAGGCTCGGCGCTGTACAGCACCTTCCTGCTGGCCATTGCCATCATCTTTTTGGTGTTGGCGAGTCAGTTCGAGAGCCTGAAAGACCCTGTGGTTATCCTGGTGTCTGTGCCGCTGGCCATCTGCGGCGCCCTGATTGCACTGGGGTGGACCCATGTGTTCGGGCTCTCGTCCATGAACATCTATACCCAGGTGGGCCTGATCACTCTGGTGGGACTTATCACCAAACACGGGATCCTGATGTGTGAGGTGGCCAAGGAAGAGCAGCTGCACCGTGGTATCGTTCGCATCGAGGCCATCAGTCTGGCAGCCAAAATCCGCTTGCGCCCCATCCTGATGACCACTGCAGCCATGATTGCGGGCCTTATTCCGCTGCTGTTCGCCTCCGGCGCCGGCGCCGTAGCCCGCTTCAACATAGGTCTGGTGATTGTGGCTGGCCTTGCCATAGGCACTGTGTTCACCCTGTTTGTACTGCCGGTGATCTACAGTTTCCTCGGCGAAAAGCACAAGCCGCTGCCTGAATTTGTTGAGGCCAACGCCTGATAACTGAACCTTTGGAAAAAGCCGGGACTATCCCGGCTTTTTTATTGCCCTTCTCAGCCCATTTCCCCTTCGCCTGCAACAATGCTAACGCTTAAATAACAGGTCGTTGCAATCGCTAAATGTGATTGGAAGCCGACTCTCCCCTCTACTAGTATGAGGAGGTCAATACAATGTGCAGCCAAAGGTGTCGGCGGCAAATGGCAGCTGAGTGACTCAGTTGCCCAGCCCCTGTCGATACCGTGTTTTCTGATGGAAGCCCTTAAACAGGGAATGGTACTAAGGAGAGCAGCAACATGAGTAATGAAGGCAAATGTCCGGTGATGCACGGTGGTGCAACCTCTGCCACCCAGGCAGACAACCACTGGTGGCCCAAGGCCCTGAACCTCGACATCCTCCACCAGCACGACAGCAAAACCAACCCCATGGCGCCGGGTTTTAATTACCGGGAAGCCCTCAAAGGCCTCGATGTAGAGGCGCTCAAACACGATCTCAAAGCCCTGATGACCGACAGCCAGACCTGGTGGCCAGCCGATTGGGGCCATTATGGCGGCCTGATGATCCGCATGGCGTGGCACTCGGCCGGCACCTACCGCATTGCCGACGGTCGCGGCGGTGGCGGCCATGGTGCACAGCGCTTCGCTCCGCTTAACTCCTGGCCTGACAATGGCAACCTCGACAAGGCGCGGCGCCTGCTGTGGCCCATCAAACAGAAATACGGCAACAAGCTGAGCTGGGCCGATTTGATGATTTTGGCGGGCAACATGGCCTATGAGTCCATGGGGCTGAAAACCTTCGGCTTTGCCTTTGGCCGCGAAGATATCTGGCATCCCGAGAAAGACACCTATTGGGGAGCAGAAAAAGAATGGCTTGCCCCCAGTGGCGGTGCAAACAGTCGCTATTCCGGGGTTCGCGATCTGCAAAACCCGCTGGCGGCGGTCATGATGGGGCTGATTTACGTTAATCCGGAAGGGGTGGACGGCAACCCAGACCCGCTGAAAACCGCCCAGGACATGCGCGTGACCTTTGCCAGAATGGCGATGAATGACGAAGAAACCGTGGCGCTGACCGCCGGTGGCCACACCGTGGGCAAGGCCCATGGTAATGGCAGCGCCGCCAATCTGGGGCCAGAGCCAGAGGCTGCCCCCCTGGAAGAACAAGGCTTTGGCTGGATAAATCATCAAAGCCGGGGCATAGGCCGCAACACAGTCACCAGCGGTATCGAAGGCGCCTGGACCACCCACCCCACCCGTTGGGACAACGGCTATTTCCATCTGCTGTTCAGCTACGACTGGGCGCTCACCAAGAGCCCGGCAGGCGCCTGGCAGTGGGAGCCGGTGAACATCAAGGAAGAAGACAAGCCGGTGGATGTGGAAGACCCCAGCATTCGCTGCAATCCCATGATGACAGATGCGGACATGGCGCTGAAGATGGACCCGGATTACCGCCGCATCGCCGAAAAATTTTATAACGATCCCGAGTATTTTGCCGACACCTTTGCCAGAGCATGGTTCAAGCTCACTCACAGGGATATGGGCCCCAAATCCCGCTACTTTGGCCCCGATGTGCCCGCTGAAGACTTGATTTGGCAAGACCCAGTTCCCAAGGGCAACAGCCAGTACGACCCGGAAGCTGTAAAAGCACGCATCGCCGCCACAGGGCTTGGTGCCGCCGAATTGGTTGCCACCGCATGGGACAGCGCCAGAACCTATAGAAATTCAGACAAGCGCGGCGGCGCCAATGGTGCCCGTATTCGCTTGTTGCCGCAAAAAGACTGGGCGGCCAATGAGCCCGCCAGACTGGCCAGGGTATTGGAACTGCTCACCCCCATTGCCAACGACATGGGTGTCAGCATCGCCGACACCCTGATACTGGGAGGTAACCTCGGTGTCGAGCTGGCTGCCAAGGCCGCCGGTTTCAATATCAAGGTACCTTTCATCCCAGGTCGCGGTGATGCCAGCCAGGCACAAACAGACATCGACTCCTTTGAGGTGCTCGAGCCACTGGCAGATGGCTTCCGTAACTGGCAACAGCAGGAGTTCGTGGTCACGCCGGAAGAAATGCTGCTCGACCGGGCACAACTGATGGGGCTCTCTGCGCCGGAAATGACAGTGCTGATTGGCGGCATGCGGGCCATGGCGGTCAACCATGGTGGCACGGCACATGGGGTGCTGACCGACAATCCCGGCAGCCTCAGCAATGACTTTTTCGTTAACCTCACCGATATGAGCTACAGCTGGAAGCCGGTCGCCAACAATCTCTATGAGATCTGCGAACGGGCCAGTGGCCAGAAAAAATGGACTGCCACCCGGGTCGATTTGGTGTTTGGCTCCAACTCGGTATTGCGCGCCTACGCCGAATACTATGCCCAGAACGACAACAAGGAGACCTTTGTGAAGGACTTCGTGGCCGCCTGGTGCAAGGTAATGAATGCTGACCGCTTCGATACCTAGGACAACTGTGCGCTCCTAGACTGACAACGCCTCCGTAAGGAGGCGTTTCATCATCTATAGCAGCACTTGGGCTTGAGCATTGGCTGGGGTACAATCGAGCCAATTCAAACCAAGGCGGAATGACAGATGCTGAACCCCAAAAAAATCGAAGACTTGGCCAAACAGCTCAGTGACAACCTTCCTTCTGGTCTCAAGCAGTTTGCCGGAGAAGTGGAAGAGCGCAGCAAGCAGGTATTGCAAAGCCAGTTGATGAAGCTCGACCTGGTATCCCGGGAAGAATTTGAGGTGCAGCAACATGTGCTGCTGCGTACCCGCGAAAAGCTGGAAGCGCTGCAAACCAAGGTCGAAGCCCTGGAAAAACTGTTGGAAGACAAGCAGGCCTGAGCCTGTCATTCAGGCTGACATATCAAAACGCCAGGCAATGCCTGGCGTTTTTCGTTGCCGACCCGCTTATCCCGGCAACACTGTGCCTATCAGGAACAGGGTGCCCATGGCAGCTATGCCTGCTCCGGTGATGCGGGTCAGTGGATAGCGGCGCTCTTTCATCGCCAGCAGTAAGCCGGTAAATACGCCGATAAGGTGTATCGTAGCTGTACCGAGGAGAAAGCCCAGCCCATACAACCAGGGACTCGCCAGTGTTGGCATTTCCATACCATGGGCATGACCATGGAATATGCCGAATATCGCTACCGCCAACATGGCAGGCCAAAGCGGCAGAGCACGGTTAAAGGCGATGGCGAGCCCAAGCAGCATTACCGACAAAGCAATCCCGGCTTCCACCAGGGGCAAGGCGATATCGGCTATACCAAGCACGGCACCAAGGGACATAAAACACAGGAAGGCGAGAGGCACCTGCCAGATGGCGTGCCTGCCAAGTCGGGTACTGACCATGCCCACACTGAGCATGGCCAGCAAATGATCCAACCCCAGCACAGGGTGGGAAAAACCGGCACCGAAGCCACCACCCAGAGCCACTTCATGGGCCGATGCACCGGCCGAAAACAGCAAACACCACAACCAAACTCCCTTTCTCATCGGGCCAGACTCCTTCAATGCTTTATGACTATGCGGCCAGATCGTAAATTTTTGCGGCGCCCTCCCAACCATTTTCCCTTGCTGACTCAATCAGATAATCAAGGTCAAGCTCACAGCCCTGAGGCATCTGCGCCTGTATGGCATCGATATGACAGTGGAACGTCTGAGTTTCGTCGGACCAGGCCACAGAGATCACGGGCTCGCTGTTGCCACTGGGCTCCACCAACTGTAAACCCACAAAGGGCACAAAAGGCAGGGTCAGTTTTTTTGACAGGAATGCCGCGCGTTTACGATCGAAACTGCGGATGGCCAGGGTAAATTGAACCTGAAAGCGCATCTTGGACCTCCTTAGCATTCCCGGGGCACAAGTGCGCACCCGGGCCACACCTGATGTCAGCATAGGCCAGTCGAGTCACCGTCGGGGTGACCCCGGTCAAATTTACTGCATCCTGTACTAACTTTAGTCAAGGATGACAGCTATTTGCACAATCGCTGCTTTCTACACCGCAATTGCCATAATTCTGCCACTATTGATCATTGGTCTGCCCCCCTGTTGAGGCCGGGTTCTGTTTCAATTACTGCAATCTCACCACGAACCAGACTGCAAGGAAGAACAGATGGCGGACATGTTTTTCGGCCTCATGGCGCTCGCGCTCCTCGGGGCCATTGGCTTTGGTACCTTTGTGGCCATTCGCGCCGGACTGACCCGGCTATACGGCAATACCGATAATCCTTTATTACTGAATCGGATCGCCCTCATTCTCAAGGGCTCACTCACCCTGATGCTGTGCCTGCTGGCCATCATTCCGCTGACGCTGGTGCAGGATCTGGCTTCAGACAGAGAGCGCCTGTACCGCGATGTGGTGCGGGACATAGGTCAGGCATGGGGTGAAGAGCAGGTTCTGGCGGGTCCCGTGTTGGTGCTTCCTTATCGTTATTCGGTGCTCACCGAAGAAACCAGCGCCGATGGCAGCCGCAAGCAGAGGCGCAGCAGTATTGAGGATGAGCTGCTTATCCTGCCCGAGCACCTGAAAATGAAGGCGAGCCTCAACCACGATTTCCGCGACCGCGGCATTTACCACTCGCTGGTGTATCAAAGCGGTGTTGAGGGGCAGGCGGAGTTTTCCCTGAATCTGCCCCTTATCAGCAATCTGGAAGCGTACGAATTTAATCGCGCCAGACTGGTGTTTGGTCTGTCTTCCAATCAGGCCATCGATGGGGTAGACAATTTTGTGGTCAGTGGCGATGGCTTGAGTTCCCACGGCTCACTGATGTCAGGCACCGGCCTGGCTCAGGAGGCACTTAGTCGGGGATTTCATCAACCTGTGCAGCTTGGACAAAACACAGCGCCCTTCAAAGTGGACTTTAAACTGCGCCTGCGGGGCTCACAGGGCATTGGGTTTCTGCCGCTTGGAGAAGATTCACGCTTCGAGCTCAATGCCGACTGGCCCCATCCCAGTTTCAATGGCATTTTGCCCGAAGCCCGTGAGATAAGCGCCAATGGCTTTAATGCCAACTGGCACATCAGCCACCTTAGCCGCAACTACCCACAAATCATGCGGGCGTCCCAACCAATGGATCTGATGGAGGCCCGGGCGCACACCCAGTTATTTGAACCCGTCACCCACTACGGCAAGGTGGAGCGCGCCATCAAGTATGGCCTGCTGTTTGTGGCCCTGACCTTTATTTTGCTGCTGATGTTTGAACTTGGGCAGGGACAAGCCTTGTCGGCCTTGCAATACCTGCTGGTTGGCGCAGCCATGACCCTGTTTTATTTGTTGCTACTGGCATTGTCGGAGCATTTGAGCTTTGGCCAGGCCTTTATGATTGCCGCAGCCGTGCCCGTGCTCAGCATTCCTGCCTATGTGGCCAGCGCCACCCAAAGTTATGTTCGCGGCAGCATCATGCTGGCCATGTTGCTCGGTCTCTATGGTCTGCTGTATTCCATTTTGCGGCTCGAAGACTATGCCCTGCTGATGGGCAGCACCCTCTTGGTCACCGTCCTGCTGGTACTCATGTACCTGACAAGACGCCAGGGAAAATGCCTGCAGGAATAAACCTAATGTCCAATTCATCCCTCGAGCCTTGAACATGAAGGACACGGCGGCCAAATACTTTGTGGTCGCCGTTTTTTTATTTTGAATTTCCGGGAGTTGATGGTTAGTCTGCCTGGATTGTTTTCACTGTTGCCTGAAAGGAATCTTGATGCAGCATACTTTGGCTCCGCGTTTTGACCGCCGCATTCGCCCTCTGCTCCTGCTCATCCTATGGCTGTTGCTGCTGGTGCCGGCAACTGTATTGACCCTGGCGCAGCTTCCCCTCTTCCCCTGGCTGCCATTGGACGGTGTCATTGCCGAACTTGTCTATGCCATCACCTTTACCGGCACAGCGCCCTGGGGCGCCATCAGCACGGCGGCAGTCATAGTGCTGGCCTTTATTCGTCTGTCACACCCACAGGCAATCAAATTACTGTTGGCGCTGGCGCTCTCACTCGGCAGCAGCCTCTGGCTCAACGAAAGCCTGAAGACCCACTTTAATGAGCCCAGACCCAATGTACTGTTCCTGGCCAAACACAAGCTGCTGGACACAGATGACTTTTACCGGCTTCACAAGGCCGAGCGCCGAGAGTTGATGACAGCGCTTTTTGCCAATGACGCTTCGGCTTTACCGCCCATGAGCCCCCACGTTGCAAAACACTGGCAGCAGGAAGTGGGGTTGTCGTTTCCCTCTGGCCACACCCTGTTTGCCACCATTCTGGCCCTGACCGCGAGCTGGTTTTTTATCGCCTCCGGACACTGGGGCACCTGTGTTCTTTTGGCTGTCTGGGCGTTGGCGATGGGCGGCTCGCGCATGCTGCTGGGTATGCACCATAGCCAGGATGTGATGGCAGCCACGGCGCTAGCGCTGCCGCTCTGCCTGTTGGGGATTTTAGTGGCAAGCTGGCTGGGCCCAAGACTATTCAGGACTCGTCAGCCTCAATCAGATTAATCGAGGAACTGTTTCACCAGAGCGTCGTAACGGCCGTTTTCACGGATTTTACTCAGTCCTTCATTGAAGGCATCACGCACGATGGAATTGCGGAACATCAGGCGATAGGCAGTTCGCGGAAACAGCTCGTGGATATCCAGGGCCTTCGACGTATCCAGCTCACTTGCCAGCCTGACGTTATTGGCCAAAAACACATACTTTTCAGCCACAGCCACATCAATACGCCCGAGATATAACATCTTGTTTTGATTCTCGGTGGTGTCGAGTTCGCGGTAGATAGTCTTTTTGCTCACCTTATAAAACTCGCCCCCCAGCAGTATGGAGGCATCATCAAAGGCGGCAATGCTTAAATTCTGCAAATCGGCAACCCGCTCGAGGCGGAGGTGCTTCTCGGCAAGACTGATGGCAACATTTTGATAATAGATATAAATATCAGAAGGATAACCGGTTAAATCCAGTGAACTATTCACCGTCATTATGCCGTCGAAACGTTCTTTTTCGTAGAAGAGCAACTGCCGTTTGCGGGAGTAAAACTTAAAGCTGGCTTCCATTCCCACGGCCGCAAAGGCAGCACGGATGATTTCCACTTCCAGCCCGGATTCGGCATCTTCCAAAATATAGGGAGGGCAATTTGAAGAGGCGCCAATGCTGATGGTAGAGGCATGTGCCCCGACCATCACCAAAAGCAGCCATAAAATCAAAGGTAAGCGCATAAAATCTCTTAGCATTATCACTGTCATTCACTATAGACACTGACAACCGAAGAGGCCAAAAACCCGCAGGTTTTGGCAGCGCGTATTACTGCAGCACCTCTTCCAGAGCCTTCAGGCAAATTGCCACATTTTCGGCCCGTGCGCCATAGCCCATGAGCCCAATTCGCCAGGCTTTTCCGGCCAGATCACCGAGTCCGGCACCAATTTCAAGGTTATACCCCTTAAGCAGCTGGCTGCGCACGGCGGCATCATCCACACCTTCTGGAATGTACACCGCATTGAGTTGCGGCAGGCGGTAAGCCTCATCCACCACAAAACCCAGCCCCAGCTTTTCGAGGCCGGCTTTAAGCAACTGATGCATCTTTTGATGTCTGGTCCAGGCGTTTTCAAGGCCTTCTTCCGCGAGCAGTCGCAACGACTCGTGCAGGGCATAAAGGGCATTAACCGGCGCCGTGTGGTGATACGCGCGCTTGCCACTGCCACCCCAATAGCCCATTACCAGAGTCTGATCCAAAAACCAGCTCTGCACCGGCGTCTTGCGGCTTTTAAGCTTTTCCACCGCCCTGGGAGAGAAGGACACAGGCGACAGGCCAGGTACACAGGACAGGCACTTCTGGCTGCCAGAATAAATGGCATCTATGCCCCACTCATCGACCCTGAGCTCAACCCCTCCAAGGGAGGTCACCGCATCCACAATCGACAGGCAGTTGTGTTCTCGGGCAAGCGCACACAGGGTTTTGGCGTCCGACAGTGCGCCCGTGCTGGTTTCGGCATGGACAAAGGCAAGAAATTTGGCATCGGGGTTAAGCTTCAGTACCCCTTCTACCACTTCTGGATCGACAGGTGCGCCCCAGGGGAAGTCCACCACCACGGCAATACCGCCGCAGCGCTCCACGTTCTGACGCATCCGCTCGCCAAACACCCCATTGCGGCATACAACAACCGTCTCACCAGGCTCCACCAGGTTTACAAAACAGGTTTCCATACCGGCACTGCCCGGAGCAGAAACCGCCAGTGTCACTTCGTTTCGGGTCTGAAAGGCATATTGCAGCAGCGCTTTGAGCTCATCCATCATGGCCACAAACAAGGGGTCCAGGTGGCCCACCGTGGGGCGCGACTGGGCCAGCAACACCTCGGGATACACATCAGAGGGGCCCGGGCCCATCAGAATACGGCGTGGCGGCATAAAGGGCGCTATCTTGGGAGCGGCTTGCATGGAAACTCCTTGTTGGTTGTCGCGGCAATGCCGCGCTGAGGTCATGGTTTTCTTGGCACTGAGGTCGTGAATCCTGGATTTTGGCGTTCAGAACCGAGCAATTACCCTAGCATATTCCGGATACTAAAACGCCCCTGCCTTGGTCTAAGGGAGGTTCGAATGAGCCCCATACACGCTCTGCACTGGCTTACCTTGCTGAATTTAGCTCTCGTTAATGACAAATAGGAACTGAGCTATGAATGCGCCGCTAACCACACCCTTGTAAGTCACGCCCAGGTAAGTCGCGCCCAAAGGGGCTTCGGAGGCTATAGTATTTCGTCGTTATTCAACTTCGACATGCCCCGGCATGCCTTCAGTTGAATGCCTCGAACTCCTATTGCCGCCAAAGCCAGAGCACGCAGGGACTCACTCACACCTCCCTAACGGGCTTTCCCACTTATTTACTGCCCAAAAACAAGCGGTAAGCCGGGCTGTGGGTTTCTTCCTGCCACACGAAGCCAAGCTCGGTGAGGAAGCGGCCAAAGGCTTCATGGTCGCCCTCCGGCACATCAAAGCCTGCCAGCACCCGCCCAAAGGCGGCGCCATGGTTGCGGTAGTGGAACAGGCTGATGTTCCAGCGACTGCCAAGGGTGGTTAAAAACTTAAGCAGCGCCCCCGGATACTCGGGAAACTCGAAGCTCAGCAGCCGCTCACTCAAAGGCTCTGTGGGGTGGCCACCCACCATATAACGCACGTGCAACTTAGCGGTTTCATCATTGGTGAGGTCCTGCACCTCGAAGCCACCTGAGGTGAGCGACGCGATTATCTCTTTCAGTTCCTGCTGACCACCGGAGAGCCGGATACCGGCAAACACCACGGCGCTGTCGCGGCCAGAGAAGCGGTAATTAAACTCGGTCATGGCGCGCTTGCCCAAAAGCTCGCAAAACTTAAGGAAGCTGCCGGGCACTTCGGGCACCTTCACCGCGAGCACCGCTTCTTTTTGCTCGCCAAGCTCGCAGCGCTCAGACACGTATCTGAGGCTATGGAAATTCACATTGGCGCCACTCAGGATGGCGGCCACCTTGCGGGTAGGTGTGCCAGCCTCAGCAAGAGCAGGCGTAGCCTGTGCCAGGTATTTTTTAAGCCCCGCCAGCGACAAGGCACCGGCAGGCTCAGCGATGGCACGGGTATCTTCGAAGATATCCTTCACCGCGGCGCAGATTTCATCTGAGCTCACGGTAACCACCTCATCCACATAGTGTTTGGCGATTCGAAAGGGCTCGGCGCCGATGCGCTTAACCGCCACGCCGTCGGCAAAGAGGCCCACTTGAGACAGTGTCACAGGCTCGCCCGCAGCCATGGCTGCCTTAAGACAAGCGGCATCTTCTGGCTCGACCCCGATGATCTTCACAGACGGGCGCACCGCCTTGTAGTAAGCGGCAATACCAGCCACCAGACCGCCACCGCCCACGGGCACAAATACCAGCTCCAGATCCCGCTGCTGCTGCAACATTTCCTGGGCCACCGTGCCCTGTCCGGCAATCACAGCCTCATCATCGAAGGGGGCGATATAGACCCGTCCCTCGGTTTGCGCCAGATGCTGGGCATGGGCGTTGGCCTGATCGAATGACTCTCCGTGCAAGAGCACATTACCGCCACGGCGACGCACCGCATCGATTTTGATGTCCGGCGTAGTGGTGGGCATGACTATCACAGCATCCACACCGCGGCTTGAGGCCGACAGCGCCACGCCCTGGGCATGGTTACCGGCCGAGGCACATACCACACCGCGTTCGCATTCAGCCTGAGTCAGCTGCGAAATGCGGTTGTAGGCACCGCGCAGCTTGAAGGAGTGCACCGGCTGCATGTCTTCACGCTTTAAATAAATCTCCTGCCCCAGGCGCGCCGACAGCTTGCCCATGTGGGACAGGGGCGTCACCTTGGCCACGTCATACACGGACGAAAGCAGGATTTTTTGCAGATAATAATGAGCAAGATCCACAGGCTTCACCTCTGATTTATGAGTATCACTACCAGCAAAATCCAGCATCTCAGCCCTCCAGTTTGGAGACATCGCGCACCGCGCCCTTATCGGCACTGGTGGCGAGCATGGCGTATGCCTTAAGCGCCATGGACACAGGGCGAACCCGTGAGAGTGGTTTCCAGGCCAGCGGCCCTTTGGCGTTCATGGCTGCGCGGCGGCTTTCGAGCTCGGCGTCGCTCACCAGCAGTTTGATGCTGCGGCCAGGGATATCGATATCGATACGGTCGCCATTTTCAATCAGGCCTATGGTGCCGCCGGAGGCCGCCTCGGGGGACACGTGGCCGATGGACAGCCCCGAGGTGCCGCCGGAAAAGCGACCGTCGGTGATAAGTGCGCACTGGGTGCCAAGGCCCCGTGACTTTAAGTAACTGGTTGGGTAGAGCATTTCCTGCATGCCGGGGCCGCCCTTGGGGCCTTCATAGCGAATAACCACCACGTCACCTGCCACCACTTCGCCGCCAAGGATGCCGGCGACTGCGTCTTCCTGGCTCTCGTATACCCGCGCCACACCGCTGAACTTAAGATTGGAGTCATCCACCCCGGCTGTCTTAACGATACAGCCGTTTTCGGCCAGATTGCCCGACAATACCGCCAGGCCACCTTCCTGACTGAAGGCAAACTCACGGCTGCGGATACAGCCTTCGCGGCGATCATCATCCAGGGTGTCCCAACGGCAGGACTGGCTGAAGGCACGGGTCGTGGGGATGCCCGCAGGACCTGCGCGGAAAAATTCGTGCACTTTTTGGTCTTTAGTCAGCACCACATCGAAGCGCTCGAGCACAGATTTCAAGGTGCCATCTTCCGAGGCCACGTGGTTTACGTCTGTGTGCAGCAATCCGGCGCGGTCCAGCTCACCCAGAATCGCCATCACACCACCGGCGCGGTGCACATCTTCCATATGGTATTTGGGCGTGGAGGGCGCCACCTTGCACAGGTGCGGCACCTTGCGGCTGATGCGGTCGATATCGGCCATGGTGAAATCCACCTCGGCCTCCTGGGCCGCCGCCAGCAGGTGCAACACGGTATTGGACGAGCCGCCCATGGCCACATCCAGCGCCATGGCGTTTTCAAAGGCCTTGAAAGAAGCAATGGCGCGGGGCAGCACAGAGGCGTCATCTTCGCCATAGTAACGCTTGGCAAGCTTCATCACCCGGCGACCGGCTTCGAGGAACAGCTCACGGCGATCTGCATGGGTCGCCAGCATGGAGCCGTTGCCCGGCAGTGACAGCCCCAGCGCTTCGGTGAGGCAGTTCATGGAGTTGGCGGTAAACATACCGGAGCAGCTGCCGCAAGTCGGGCAGGCACTGCGCTCGATTTTCTCGCTGTCGGCATCGCTTATGCGGTCGTCCGCTGCCGCCACCATGGCATCCACCAAATCCAGCTTAATGAGCTTGTCCGACAGCTTGGTTTTGCCCGCTTCCATGGGCCCGCCGGAAACAAACACCACAGGAATGTTGAGGCGCAGCGCCGCCATCAGCATGCCGGGGGTGATTTTGTCGCAGTTGCTGATACACACCAGCGCATCGGCGCAGTGGGCGTTGACCATGTACTCCACGCTGTCGGCAATCAGCTCGCGGGATGGCAGCGAATAGAGCATGCCGCCGTGGCCCATGGCGATGCCGTCATCCACGGCAATGGTATTGAATTCTTTGGCGATGCCGCCCGCTTCTTCGATGGCCGAGGCCACCAGTGAGCCCATGTCTTTTAAGTGCACATGGCCGGGCACAAACTGGGTAAAGGAGTTGGCAATGGCGATGATAGGCTTGCCGAAGTCGGTATCTTTCACGCCGGTGGCACGCCACAGAGCGCGGGCTCCCGCCATGTTGCGGCCTTCGGTACTGGTGGCGGAACGTAATTTAGCCATTGAAACTTCCTTTGCTTTTTAAATTTTTCGATGGAAACAGAATATCTTACTTATGTATTGAGATCAGGCACTGACCGACTGCGGCATGGCGGGCTGCATTACATGACAACCGGTCACATCCACCAGCTTGCAAAGCTGGTTGCTTAAAAGCTCAATGCCCCGCTCGCTTGAGACCGACAGCGACAGATATACGCTCTCATCCCCCAGACGCATATTCATGTTGGTCAGGGTAAAGCCCCTGTGGCGAACAACCCTCAGCACACGCTCAACCACTTCGGGACGCTGTGCCATGGTGACTTCCAGATTATGGTTCATGTGCTTCTCTCCATTTCTTCCATCATATCGCTGTTGGAGGCACCCGGCGGAACCAGGGGCCAAACGTTAAAGGCATCATCTATGGCCACATGCAGGAGGTAAGGCCCCTTGCTGGTGAGCATTTCGGTCAAGGCTTCTTCCACCTCTTCGGCAGCAAAAATGGTGCGGCCGGGGATCTCAAAGGCAGACGCCAGTGCAACAAAGTCCGGGTTGTCCGACAGGTTGGTCTCGCTGTAGCGCTCTTCAAAAAACAGCTGTTGCCACTGCTTCACCATACCCAGACGCTGGTTGTCGATAAGCAGGATTTTCACCGGCAGCTTACGGCGCTTAATGGTGGTCAACTCCTGCACGTTCATCATGAAGGAGCCATCGCCGGACACGGCCACCACTGTGGCATCGGGGCGGGCCATCTGGGCGCCGATGGCGGCAGGCAAGCCAAAGCCCATGGTGCCAAGGCCGGCACTGGACAGATGATCTTCAGGGCGACGGAAATGCATATGCTGGGCAACCCACATCTGGTGCTGACCCACATCGCAGCTCACCACGCTGTCTTCCGGCAGCTTGTTGGCCAGGCGGCGCAGCATGGCGGGGGCGTAGATAAGGCTGCCGGGATGGTTATAGTCCCAGCGATTGGCCTCGGCCAGGGATTCCACTTCGCTGCACCAGGGGGCGATATCCAATTCCATTTCAAGCCTTGGCAGCACAACACGCAGCTCGGCGGCAATGGCCACATCGGGCTGGCGCAGCTTGCCCAGCTCGGCGGCATCTATATCCAGATGGAGCACCCTGGCATTGGGGGCAAAGGAGGCCAGACGACCGGTCACACGGTCATCGAAACGGGCGCCGACCACCATCAGGAGATCGCATTCCTGCACCGCAAGGTTAGCGGCCTTGCCGCCGTGCATGCCCAGCATGCCGAGGTACCCCGGGGTGCCATGTGGGATGGCACCAAGGCCCTTGAGGGTAGCAACCGACGGCATATTGGTGGCCTTGATAAAGCGGCGCAGCGGCTCGACGGCGCCTGCCATGCCCACACCGCCGCCCACGTACAGCATGGGCTTTTTGGCCGCCGCTATCAGGGCGCGGGCGGCAGCTATGTCGGCATCCAGCACTTCTGGCTCATCGGCTACAGCCAACAGCGGCGCACGATATTCAAGCTGGGCGATTTGGATGTCTTTTGGGATGTCCACCAGCACAGGGCCGGGGCGGCCAGAGGCGGCAAGTTCAAAGGCGCGGTACAGGGTGGGCACCAGCTCATCGATACTCTGCACCATAAAGCTGTGCTTGGTGCAGGACAGGCTCATACCGAGCACATCGATTTCCTGAAAGGCATCGGTACCAATCACGGCGGTGGATACCTGCCCCGTGATGGCCACCACAGGCACGGAATCCAACAGAGCATCGGCAAGGGCGGTGATGAGGTTGGTGGCGCCGGGGCCCGAGGTGGCAAAACACACACCGGTTTTGCCACTGGCACGGGCATAGCCCACGGCAGCGAAGCCTGCACCCTGCTCGTGGCGGCACAGGGTGTGTTCGACCTCACTGCCGTAAAGCGCATCGTAGATGGGCATGATGGCGCCACCGGGATAACCGAATACCGTGTTCACCCCATGGGCGGCCAATACCTTGATGACTGCGTCAGCCCCTCTCATCGTCTGTCCTTCCATCTAATTTCCTGCCCTGCGCCTGTACGCGAGTTTTTAAATGCCCTGAAACGAGAAACCCCCCGGTCCTTTCGGAGCGGGGGGCTTTTCTGCAACTTCTTTCCTGGATTAGGTCTGTCAGTTTGCCATGCGCCGTCCCCGCTGTGATTTAATAATCACTACGGTAATAATCACGAGAATGAGCTTGGCAGCCTGGTTAAACACGTTTGACAGAGTCCTTAATCAACTTGCGTATTCGTTTCTGATGTCGCCTTTTTAAGCGAGCTTTAAGAATTAGCACAAAGCTTACCGGCTTTACAACAGAAAATTTGCATTCCAAAAAAAGATTCAGCTTCCCTGCCGAGACAATGCAAACAACAACAGAAAAAGTATCGAGTTTAGGAAGGTGCGAACAAGTCCTCGCACAGCTCTGGCTTTGATAGCGACGACAGTTCAAGGCATTCAACTGAAAGCATGGCTGGGCGCCCCCGCCGTCCTGCTGAAGTTGAATAACGCCGAAATGGTGTTGCTATTAAAGCCCCGTAGGGCGTGGCTTACAGCGGTATCTGCGACGTTACAGTTCTTGCGAAGGACTAGGGCTATTCGCTGCGAACTGTGCCTTGCATCTATCCACTGTAAGCTCACGCAGAGCAAGCACGGGACTTATTCTCACCTTCCTTAGGCCACAAGCTCAGGCCTCTCGGCCAGCGGCAGTTGTGACCACTCAACACAACTGTTGCTTTATTGCATTTGTTGCAACCGGGCTGTTGGCTCCTTGAACGGCCCGGTATGGTGCCCCTGTTACTGGGCAGCGCTGATGCGCTTCATGTCTTTCATGTAGCCGCGCAGTTCCTCGCCGATGTACTCAACGGCGGTGTTGCGGATGGCTTGGTTCACTTCAATCAAACGCACGTTATCCACGGCATTGCTGCTGTCTTTCAGCCCTCCACCCAGGTACTCGGCAGACATGGATTTTACATAGTCACGCAGCAGAGGTACGGCAGCATGATTGAACAGATAGCAGCCATATTCGGCGGTATCTGAAATCCCACGTTCATCTCGTACAGACGCTTACGGGCGATGGTGTTGGCGATCAGCGGCGTTTCGTGCAGCGACTCGTAATAGGCTGATTCTTCGATGATTCCGGCGTCAACCATGGTATCGAACGCCAGCTCTACACCGGCCTTGATCATGGCCACCAGGAAGATGCCCTTGTCGAAGTAAGTCTGCTCGTCGATATGCTCATTGCTGCTTGGTGCATTCTCAAACGCAGTCTCGTTGGTTTCGGCGCGCCAGCGAAGCAGATTGGCATCGTCGTTGGCCCAGTCAGCCATCATCACGCGGGAGAATTCACCGCTGATGATGTCATCCATGTGCTTCTCGAACAGAGGTGCCAGAACGCCTTTCAATTCTTCAGCCATATCAAAGGCTTTTATTTTGGCTGGGTTAGACAGGCGATCCATCATATTGGTGATACCGCCCTGCTTGAGCGCTTCGGTGATGGTCTCCAGACCCTGCTGGATAAGCTTGGCGGCATAACCAGGCTCAACACCGTCGGCCACCATTTTCTCGTAACCGAGGATGGCTGAGGTTTGCAACATGCCACACAGGATGGTCTGCTCGCCCATCAGATCCGATTTCACTTCGGCAATGAATGACGAGTGCAGTACACCGGCACGGTCGCCGCCGGTGGCGCTGGCATAGGCCTTGGCGATTTCCAGACCGTCACCGCGTGGGTCGTTCTCTGGGTGAACCGCAATCAGGGTAGGAACCCCGAAACCGCGCTTGTATTCTTCGCGCACTTCGGTGCCGGGACACTTGGGCGCCACCATCACAACCGTGATATCGGGACGAACCTGCATGCCTTCTTCAACGATGTTGAAGCCGTGGGAGTATGACAGGGTCGCGCCCTGCTTCATCAGCGGCATTACAGTGTTAACTACGTTGGAGTGCTGCTTATCCGGCGTCAGGTTCAGTACCAGATCGGCCTGTGGGATCAGCTCTTCGAAAGTACCTACGGTGAAACCGTTGTCGGTGGCTTTCTTCCAGGAAGCACGCTTTTCAGCAATGGCCTCAGCGCGCAGGGCGTAGGAGATATTCAGGCCAGAGTCGCGCATGTTCAGACCCTGGTTCAGGCCCTGGGCGCCACAGCCGAGGATAACGATATTCCAGCCCTTGATGTAGTCACAGCCGTTTTCAAACTCGCTGCGATCCATAAAACGGCACTGGCTCAGCTGGGCCAGCTGCTGACGTAAATTCAATGAGTTAAAGTAGTTAGCCATAGTGAATACCACTTATCCTTCGTCAATTGGGTTCAAACAATCAGTGTGACCTTAATATCATCAACCGATTGTGATTGAACTCACTATAGAACAGAGATAGCATTGCTCAAAATGATATAAACGAAACTTTATATTTCAATTTTTGCAACAAACTTACCCCGGTAAGGTTTTGATGTGACGTCCGGAACGGCTGTCATGATGCCTGTGAGGTTGGCATGGATATTCGCGAAATAAAGCTGTTTTTAAACCTGTGTGACACATTGCAGTTTGCCCGCACCGCCGAGCAGATGCATGTGAGCCCTTCCACCTTAAGCCGTGCCATGCAGCGGCTGGAAGAGGAAGCCGGTACCCGACTGTTTGAGCGCGACAATCGCAGCGTCAGCCTGACCTCGGCCGGTGTGGAATTTCGCCGCTTCGCCCAGGACATGATGAATGGCTGGGAGCAGCTGATAAGCCGTATCGACCCCAATCAGCAACAGCTCAAGGGCAGGCTGAATCTCTACTGCTCTGTTACCGCGGCCTACAGCCATTTGCCCAAGCTACTGGACAGATTTCGCCGGGAACACCCGCTGGTGGAAATCGTGCTCAATACCGGTGATGCCGCCAATGCCGTGGGCGAGGTGCAACAAAACCGCGCCGACATCGCCATTGCAGCCTTGCCGGAGCCCTTTCCCGATAACCTGCATTTTTCGCCGATTGAAACCATTCCCCTGAGTATCATTGCGCCCCAGGTGGCGTGCCGAGCACGGGAGCTTTTGGCCGAAGAGACCATCCCCTGGGACAAGCTGCCCTTTATCATTCAGGACCATGGTCCCGGCAGGCGCCGCGCCGATGCCTGGTTCAAGGCCATGGGGATCAATGCCAATATCTACGCCAAGGTATCGGGGCACGAGGCCATTATCTCCATGGTGGCGCTGGGCTGCGGCGTGAGTATCACCCCGGAAGTGGTGATTCAGCACAGTCCGGTGCGCGACCGCATAGCGCTTATTCCAAGCCCGGTGGCCATAGCGCCATTTGAACTGGGATGCTGCTGCAAGGCCAAACGCCGCAACGACCCGCTGATCGCCGCCTTTCTCGATTGCATCGACTATTGAAAGCCTGCCATGAAAAAGGCCGCATCATGCGGCCTTTTGTTATCCTGCGGTTTACTGATCCTCAGCACCCGGCGGCAATTCCACCTTGGTCACCAGCAACTGATCCACCTTGTATGAGTCGATATCGACCACTTCAAACTTGTAACCGGCATAGACCACAAAATCGGTGCGACGGGGAATTTTTCGCAGCATAAACATAATGAAGCCTGCAATGGTTTCGTAGTTCTGGCTCTGGGGAAAACTGTCGATGCCAAAGGCACGCATCACGTCGGTGATGGGCGTTACCCCATCCACCAGCCATGAGGACGCATCACGGGCCACGATTTGCTCTTCCCCTTCGGCCAGCGACCAGGTGCCCATCACGGCGCTTTGCAGGTCGTTAAAGGTCACCACCCCCAGCACCAGCGCGTATTCATTGAGCACCACAGCAAAGTCGACCCTGTTATTGCGGAAGTAATCCAGCGCCTCCGACAGGCTCAGGGTATCCGGGATAATGGGGCAGCTCTGCACCAGTGACGGGTCTTTCAGATTCAATGTCTGGCCGCTTATCACCTTGATAAGTAAGTCCTTGGAGTCCACATAGCCCTTGATGGCATCCAGCTGACCATCACAGAGCAGAAACTGGCTGTGGGGATCGGCAGCAATTTTACGTTTGATGTCTTCCTCGGTGTCGCTTTGCAGGAAGAACACCAGGCTCTCCCTTGGTGTCATGGCAGACGTCACAGGAACGCTCTGCATTTCAAACACGTTCTCCATCATCTGCTGCTCACCCTTGTCGATAACACCGGCTTCGGCACCGGCATCCATCACCGCGTAGATATCATCCTCAGTGATGGCATCGTTACGCTCCGTGGGGATCCTGAGCATACGGAACAGGCCATTGGCCAGGCCGTTGAACACCCACACCAGAGGGCGCAGCACCGTAATGCAAAGGCCCATGGCTCCCACCAAAGACACGGCAACCCGCTCTGGCATAGCCATGGCGATACGCTTCGGCATCAGGTCTGCCAGCAAAATAAACAGGCTGGTCACCAGCATAAAGGACAAGATAAAACTGAATTGACCCAGCCACTGAGCCGGCACCATGCCATCGAGCAAGGCCATGATGTGGGGGGTAAAGGCCGACTCCCCCACAATGCCGCCCATGATGGCCACCGCATTGAGGCCTATCTGTACCACGGTAAAGAAGCTGCCGGGGTGGGCCTGCAGCTCAAGTACCTTTCGGGCCTGCTCATTGCCTTCTTCGGCCAGCTGTCGCAGCCGAATTTTACGGGAGGCCGCCAGGGCGATTTCCGACATGGAAAAAAAACAACTGATGCCAATAAGCATCAGAATAATCAAACTATTTTCAAAGAAACTCATTTTTCAATCCGTCCTGCAACTGAGGCAATACGCAGATATCTTGCTATACTCAGGGGTGCGGCTAAAGCCGGAGGGGAGTTATGTTTAAGCTATTATATACGCTCGTGTTTTGCAGCTTTGTGACCCTGTTCTCGACCACTGCCAATGCCCAGAACGAGTCCCCCTTGGTGTTTTGTGTCGAATCCACAGAGTTTCCGCCATTCAACTACTTTGTCCGGGATGGAAAACAAAAGACAGAGACCCTTGCCGGTTACGACATCGAGGTGCTCAAACACGTTTTTGAAGATATTCCCTATGAAGTGATAGCCCTACCCTGGCGGCGCTGCCTGATGTCATTGACAACAGGGGCCGTTGACGCTGCCATGAGTGCCTCAATGAATGATCAGCGCCGCAAAGATTATATCTCATCAGCCCCCTATTATTACCTGACACCGGGGTATTTTTTTCTGAAACAAAACAGTGACGCTCCGGCCGAGGTCGCTGCAGCCGAAGACCTCTGGCGATACGGTGGTATCTGTGGCCTTGGCGGCCATAACTACGCCAACTTCGGACTGGCGGCAGAAAAGGATCTGATGCGCATGGCGAGTTACGAACAGCTGGCGG
Organism: Shewanella zhangzhouensis; assembly: GCF_019457615.1. Taxonomy (NCBI): domain Bacteria; kingdom Pseudomonadati; phylum Pseudomonadota; class Gammaproteobacteria; order Alteromonadales; family Shewanellaceae; genus Shewanella; species Shewanella zhangzhouensis. The sequence goes on from NZ_CP080414.1 coordinate 4,090,266, forward strand.
AAACCCTGAAAATGGGTCGCTGTCGTTTTTATCTGGACCGGTTGGAATTGCTCGCCCCCAAGATGGCGTTGATGAACAACCCTCCCTTGCCGCCTTTGGAGAAAGGCCTGATTAACGGCGCCGCCGCCGAGCCTTTTTATGTGCTGATCTCCCGCAAAAGCACACGCGGCAATGAACTCAAACGCCTATTTGATGAACGAATTGCCACCCTCAGGGCATCCGGCAAGCTGGCACACATCCTGGAACAGGCAAGCAGGCAGTTGGAACCTGCCCCCCGTTAAATCCTTTGGTTATGGCCCCAGCCGGAAACAAAGCACATCATCGCCCAATGCAAGGGACGCGCTCAGGAAGACACAATCAACTGCGGCTTTGGACTAACCCGGCCATTGATAACAGCAAGGTTGCGCCCCTGCTGCTTGGCCAGATAAAGACTGGCATCGGCCTGACTCAGGGCATCGCGGACATTGCTGCAATTATCCAGATTTACCGCGCCCAAACTCAGGGTCACTATGCCGAAATGCGATCCTTTGTGCTCTATGGCAAGATTGCGGACATGGGTAAGCAGCCCGTCGCATAGTGCCTCAAGCTCATCTGCGCTCATCACGGGGGCTATCAGAGCAAACTCCTCTCCCCCAATCCGCGCCAGCAGGGCACTGTCTTGCAAAAGCGCTTGAAGTTCCACTGCCAGTTTTTTCAATACATCGTCACCGGCCACATGGCCATAGGTATCGTTGTAGCCTTTAAAAAAGTCCACGTCAGCCATCAGGAGTACGCCCCCCTGTTCAAGCTGCATCGATAAGCGATCGGTAAAGGGGCGACGGTTGGTGAGGCCTGTCAACGGGTCTGTCTCTGCCTCTCTGGCAAGCTGCATATTGGCCCGAAGCAATTCCTGTTGCAGCTCAAACATCCGGCTCTCGTGCCGCTCCCTGAGCCACAGCTCATTCAGTGCCGAGGCAAATTGGGTCAGTATGTGGGTCTTATCCGCGGTCCAATTCAGCGGTCCCCGGCGATTGGCCACAGACAGCACCCCCAGCAGGGTGTCACCATCGGCAATGGCAAACCCAGCCGCAGAGACAATACCCACTTGTTTCATATAGCGGTATTCCTGGGGAGAGGATTCCTTCAGGTTTTCGATATCCTCAATGACCAACGTATGACTGTGGCCAAATTTTTGTTTGAGTAACGGCAGGTTATCTATGACCAACTCACTGGCGGGCGTATCTGATTCGTTGGATGACCAAAAACTGCGATAGATGGCCTTCCCCCTCACAAACTCAAGCACACTGACCCGCTCAACGCCCAATAAGGCGCCAAGCTCACGGGTGAAATGATTCAGCTCTTTGCTGGCATCGGCACTGGTGGCCGCCAGAAACTGCAGACTCACCTTGGCCAGCAGACTGTTGGCATTGGCAAGCCAGGTCAGCTGGGAGTCCTGTGCCGCGACGGTATGGCTCAGCGCCCTGCCTCTTCTTGCCAACTGGCGCTGCTGCATGCGGATAAGCGCCAGATCGGATCTGAGTCTGTGGTACATGGCTTCAAGCGCCCGGCCTACCGAGCCTATTTCATCCTGATCATTGGCAGGCCAAAAGGGCTTATGGATACGCTCGCCATTGGCCAAACTCACGGTATTGGCAAAGGCCGATAAACGGGCAAGACGCCCAATCACCAGATGTTTGAGCAGCGACAGAATTACGAATGCCATGACCAGGGTTTTAATGCCGTTTCCCAGCACCAAAAACACCATCTGCTGCCACAGCATCCGATAGATTTCGCTGTTGCTGAGTACTACCCGCAGTGTGGCAACAGGCTGCTGTTCGTACATCACGGGCATTTCAATCCGGGCGTTGGGATTGGTCTGCGCCGAATGGGCCGCATTATCCGATTGCACAGTGAAACCATCGAGACTGGACAACTCAACCAAGCTGACAGCAGGCAAGCGCGAGACCGCCAATACCAGATCATTCAGCAGCGGCCTGTCGGCATCCCACAACGCCTGGGCAATAGACGGCAATATCAGCTCGCTGTAACCACGAATTTCAGCCTTGGCGTTGTCCACAGCCCCCAGATAGTTCCACACAAACTGGATAAGCATGGTGACAAGTGCCAGCAGCGTGCTGACACCAATGATCATACCTGTCACCTTGCTGCTGATGGAATGTACGCGGGAGCTCAACAGTTCACCTTTTTTCTAATGAGATCGACGTCGGAAACTCGCTCACAGGCTTCCGGGTATCCTTGTGGGGTCAAGCACCTGATCCAACAGCCCGGCCCAGTCCCGCTTTTCCAGTGCATCAAACAGCGGCGTGTCAGGCTCCAGCAATCGAAACAATGAAATATGCACCTTTGGGTAATCGCCGGTATCCTTGAACTGGCGAATATTGGCCAGCGCAATGCCTGCGGCCAGAAAGTGCCCTCCGCCCAGGGCGTTGATTTCCCCGGCGCGTCTGAGTGCCAGCACCCGTGGTGAGGTATTGATGGTAGACAGCAACACATCTTTGCCCGGTGTAAGCTGTTTTTCTTTCAGCGCCCGAATAACCCCAAAAGCCATATGATCGTTGGCGGTCCATACCGCTTTTATTGTGGGATAACGCTGAAGCAGCACCTGAGCCTGCTGATAGGCCTTGTCTTCCTGCCACTGCCCATAGACGGTTTGCTCCACAGTGACATCCGACTGGGCCTGAAACACGGCCAAAGCCCCCTGGGTTCGCTCCACTGAGGCCGGGGTGGTTTTATCGCCGGAAATCAGCACCAACTGGGAAGGCTCCTCGCCCAGTTTTTTCACCAGCGCCATTGCAGTCAGAGTGCCTACGTCCTGATTATCGGGGATAACAGCCGGCAGCAAGTAGGTGCGCCAATGGGGATCCTTAAGCAGCTTTTGGCGCTCTTCGGTACTGATGTCATTGAGGATGAATTGGATATAAACGGGTTTGAGGTAAAAGGCCTCCAGCATCCGAAGGCCACCGTGCTTTTCGTTAACCATCAGCACGAAAGCCGGCAGCTTGGCGCGACCGGCCACTTCCGTGGCCTGGCGTATCATATCGAAATGATTACGGTCTGAGTGCAGGGTCTCGACCTGCATGTCCAAGCGGGCGGCGCTGGCCTCAAGCAGGCTATCCACATCGCCCCAAAAACTTTCGCTGCTGTATCCCGGATTCAGAAACAACACTGGCGTTTTTGCATAAGAAGGGGAAAAAAACAGCCAGAACCCCAAGATAAACAACAGCCGCATGAGCACACCTTAATCTCCCAAGAGCCTTGTATCCGTGCCGGTGGAGCATCTTCCCTGATTATGTTTTACAGTCAATTTAACCATAAATCTCACATTTGATAACACAATGCAATGTAGCATTTGGTGGCCTTGTCTCTTGGTGAGATAAAACACCATGGGATTACATTTTCCCGACACCTGCTAAGCTTAGGTCATCTTTGGAACAAAAGGACTTGTCCCATGGCCATTGCCTGTGTCGCCACCCGTGCAAGCCTGGGGGTTGAAGCCCCGGCGGTTACTGTTGAAGTACATCTGGCCAATGGCCTGCCCGCCTTTAACCTGGTTGGCCTGCCGGAAGCCTCTGTCAAAGAGGCCAGAGAGCGGGTACGCAGTGCCTTGGTGAACGCCGGGTTCGAGTTCCCCATGCGCCGTATCACGGTTAATCTTGCCCCCGCCGATCTACCCAAACAGGGTGGCCGTTACGATCTTCCCATCGCCATCGGCATTCTTGCCGCCTCCGGTCAAATCCCCCTCACCAGCCTGAAAGACCGTGAGTTTGTTGGCGAACTGGCTCTGTCCGGTGATATTCGCCATTGCCCGGGCCTGTTGCCCGTTATCGTGGCTGCGCGCCGCAATGGACGCGAACTCATATTGCCACTCGCCAACCGCGCCGACGCCGAACTGGTGGATTATCCCGCCATTCGCCTGTGCAGCCAGTTAGTACATCTGGTGGCGTTTCTCCATGGTCAGCAGCCGCTGCCGGGGTTGGAACAGGGCGCAGAATGGCTCGATGACATACAGACCAACGCGCTTTGCCTCAGTGACGTCATAGGCCAGTATCAGGCCAAACAGGCACTGGAAATCGCCGCTGCGGGCGCTCATAACCTACTGAGGTTATGTCAATAAGACCGGCAATTATGAACAGGCTTTTATCATGGTCGAAGCAGCCTCCTCGCATGTGGTTTTGGGCTTGATAGGGGGTGAGTCAAATAGGGTGGGCAATGCCAACGCCAGGGCGACAATCAATAGAATTGTGGGGAACGTTTTTTCGAGAAAGTCGGGTAAACGGACCGAAGCTAATAGCTGACAAATTATTTTCATTCGGCGCCATTTTTTCATCGACATGTGGATGCTATGGTCCATCACAAATATACACTCGTAACCCTCACTATCCGCAAATCGATACTCAGATTGAAAGTCTAAAGGCCACGATTCATTTGGCATATAGCCTAACAGCCCCCAAGTCAACGGTATTGGCCACGTGAAGCCTCCGAATTGTCCTGGACAAGCCGCCCAAAATTTTAAGTGAAACGGCGACCAAAAACGTCCAGAATCTCTTTGATTGGCATCATATGCTGGCGACCTAAGATAAATGTCAAAGCCGCCCAAACTACCATGTCGCAATATATGACGGTGAGCTTTAGCGATGATTCTATTAACCTTCAATTGTAGATAAAGCCTCATATATTTTTGACTCAGCTCTTCAGCCATGGAATCCAATTCTGTTACGCGTTTATACGAGCTAAACCTGTACCAGTAATAAAAAGCTGCGAACGACAGCATTAAGGCTAAAGGTATCCCTTCCGATGGCTTCAAGGCTGAACCTATAAACGGTAATTGAGTCAAGTGAACAAAACCCAAAGAACTCAGAATCAAGACCGTGCTAGCAGCCACTGAGGCCCTTCCTTTCTGCGATAGAGTCTCGTTATAGCCCACCTTTTTTTGATCAGCCTCGGTGCCTTGTTGCTGTGTTGCTGGCTGGTTCATTTAAGCCTCTCGGGTACATCACCTCAGGAATTTCCACCATACTATCAGTTAGTTTGCTAGTCTTCAGTAAAAGCATCACAAGCACTTCAGGACGCCTTCAAGCCCAACACAAGGATGTGATAGACCATATGAACCAACACGCCCTATGGCCCCTCCTAGGCGCTCTCATAGCGTCACAATCCCTAGGGGCTACCCAACCGCCAGCCACAGTCTCCCAGGTCATAAGCATCTATGACGGCGACAGCTTCACAGTCAACGTGGACGAATGGCCCCCTGTCCTTGGGGAGAAAATCACGGTCAGGATTAAGGGCATCGACACGCCAGAGCTGCGGGGGAAGTGTGAGAAGGAGGTCAAGCAAGCCCGAGAGGCCAAACAGTTCACGGTAGCCAAGCTCCGAGAGGCTAGGACCATAAGGCTGTCAGGGATTGAGCGGGACAAGTATTTCAGAATCTTGGCCGATGTGGACCTAGACGGTGTGGACCTGGGTCAATTGTTGCTACGGTCTGGATTGGCTGTCCCTTACGGTGGGGCTAAGAAGCCTGACTGGTGCCAGTGAAGACCTGTATAAATCATGATCATACGACACAATAAAGACCATAAATATATTGTGGATATGCCCGAAATGTGGTAATAGACCACCCCCTAGGGATACCTTAAAGGTGAGCCTATCGGTCATACCTGATTAGGGTGATTGTCCTTGTCATGGTCATTATCTCTCTTGGGTCATACTCCTTTCGGTGGTCTTCAGGTATCCCTTTAAGGTATCTCCTTCAGCGCCTCCTCTCGTCCGGTCTTCAAGGTCATCCTGAAGGTAATGGGCTAGGTGGTGTGATGATAGTGATAGTGGTCTTCCTCCTCTCTCCAGGGTCCTTAGGTCATGCCTTAAAGGTGGCGAGTGGTTGATGATGGTCAGCGCCAAAACGGCTCCGTTATTTCTATACTGTGTCTATTCAGCGAAGCAGCTCAAAGGCTCCTGGTCAGCGCCAAAATGGCTCCATTATCTCTATACTGTGCCTTTTCAGATTCACCCTCAGAGGCCGTCATACACGTCCCCGTTTCTCAGTAAGGCCATGAGGCATCCACAAGAAGTAAAGCCACCACAGGGCACCTCAGAGCGTCCCAGGACTCATTGGTCTGATAGAGGATTGGTCTTACAGGGTAGGAGAGCCTTGAGGGATTTTCATCGGCACCTATCAGCCCCGTCATAATCCCTCCTCGCCTATCACATAGGCCCCTGTCTTGCGGATAGTCGGGAGGACTACATTGCAGACCCAGGAGCGGAAGGCCATGGCTGAAGGCAGATTCGAGCGCATCACCAATTGGTACACGTCCCCTTCGGGTATCACACTTAGACCACGGTTAGGGATGCCCAAAGTATATCTTCTGTATACTTTGAAACTGGAAGCCGAGGCGACAATCCTATTTAGACAGTAGTTTGTAACGGTTGCGGCTGGGTTCTTGAAGCCCAGGGCCTCCGCTACGTCCTTCGCCACAAAGTAGGGCTGACCGTCCTTGAAGTCGGGGACCACACGGACCTGATTGGCTACCATTCAGTTCAGCGATGGCTTGACGCATGGCGTAGCCTCCACGTTGACCCTTCACGTAAAGCTCAGTGGCTCGGGCCTCTGGGATGGACGCTACGGTGTCAGCGATGGCTTTAGCCTCAACGTGGTCATGATTGACTAGGGCCGTGAAGGCTTGGACTACCGCCATGTAGAACTCCACATCACACCACATCGTATAGGCATAAAGGGCGTCCTGGGTGGCTAATGTCTGGCGCATAGGGCCTTTGTTGGCGACGCGCAATTTTGCGCTTTGCTCAAAAGCTGAACGGACGCGGTGCCTCCATTGGTGTGGCTGACAGGTCTTCGGCAGCTTGAACGCTCGGTGAATATCGTTCAGGTCATACATGCCATCAGCATTAGGGTGGACCGTGGCGGTGATATTGTTGACCAGGACTCGTCATAATCCCTATATCAGAGGTTGCCTAAGCGGCGCTCCATCCACTTATACAGGCCCTGACGGGTAACGCTGACGCCCATGTCCTTCAGCAAGCCGATAAGCGCTGTCTTGGCAGTCCCCTTCTCCAGCTCCCTCAGGATAAAGGCTGCGTGGTCATCGAGCTTGGAGCGGACCTCTGCGCCGTGCTTACGGCCATTGTGAAGCCCTGCGGCCTTACGTCTCTCACATGCCACCTTGGCCTTCTGGCTGCGCTCCTCGGCAAACCTGACGGCTGCGAAAGCCTCCCCGATGGCAATGAATACCTTGGGCAAGTCGTTCACGTCCTCGGGCGCTATGGTGGTCTTTGAGTAACAGAGATGAAGGGTGGCCCCCTTGGTGGTGATGGAGGTGATGGTGTGAAGAAGCTGGTGGATGGAATCACGCCCCAGACGGGCTATATCAGACACTAGAACCACATCCCCAGCCTTGACCTCAGATAGCAGCTCGTCAATGCCTCGGGCCTCTGCGGTGGTCTTAGAGCCTGACAGGTTGAACTCCCTCCAGTTGTGAACGGTCAGGCCCAGCTCCCTGGCGTAGCCCTCAATGGTGAAGCGCTGATTGGAGCTGTCCTGCTTGGTGGAATCAGAGACACGAATATAGGCGAATGTGGTCATTTGTCACTCACTGCTCAAGGTGTAATATTTAGAGGTTTTATTTGGCGCTAGAGTTGACACAAAAGTCAACCTAAAAGTGTCACCTGTAGAGTAATCTTTAGAGTTGACGCACAGAATGAGGACCACTGATCAATCCGTGATCAATCGGTTAACTGTCTAAGATGCTAGAGTTTTTCCTGGGATAGCCATCACAGAGGCTTACTGTCATATCCGTAAGATAACCGTCCTCAGGGCCACAAGGCCCCTCAATCGAACGGAGTGACCATGAACGAACTGACCCATGCCATGACTCAAGCCAACCTGGAGCTGGTCATAGAGACGCTGCCAGTGATCCCTAAGGGCTACCAGCGCCTGATAGAGGAGGACGACTGCTATATGATGCTGATAGTCCAGGAGTGCTTCAACGTGGACCCTGAAGCGGTGATGCTGAAGGACTGGAAGGCTGTCACCAGGGAAGAAGCCGAACAGGCGAGAGCTGAAGGGCGACCAGCGATAGTCTCTGACATGGCAAAGGTCTACTCGGTGGCCGCATAGGGTCACGCTGAAAGGCTCACTCTCGGGACACCCCCCAGGGGGGGAACAGCGGAAAGCTCTATTCCCGAGTGTGGCCTCAGATTTTTTTTTAAGATTTTAGACGGTGACATAGGTAGCTCACGTGAATCTGCGCGGCTTAAAACAAAACTTGGGAGCACTATGCTGCTTATTCATGTATTGGAAGCTACTGATGAATTTCATGAGGGCAACAAAAAGCCCGCATTGAGCGGGCCTTAACGGAATGGGTCGATTAAGCAGCTTGCTGGTGCTTTTCCACCAGTCTTTGTTCTACGGCTGCAAGCAGTCTGTTCATTTCGTTCAGATACTGATGAGCCTCTCTAACCAGCCGCATAATCTGCAGATCATTTGCAGTGTGCTTCATACTCGATTCCTCTCGTGCGTGGTATAGGCATTATCCAGTGTAGTACTGGTTACTTAATAGTCAACATCGGACTATTAGCGGGCGATAAGTTTATAAATTGAGCAGACCCCTGTCAACTAAAACTTATCAGATGAATGTCATTGCTTCAAGTTTTGAGGCTGCATCATCTAAAGCTTCGGAATTTTGATCCTTGATTGCTTCTGCCATTGTTTCCATAAGTAATGCTGCTTGACGGGCATTGAGAGCAATCCGTGTTTCGTCACACCCACCTAAGTTAGCGAGCTGTCCGATAATAGCGGCAATTTTACGTGCAAACACTGCAAGTTCTTCATAGGTGGGTTCATTGTGCTCATTCAGCTCTTCTATCGAAAACAGCTTAGCTTGCCTTAGAAATCGATTAGCAGTTTGGAACACTATTTGGTACAGGGCTTTTGTATCATCCATTATTAAGTCCTTCTTGTTTTTTACAAAATACATCCCCACAGTAACTAAACGCAACAAAATTTTATCTTTTAGTGAAGCCCGTCATATCTTAAGAACGCCTCCACGTAAAATCTGGTGAACCGGCAAGGGCATAGACCTTAAGGATTCACGTAGAAGCGCCTGTTTTACCCCCTCATGACCCGAAAGCGACGTGTAATCCATCATCACCTGACCACACCGCCCTTCTATGCTCCACCCTGCGTCGATAACAATGCTCATTGACCCACACACAATCAATCCCTACCGAGAGCCTGAAGCCTATCTGCTGAAGGACCCTGTGAAGCTGTCTCCTGACATTCACGTCCAGGATACGCCTTGCCAGCTCCTCTAGCTGGTCCCCTTCAGGCAGCTTTGGAGCTACCTCCTCGGCCTTCTTAATCTGGGCCTTGAGGTCCTTCTCCTCCGCCGCTAAGGCTTGGTGTTTAACCTTCAGGGCCTCACTGAAGCCTAGGGCCGCTATCGCCTCTGCTACGTTCCTGAGGCTCTCCTGGGACTTCTCAAGGCGTCCCTTCAGCGCTGCCACCTCAACAGGGTTAACCTCATCCTGGGGTCTTAAAAGCTGGTGCTTGTGCTTCACAAGGCTGATGAGGACCACCTTCTCTAGCTGTCCATAATTCATGTAAGGGAGCTGACAGCCTCTGCCAGTCTGCCTACTTGAACAGACGAGGTAGCGCTCTGTCGGTTTCCCCTTGTCCTGGTATCGCATTCCCGAGCCACAGCACTCACACACAGCCAACGTGCTGAACAGGTTGCTGAAGGAGTCTCCTCTGGATGCCTTGCTGTTCCGGTTATTCTTGCTCTGGTGGTAGACCTTCCAATACAGCTCATCGGAGATAATTCTGGGGTAATAGTCGGGAATCTCGTCACCTATTGGCTTACGATTGTGGGCCTTGCCTATGTGCGGCTGGTAGCGTCCAATGACCGCCCCCTGTTCAATCAGCCTACCGATGGAGGTTTCAGCCCAGGGAAGCCCTTTAGGGTTCAGAAGGCCAGCCTCATTCAGCCGCCTCACAGTCGAGCTCCGTCCATGTCCTTGCGCCATAAACTCAAAGGCAGCCCTAACGGCCTCGGCCTTTTCTTCGATGACCTCAAAGCGCTGTTCTCCATCGACAGTCACAATCCTTAGCCATGCGGGGATCATCTGGGTCACGACAGCACCAGCCCTCGCCTCCTCCTTCTTACGTCCCCAAACGGCTCCCAGGCGCTTACTCTTGGTCAATGACTCCTCATGCGCCCTACTCATCACAGCCAGGGAGAGCATGAGCTGCATCGTGTCCAGGCCCTTGGTGTAGACCTGTCCGTCAATGAGGGTAACGATGGTCACGCCTAGGTCTACAACCTCCAGGAGCAAGCGAAGCGCCTTGCCTACTTCCATGCGGCTCAAGCGGTCCAGGGATTCAATAATCAGGGTCACGTCACTTGGGATTAGGCCCTTCTGGACCTGCTCTATAAACAGGCCCAGGGCTCCGTCCCTGAGGTTGTCTCCCCTAAATCCTGAGACCCCAGCGTCTAGGAGTATGTTGTCCTCTAGCTCTAGCCCCTGCTCCTGACAGTAGCGTTTAGCGGCTTCCATCTGGCGTCTATAGCTATCGCCTCTGGACTGGGTGGGGGTGCTGAAGCGGATGTAACTTATCGCAATCTTCTTATTCATCAATAGGTAATATGTGGTCGGTGGTGATAGCGGTGGCGGATATTTCCCTAAAACTGGAGGGTCTTCAAGTCCGCCCTTGGGAAACTGGTACTATCATCACAACCTGCTTATGCTCGGCTTGCCTGGCTGCGGCAAAACCATGCTCGCCAGTCGCATCATGGGCCTGTTGCCCCCCTTGGGTTATGATGAAGCCCTCGAAGTGGCAGCGCTGCATTCGGTAGCCGGGCTCAATATCAAACCCAGTGAGTTCCACCGACGTCCTTTCAGGTCGCCCCACCACACCTGTTCAGCAATCTCTCTGGTGGGGGGTGGCAGTGTGCCCAAGCCCGGCGAAATCTCCCTCGCCCACCGGGGCGTGCTCTTTCTCGACGAGCTGGCTGAATTCCCCCGCAAGGTACTCGACTGTTTGCGCGAACCCATGGAAACCGGTGAAGTGGTGATTTCACGGGCAGCCGCAAAGCTCACCTTCGCCAGCCGATTTCAATTAATTGCTGCCATGAATCCCAGCCCCTGCGGCAGTATGGGGCCGGGCAGCCGCTCAAGCCCTGATCAGATAAACCGCTACCTTGGCAGGCTCTCCGGCCCTTTTCTTGACCGCTTCGATTTGTCCATCGAAGTACCCCCTCTGCCACCGGGCACCCTGACTCAGGAAGGCAATAACGGTGAAACCAGCCAAAGCGTCGCCCAACGCGTTCACCGCGCCAGGGAACAGCAGCTTGCCCGGGCAGGCGTACTGAATGCCGAACTCTCGGGCAAGGCACTGAAAAACGCAGGATTTAACAGCGCAGACCTCAGTTTTCTTGAGCAGAGTGTCAATCGACTTGGGCTGTCGGTACGCAGCTTTCATCGCCTGCAGCGGGTCGCCCGCACCATCGCAGATTTGGAAAACAGCAATATGGTAGAGAGGCGCCATATCGCACAGGCGCTGGGTTACAGGGCCATGGACAGGCTGCTCGCCAATCTTGGACAGCAACTTGGGCGCTGACTCTATCACATCACACCAAACAACAAAGGACTGATTTTTAAGGAATCATCCTTTTTGATTTCGCGAAGAAAACCCTGAGATCACGAACGCCTTGGAGCCATTGCTGAGGCAGGTGTTCAGATTGATGGCCAGACACCACCCTTCGAAGTGGATAAGTAAAGATAAAATTGTACGCCGGGCCCCGCGCTTATCGGGCCGATTCCAAAGGTCATTGAAGCCCGTTAACACCAACGTCAGTGGTCTTTGGCAGGAAGAAGCTTATCAGCGGCAGTGTTCAGGTACCTTTGGTAAAACACATCGAGCGTGCCATCCTGACGCATCTCAGACAGTGCATGAGCCAGGCGTGCCGGTACGCTTCCTGCCTCAAAACGCTGAGGCTGATTGCTCACACTGGTCGGCATTAATGGGTCATAGTCTGGGTTTGGCTCAAACTTCGCCCATCTGGATTTTTTGGAAAATCCCAGGGTTGCCCATTCATCCCCCTGATGCAGCCGCTGGTGCAGACGCACCATGGTACTGCCACTCTGCGCCACGGCATATTCAAGGGGCTCGGCCTCGTACAGATAGGCATCTGCGCGGCCTTTTTCAATCATATGAATGGCTTTTTGCAGGTCCATTTCGGCCACATCGACCCTGGTGACTCTGGCCTCCCCAAAACCAAGCATCCCCAGATAGTCCGGATTACCGAGCACATGAAGCAATAACAAGCCGTTAAAGTCTTCAACCCGCTCAAGCCGCTCCACCTCCGGACGGGAAATGGCGTAGTAATTGACCCTGAGACCATTGACCACAAACTGACAATAGCCCTGTCGAATGTCGCTGAAGGTAAATTGGGGATAAAAGTCGATGCTGCCATCCATCAATCCATTGATAACCCGCACCTTGGGGAGGCGCACTATCTTAAGCGACACACCAATACGTTTTGCTGCTTCAAGATACATGTCTTCAAACAGACCACGATTGTCCGGCGCCTCGGCGATAAAGGGCAGCTTTTCGGTGGTACGGTAAGCCATGGTGAGCACGGGCTCAGACGCCATAGATTCAACCACCAGAAAAGGCATTGAAATCAAGCCTAAAAAACGGTTCAACCAAAACATTGAAAGATTTCCACAGTATCAGTCAGATGCGTCAAATTTAAGTACAGTGCAATTACCACAACTAAGCCAGTTCCACCGATAAAAACCCCGTTACTGGTAGTGCCAGCCGCATCGGTACTGCGGTGCGATTGAGCAATGGGTCATTCACGGTTAACATAGGCCTCCACAAATTTCTGGAGGTATGAATGCGCGCGTTGCTGTCGCTTATCCGAGGCTCACTGGCTTTTCTGGGTTACACACTTAACACCCTGTTTTGGTTTGTGCCTATCCTGCTGCTTGGTCTGGTAAAGCTGCTGCCCATTCGTGCCCTGCGCAAGCTGATGTCACATCTGGTGGATGGCTGTGCCTCCAACTGGATTTCGGTTAACACGTTTATCCAAAATTCGCTGCACCCGGTGCACATCGACGTGCAGGGTAACCCTGAACTGACCCGCGAAGAGTGGTATATGGTGATAGCCAACCACCAGAGCTGGGTCGACATTCTGGTCCTGCAGCGCATCTTCAACCGCAAAATCCCCTTCCTGAAGTTTTTCCTCAAGCAGCAGCTGCTCTATGTGCCTGTGCTTGGTCTCGCCTGGTGGGCACTGGATTTCCCCTTTATGCGCCGCTATTCCACCGCCGAGCTGAAAAAGAATCCCAGGCTCAAGGGCAAGGACATTGAAATCACCCGCCGCGCCTGCGCCAAGTTTAAAGACAAGCCGGTGAGCGTGATGAACTTTGTGGAGGGCACCCGCTTTCAGGCTGCCAAACACAAGAAGCAGAACTCACCTTTCCAGCATCTGCTGCGCCCCAAGGCCGGCGGCATGGCCTTTGCCCTTTCCGCCATGGGCGAGCAAATCCACAAGTTGGTGGACGTGGCCATTTACTACCCCGGCAAGGTGCCCAGCTTCTGGGACTTTATCTCAGGTCAGGTGGATGAAATCCGCGTGCACGTGACTGTGGCGGATATCGCCAACGAGATGCGCGGCGACTACATCAACGATCGCGAGTTTAAGCAGGGCTTCCAGGAACAACTCAACCAGATCTGGGCTCGCAAAGACGGCATTCTGGCACAGCTTGCCGGTGAGAAAGAGATAAAAACTGAGGTTTCTGAACAACATGCTTAACTTTTTGCCGGGGCCGCTGCTGTTTTTGTTAAGCGGAAGCTTGCTCATTATCAACACCGCCATTTGTGGTTCGCTGGTGTGCATCGGCGGCCTGTTCAAGCTACTGACGCCCTTCAAAGCTGGCCGAGTCCGGGTCACCATGCTGATGAACCGATTTATGTGGCTGTGGGCTACCCTCAACGGTGCCATCCTGCAGCTGATTGCCAAAATCGAATGGGATGTAAAAGGTCTCGATGGGCTGGATAAAAATGGCTGGTATCTGGTGATAAGTAACCACTTGAGCGGCTTCGATATTGCCGCCCAGACGTATATCCTGCGTAACCACATTCCCATGCTCAAGTTCTTCCTCAAAAAAGAACTGATTTATGTACCCATTATGGGCCTGGGCTGCTGGGCGCTGGACATGCCCTTTATGAATCGCACCAGCCCCGAGAAGCTGAAAAAGAATCCCAAGCTCAAGGGCAAGGATCTGGAAACCACCCGCAAGGCGTGTGAGAAATTCCGCGATCTGCCCACCTCCATCATCAACTATGTGGAAGGCAGCCGCTTTACCGAAGCAAAGCGCGACCGGCAGAACTCCCCTTATCGCTATCTGCTGCGCCCCAAGGCCGGCGGTATCGCCTTTGCCCTTTCCGCCATGGGCGAGCAGTTCAGCCACCTGCTGAACGTGACTGTGGTTTACCCCGATGCGCCCAAAGATATCCTTGCGGGGGTGATGCAGGGCAAGGTCAGCAAAATCGTTGTCAGAGTAGAAGCACTGCCGGTACCCGAAGTGGACGACAAACAATACTTCAGCAATGCCGAGTACCGTGCCCAGTTCCAGCGCTGGCTCAATGATGTCTGGCAGAAAAAGGATGAGCAAATCCACGAACTGCTGACCGAGCACAAGGCCAGCACCAGCAGCTACCGTGAACTGGCCGAGCGAGGCCACTGACGGACTGCTCTGTTGCTTTAAAAGCGCAGCCGCTGAGTTACATAAATCGCCCATAAAAAACGCCGACCCGAGTCGGCGTTTTTTATGGATGATGTTTTATTGGGGCTGTGCCTTATCAGTGGTCAGTTCTCAATCTACGCCAGCCGCTCGGCCAGTTGTTGCAGCTGATATTCGGTAAACACTTCTATGCCGTGCCGACTCAGCAGCGCAGCGGTAATGCCATCCCCGTCAGTCAGGGTACGGGAAAAGCTGCCATCGTAAATCTGCCCCTTGCCACAGGACGGGCTGCGGGCCTTTAAAATGGCAAAACGAATATTGGCGTCCCGGGCAAGCCTTAATGCCGCCTCGGCGCCCTTCACAAAGGCGGCTGTCACATCGTCCCCTGTCACTGTGACGACCCGAATGCTCGCTTGTGAGTGTGGCGCTTGTATGTCTGCCACAGAGCTGACAATTTCTGCCGGAGGTCTCCTTATTTCTGCCGGAGGCCGGGGCGTCGGCAAACCACCTGCGCACTCGGGGCAGATGCCAACCAAGCGTCCCTCCTGCTGCCAGCCTTGCCACAGGGACGACGCCACTAAATTATCTTTGCCGTCATATCGCACGGCTTCGCCCAGCAGACAGGCGCTCACCAAGACTTTTTCCATTGCTTCTGCACTCTATTCAGGGCCGCGGCTTTTTACGCGAAATGCGTCCACAACAGCTACCCTTATTGGCTGATAGCCACATCATCCCATGCCTTGCAGACAAAGTGCAAAACCGCCAGTTGTTGACAATAAATCTTTAGATCGCGTTGTAACGCAAACAACACAGCAAACAAGTCAAAAGCACATTAACACTATAAATCAAAATCTTACACAGAAATTAAATCAAAAGATGTTATTGCTTAGACTTACGTCTACGTCAACAGATTGTTGACAATCCGCCCTAAGAGGTCTAATTTTCAACCATTGTCAGCGACAGGGCCGCCGTCGAAGCGGCAACAAGCACTCAATGAGCCAGAGCAACCTTAAAGATCTCAGCACTGAACGCAGCGCCAGCGAGCGCGCCACGGCCACCCTGGCCGATCAGATCCTGAGTGCCATTCAAACTGCCATCATCAAGGGCGAACTGGCCCCCGGCAGCAAGATCAACGAACAGGCACTGGCCGCCCAATTCGGCATCAGCCGCGGTCCCACCCGTGAAGCCCTGCAAACCCTGGAACGCCAACGTTTGGTGGTGCGCATGCCCCATGTGGGTGCCCGGGTGGCACAGCTGTCGGTGGAAGAACTGAACGATCTCTACGACCTGCGCTCCACGCTGGAAGCCATGGCCTGTCGCCTCGCCGCCGAACGCATCACAGAGGCACAGCTTGCCGAGTTGCAGGCGCTGCTCGAACGCCAGGAAGCCGCACTCAAACAGGGCGACACCTATTTTCAGGAGCAGGGTGATGTGGACTTCCACTATCAAATCATTCGCGCCAGCGGCAACAAACACCTGCAGGAAACCCTGATGGGTGGCCTGTACCACCTGCTGCGCATGTACCGTTATCAGTGCAGCAACCACCAGCGCCCAAGCCGTGCCATCGCCGAACACAGACGTATAGTCGAGGCCATTGCCGAGCGTGACGGAGAGCTGGCAGCGCTCTTGATGCAGCGCCATATCGAACAGGGACGACGCAACACAGAGGCGCGTCTTAAAGAACTCAAGGCCGAGGCAAGCGCCCGTGAGCACAGCTCAGCTACCTTCGCCAACAAACAGCAATTAAAGGGAGAGACAGCATGACCCACAGCGCAGGCAAGCGTTTTCGCGACGCACTGGCACGCTCCAAGCCACTGCAAATCGTCGGCACCACCAACGCCTATTTCGCTCTGATGGCCGAAAAAACCGGCTTTCAGGCCCTCTATCTGTCCGGTGCCGGGGTGGCCAACGCCTCCTATGGTCTGCCGGATCTGGGCATGACCTCCATGAACGATGTGCTGATTGATGCCGGTCGCATCACCTCAGCCACCAAGCTGCCACTTTTGGTCGACATCGACACCGGCTGGGGCGGCGCCTTCAACATCGCCCGCACCATCAAGGAATTTGAAAAGGTCGGTGTTGCCGCGGTGCACATGGAAGATCAGGTGTCGCAAAAGCGTTGCGGCCATCGCCCCAACAAGGCCGTGGTCAGCACCGAAGAGATGGTTGACCGCATCAAGGCCGCCGTGGATGCCCGCACCGACGAGAACTTCGTCATCATGGCCCGCACCGACGCAGTAGCCGTAGAAGGCCTCGACGCCGGTATTGAGCGCGCCCAGGCCTACATCGAGGCCGGTGCCGACATGATTTTCGCAGAGGCCCTGACCGAACTGCCCCAGTACCGCAAGTTCAAGGATGCGGTAAAGGCCCCAATCCTCGCCAACATGACCGAATTCGGTCAGACCGAGCTGTTCGACAAGTCCGCCCTGTATGAAGCCGGTGCCGACATGGTGCTGTACCCGCTCGGCACCTTCCGCGCCGCCAACCAGGCAGCCCTTAAGGTGATGCAGGCGCTGATGAACGATGGCCACCAGCGCAATGTGTTGGGCACCATGCAGAGCCGCAAGGAGCTGTACGAGTTTTTGAACTACCACAACTTTGAAGACACGCTGGACCGCCTGTTTGCCGAAGGTAAAAACAAATAAGCCCCGGCAAAACAGCAAAATAGAAAGCAAGGACGAAGACAGCGGGGCATAAAGCCCAGGCAGTAGCTGCTTCCCGCCCCGGTCAAGACCCCGGGGCACCAAAAGTAACCCATAAATAGTGCCGGGACCCCATCGACCCTACCCGATGCCGGCAGCCAAGAACAAACGAGTTAACGAGAGGGAATGCAAAATGGCTGAGACAACCGATAAAAAACTGAGTGGTGCAGGCCTGCGTGGTCAGAGCGCCGGTGAAACCGCCCTGAGCACAGTGGGTAAATCCGGCTCAGGCCTCACCTACCGCGGCTATGACGTAAAAGATCTGGCCGAAAACGCCAGCTTCGAAGAAGTGGCCTTCCTCATTCTCTACGGCGAGCTGCCTACTCAGCTGGAGCTGGACAACTACCGCGCCAAGCTCAAAGGTCTGCGCGGTCTGCCACAGGCACTGAAAGAAGTGCTGGAACGCATCCCCGCCAATGCTCACCCCATGGACGTGCTGCGTACCGGCTGCTCCATGCTGGGCAACCTGGAAACCGAACACAGCTTTGCCGACCAGTTTGACGTGACCAACCGCATGCTGGCGGCCTTCCCATCCATCATCTGCTACTGGTATCGCTTCAGCCACGATGGCGTGCGCATCGAAACCGAAACCGATGACGAGCAAATCGGTGCCCACTTCCTGCACCTGCTGCACGGCAAGGCGCCATCTGCACTGCACGCCCGGGTAATGGATGTGTCCCTCATCCTCTACGCCGAGCACGAGTTCAACGCCTCTACCTTTACCGCCCGCGTCTGTGCTTCGACCCTGTCTGACATGCACTCCTGCGTAACCGGTGCCATCGGCTCACTGCGTGGCCCGCTGCACGGCGGCGCCAACGAGGCGGCCATGGAACTGATTCAGGATATGCGCGACGAGCAGCACGCCCGCGACGTACTGGCCGGTATGCTGGAGCGCAAAGAGAAAATCATGGGCTTTGGTCACGCCATCTACCGCGAGTCCGACCCACGCAACGCCATCATCAAAGAGTGGTCTGAAAAACTCGCCAGGGAATACGGCGATGACCGTCTGTACCGTGTTTCCGTGGCCTGCGAAGCCTTTATGTGGGAACAGAAGAAACTCTTCTGTAACGCCGACTTCTTCCACGCCAGCGCCTATCACTTCATGGGCATTCCCACCAAACTGTTCACCCCCATCTTCGTATGTTCCCGGGTCAGCGGTTGGACCGCTCACGTGATGGAGCAGCGCAGCAACAACCGCATCATCCGCCCAAGCGCCGATTATGTGGGTGTGGAACTGCGCAGCGTGACCCCCATCAGCGAGCGCGGCTGATAACAGCGGGGCCGACGAGCAGTCGGCCCCAATAACGCCCGCAGCACCAAAACAACAGCCACTCATTATTCGCGCCCCTTTTGCATGTCTGGAACGCCGTTATGAACACTCAATTCCGTAAGCCTCTGCCCGGCACCAATTTAAGCTTCTTCGATACCCGCGAGGCGGTGGACGCCATCGCCCCCGGCGCCTTCGACAAACTGCCCTACACTGCCAAGGTGCTGGCCGAAAACCTGCTGCGCAAGGCCGAGCCTGCGCGCCTGAACGACTTCTTAAGCCAGCTGATTTTCCGTAAGCAAGACCTCGACTTCCCCTGGTTCCCTGCCCGTGTGGTATGCCACGACATTCTTGGCCAAACGGCACTGGTTGACCTTGCCGGCCTGCGGGATGCCATCGCTGCCAAGGGCGGCGACCCGGCCAAGGTAAACCCTGTAGTGCCAACCCAGCTGATTGTGGACCACTCACTGGCGGTGGAGCACGGCGGCTTTGAAAAGGATGCCTTTGAGAAAAACCGCGCCATCGAAGACAGACGCAACGACGATCGCTTCCACTTTATCAACTGGACCAAAAAGGCCTTCCGCAATGTGGATGTAATTCCACCCGGCAACGGCATCATGCACCAGATAAACCTGGAAAAGATGTCACCGGTGATTCAGGTGCGTGATGGCATCGCCTTCCCCGACACCTGCGTCGGCACCGACAGCCACACTCCCCACGTGGATGCCCTCGGCGTTATCGCCATCGGCGTTGGCGGCCTCGAGGCCGAAAACGTGATGCTGGGCCGCGCCTCCTGGATGCGCCTGCCGGATATCGTGGGTGTTGAGCTCACCGGCAAGCCAAACCCCGGCATTACCGCCACCGACGTGGTGCTGGCACTGACCGAATTTTTGCGTAAAGAGCGGGTGGTAGGTGCATACCTCGAGTTCTTTGGCGAAGGCGCCAAGGCGCTCACTCTGGGTGACCGCGCCACCATCTCCAACATGACCCCCGAATATGGCGCCACCGCCGCCATGTTCTATATCGACGAGCAGACCATCGACTATCTGCGCCTCACCGGCCGCGACGAGCAGCAGGTGCAGCTGGTTGAAAACTATGCCAAAACCACAGGCCTGTGGGCGGACTCCATGACTGGCGCCGACTATGGCCGGGTGCTGACGTTTAACCTCTCCAGCGTAGTGCGCAACATGGCCGGGCCTTCCAACCCCCATGCCCGTTTGGCCACCAGCGACTTGGCCGCCAAGGGCATTGCCGCCGACTGGCAAGAAGAAGCAGGCAAGATGCCCGATGGCGCTGTGATCATCGCCGCCATCACCAGCTGTACCAACACCAGTAACCCCCGTAACGTGATTGCCGCGGGCCTGATTGCCCGCAACGCGGTGCAAAAAGGTCTGGTGCGCAAGCCCTGGGTGAAAACCTCTCTCGCCCCCGGCTCCAAGGCGGTTGAACTGTACCTGAAAGAAGCAGGCTTGTTGCCGTATCTTGAGCAGCTCGGCTTCGGCATTGTGGCTTTCGCCTGCACCACCTGTAACGGCATGAGCGGCGCGCTGGACCCAGTGATTCAGCAGGAAATCATCGACCGGGATCTGTACGCCACCGCCGTGCTGTCGGGCAACCGTAACTTCGACGGCCGTATCCACCCTTACGCCAAGCAGGCATTTCTGGCCTCGCCGCCTTTGGTGGTGGCCTACGCCATCGCGGGCACTGTGCGCTTCGATATCGAAAAAGATGTGCTCGGCACTGATGCCGATGGCAACGCGGTAACCCTTAAAGACCTGTGGCCAGAGGATGCGGAAATCGATGCCATCATCAAGTCGTCGGTGAAGCCTGAGCAGTTCCGCGCCGTGTACGACCCCATGTTCAATCTCGCCGTGGAATACGGCACCGAGAAGCCACTCTACGACTGGCGTCCACAGAGCACCTACATCCGCCGTCCACCCTACTGGGAAGGCGCCCTTGCCGGTGAGCGAACCTTAAGCGGCATGCGGCCACTGGCGGTGCTGGGTGACAACATCACCACCGACCACCTGTCACCCTCCAATGCGATTCTGGCAAGCTCAGCCGCCGGTGAGTATCTGGCCAAAATGGGCCTGCCGGAGGAAGACTTTAACTCCTACGCCACCCACAGGGGCGACCACCTGACCGCCCAGCGCGCCACCTTCGCCAACCCCAAACTCTTCAACGAGATGGTGAAAGACGAAGATGGCAAGGTGAAGCAAGGCTCACTCGCCCGCCTCGAGCCGGAAGGCAAGGTGCTGCGCATGTGGGAAACCATTGAGACCTACATGGAGCGTAAGCAGCCGCTGATCATCGTGGCCGGTAAAGACTATGGTCAGGGCTCCAGCCGTGACTGGGCCGCCAAAGGCGTGCGTCTTGCCGGTGTTGAAGTGATTGTGGCCGAAGGCTTCGAGCGCATTCACCGCACCAATCTGGTGGGCATGGGCGTGTTGCCGCTGGAGTTTATGCCGGGCGAAACCCGCATGACCTATGGCATTGATGGCACTGAAACCTTCGATGTGAAGGGCGAGCGCACCCCGGGTGCAGCCCTGACCCTGTTGGTGCACAAGAAAGATGGCCAAACCCTGGAAGTGCCGGTGAAGTGTCGCCTGGATACCGCAGAAGAAGTGTCCATTTACGAGGCAGGTGGGGTTCTGCAACGCTTCGCCCAGGACTTCTTGCAGGGAAGTGTTTGAGCGTTCTCTTGCCGCGATCCCCACGCCGGGAGTGCTCATGTATCGGCTGATACACTCCGCGCTCCCGGCTCGGCCTCACAGCAAGATCTCCGCTCTTGAGCAGATTGAAGTGAAGTCAGAAATTGGCTTTGCTCTCAGACCTGTCAACGAAAGATATTAATGTCAAAGGATTCAATGCTATGGCATTTAAACCACAGATAAAAATTCCAGCCACCTATATGCGTGGCGGAACCTCTAAAGGGGTGTTTTTCCGCCTCGACGATTTGCCCGAGGCGGCCCGGATGCCGGGTGCAGCCCGTGATGCACTGCTGCTGCGGGTGATTGGCAGCCCCGACCCCTATGGCAAGCACACCGACGGCATGGGCGGCGCCACTTCCAGCACCAGCAAGTGCGTGATCATGAATAAAAGCAGCGTGCCCGGTCACGATGTGGATTACCTCTATGGGCAGGTATCCATCGACACCGCCTTCGTCGACTGGAGCGGCAACTGCGGCAACCTGTCCACCGCCGCCGGTGCTTTTGCCATTCATGCGGGCTTGGTTGACGCTTCCCGGGTGCCTGAAAATGGTATCTGCGCAGTGCGGATCTGGCAGGCCAATATCGGCAAAACCATTATCGCCCATGTGCCTGTTACTAATGGCGAAGTGCAGGAAACCGGCGATTTCGAGCTGGACGGGGTGACCTTTCCGGCGGCCGAAATCGTGCTGGAGTTTGTCGACCCTGCTGATGACGGCGAAGACGGCGGCGCCATGTTCCCCACCGGCAATCTGGTGGACGAGTTGGACATACCCACCGAGGTGCATCCAAGCGGCAAAATCCGCGCGACCCTGATAAATGCCGGTATCCCGACCATTTTTGTCAATGCCGAAGACCTTGGCTATCGCGGCGACGAGCTACAGGAAGCCATCAATGGCAACCCGGCAGCCCTTGCCATGTTCGAGCAGCTGCGCGCCCACGGTGCCATCCGTATGGGACTTATCAAGACCCTGGATGAAGCCAAAACCCGCCAGCACACCCCCAAGGTGGCTTTTGTGACGAGGCCCATGACCCATGTGGTGTCGAGCGGCAAGACAGTGCAGGCGAATGACATCGACCTCTTGGTACGGGCGCTGTCCATGGGCAAGCTGCACCACGCCATGATGGGCACGGCAGCGGTGGCCATAGGCACGGCGGCCGCAATTCCCGGCACCCTGGTAAATCTCGCCGCCGGTGGCGGTGAGCGGCAGGCGGTACGTTTCGGTCACCCATCCGGTACCCTGCGCGTAGGCGCCGAAGCCAAAGAAGCAGGCGGCCAGTGGACTGTCACCAAGGCCATCATGAGCCGCTCGGCGCGCATCCTGATGGAAGGTACAGTGCGGGTGCCCCAGGACTGATGTCGCAATTTACGCCAGCAGTACTCATCACAGGTTCCGGCAGAGGTATAGGCGCGGCGACCGCAAGGCGTCTGGCCCAAATGGGCTGGCGTATTTGCCTTAACTACCGCAGCAACAAAGCCTCTGCCGAGGCACTGGCCGAAGAGCTTTCGGCCATCACCGAGGTGATCTGTGTCCAGGCCGATGTGGCGGACGAGACGCAGGTGTTGGCGCTCTTTGCCCGTATCGATGAGGCCTTTGGTGGCCTCACCCATCTGGTGAATAACGCCGGCATCTTGCTTGGGCAGATGCCCCTGCTGCAGATGGATGCCGAACGCATCAATCGGGTGCTCAGCGCCAATGTCACCTCGCAGTTTCTCTGTGCCCGTGAGGCGGCAAAGCGGATGTTAACGCTGGATAAAGACGTAAACCGCGCCATCGTCAATGTGTCGTCCGGCGCGGCGCGCACCGGCAGCCCGAATGAGTATGTGGACTATGCCGCCAGCAAGGGCGCCATCGACACCTTTACCAAGGGGCTGTCCATTGAGCTTGCCCCCGCCGGTATTCGGGTTAATGGCGTGCGCCCCGGGCTTATCCATACCGACATACATGCCGACGGTGGTGAGCCCGGCAGAGTGGCCCGATTGCAAAGCCGGATCCCCCTTGGGCGGGGCGGTGAAGCCGAAGAGGTGGCCAATGCCATCGTCTGGCTGCTCAGCAATGACGCCAGCTTTGTCAGCGGCAGCATTATTGATGTCACAGGAGGCCTGTAGCTTGTTTGAAGCCTTATCCTTGCTGGCAGTCGCCACAGTGCTGTTGCTTGGATCTCCGGGGCCGGCGCCGCTGACCCTGGCAGCCCTTGGCGCCGCACAGGGGTTCAGACGCAGCCTGCCGTTTTTGGGCGGATTGATAGCGGGTTTACTGCTTATCATGTTGGCCGCTGCCAGTGGCCTTGCCAGCTTGCTGCAAAGCTTTCCTGTGCTGGCAAGCACGCTCAAGTGGTTGGGAGCCGCCTATATTCTGTATCTCGCGTTTCGCATTGCCACCTCACCGCAGGTGACGGCAAGCAGCGACAACGCCGTGGGCTTCAAAAATGGGCTGCTGTTTAACCTGATGAATCCCAAGGCCTATATGGCACTGCTGTCGCTGCTGAGCCAGTTTGCCCTGCCCCTTGGCAACCCCCTGGCAAGCTACGCACTGACCATCGCCGTGTGCCTGCTGCTGGCGGTACTGGTAGATGGGCTGTGGCTGGCGCTTGGCAAGCTTGCGGGCAGCAAGCTGCAATCACCCAGGCAGATAATCTGGCTTAAGCGTTTGATGGCAATGGGGATATTAGTAGCCCTTGTGCTATCTCTTTCACAGGGCATAGCTGCTACAACGGCTTGATTCACCACAATTTGACTTAGCAGCACCATGACGCTTTTTCTTTGCGGGCAAGGCTGACTGCGACCGGTTTTTAAGGCTCCGCTTATTCCCTTCCGGCGGGGCCTTTTTTCTTTTTATCGTTTTGTGTTACATGCAAATTGACACACCTTTCCCCGACGCTAAAATCTAACACTGACAACAAATATGAAACACCAGGTTCCATCCTCTGCAAGGATCGCAGTGCATCCATGCCGCCCGGCACAATAAATCCGGGTCGTAAACAGACGCAGCCCACTGCGCACAGGCCAATACCTTGAAGATTGGAGAAGCATGTTTCGAGCACTCATTTGCGCTCTGTTGAGTTTGATTCTGCTGCTCGGTGCCTTACCGGCCAGTGCAGATCACGGCAGCTATCACTATCACAACACCCTGGAATTTCAGCATTTCAGCAGCAGTGACGGCCTGAATCAAAACACAATCACCCGCCTCTATACCGATAAGGCCGGCATGCTCTGGGCTGGCAGTCAGGACGGGTTGCACTATTTCAATGGCCAGGAATTTGGCGTCTTCTTACCCGATCCCATCAATACCAACAGCCTGTCGGAAGGCTACATCACTGACATAGTCCAGGATCCGGAAGGCTTCCTGTGGATCAGCACCTACACCCAGGGCCTGAACCGTCTGGATTTGCAAACGGGCCAGTTCACCCGCTACGGTGAAGTCGATGGTTTGAGTGAGCTCAGGGTCAGCCGTCTGGCCGTCATCGGCGACAGCCTTTGGATAGGCACAGAAAAGGGCCTATTTGCCATGCAGCGCAAAAGCGGCCAGATTCGCCCCATTCCCCTTGGCAATGCCCTGACACCCCAAATAACCAGCCTGGGCAGTATAGAAGATGAGTATCTGTTAGTGGGCACCCAGGCCCACGGCACCTATGCCATCAGCAGCAACAACATAGTGAAGCTCAAGCTGCCCTCCACCAGTCCGGTCAATCAAATCCACAGCATAGGCAATATCGCTTACCTCGCCATTGGCAAAGAGCTTTGGCAGTATGAAATGGATACCCATGGGGCAAAATCACTCTGGCAGAGTGAACCCCAGGGATTCTTCCATGGCGACATCCGGGACTTTACCCTGGCCTCGGCCGAAGAAATCTGGGCGATAGCCCCGGGTGCCGGGTTGATTGAGCTGGAAAAGACCGACCGCTGGCGCGCCCGCTACCACAGAAACAACTCCCGCAGTTTTCGCGACATCAGCGACAACAACCTGATGAGTGTCCTGCTCGACCCCAACGGGGTGCTCTGGCTCGGCGGCAGCTATTCCGGGCTGGATAAAATCAATATCCGCCGCCAGTACTTCGAGCACCTGTTCGACAACAGCGTGGCATTACCCAAACAAATCAATATGGTGCGGGCTATTCATCAAACCCGCGAAGGAGTCATCTGGGTTGGCACCGAAGGCGCTGGCTTAAAAACCCTCAAACCCAACGAAGACAACTACCAATACCATACCCATCTCTTTGCCAATGCCCTTAACCTTGCCCCCGAAGCCATTTCGCTGGTGGTGCGTGACATTTTCGAAGACAAAGACGGCTCGCTCTGGTTTGCCAGTAATTATGGTCTGGGGAATCTGCAGCCTTCCGGCGCCTTCAGGCTGCTCCACCCGCCCGAGCACAAGGGTCAGGGGCGCACCCTGGCCATAGACAAACACGACACCCTCTGGTTGGGGTCTGACGAGGGATTGTTTTACATGCCCATTTCGGGCACTGAGCTCAAGCGTTTCCCCCTGGATGAAACGCTGGCCGACAAGTTGGTGGTGCGCCAGATTCTGGTGCTGGAGTTTATCGACGACTGGCTCTGGATTGGCACCCTGGATGGCCTGATTCGCCTCAACACCAACACCAATGAAACTCAG
The DNA here is from genome assembly GCF_019457615.1 of Shewanella zhangzhouensis. NCBI lineage: Bacteria > Pseudomonadati > Pseudomonadota > Gammaproteobacteria > Alteromonadales > Shewanellaceae > Shewanella > Shewanella zhangzhouensis. The sequence goes on from NZ_CP080414.1 coordinate 4,116,316, forward strand.
GTATTTACCCACGACCCAGCCAACAGCAACAGCCTGGGCAACAACCGTGTCCGCGATATCTACGGTGCAGCCAATGGCGATGTCTGGGTGGGCACCCACGGTGGTATCAGCATATTGCGTCAGGAGGAAAATGGCTGGCACATTCGCCATTTAACCAGCAATGAAGGGGTTCCAAGCGATACCATTTATGCCATTTTGGAAGACAAACTGGGGCAGTTCTGGTTTTCCAGCAACGCCGGTATCAGCCGTTTTACCCCAGGTGAAGACAGCATCATTACCTTCAATAAATTTGAGGGCCTGCAGGAGCAGGAGTACAACGGCGGAGTGAAATTTGCCGGACAGGATGGCTATTTCTGGTTTGGCGGCATCAATGGCATCACCCGCTTTGAACCAGAGCACATCCCCAAGAGCCGTCAGGAACCCCCTCTGGCGCTCACCAGCTATAGTCTGGGCGACAAACGCACCCGGATTCTCGACCTGAGCGCCCCGCCCAACGTTGAGATGAATTTTGAAGACAAGGTCGTCAGCTTTGAAGTCACCTCGCTGGACTTTTCCTATCCGGGCATTGATCAATTTGCCTATTATTTACAAGGATTTGACAGCCAATGGCGCAGCGCTCAGGCCCAGGCCCGCATCACCTATACCAACCTGAGTCCGGGGAACTACCTGCTCAGGGTTCGCCATGGACTGGTCGCCAACCCCCTGGGTTACCAAATTCTTACCGTGCCCCTGACCGTGGTCGCCCCCTGGTATCGCACCCCTCCGGCCTATGTGCTGTACGCCCTCACACTGGCCGCCATCCTTGGCTGGTTCTGGCGCGAAAGGCGCTTCAAGCGGCGCCAAAGACGCGAGTTTGAAACCAGCATCCGCACCTCGGAAGAGCGACTCAAACTGGCGCTGTGGGCCTCGGGTGATGGTATGTGGGACTGGGATATTCCCAGCGGTCAGGTATTCCGCACCCGTATGCATCCCCATACCCAGCAACAGCTCAATGGTCCCGTGCTGATAGAACGCATCCATCCGGAAGATAAACCCAGGGTGCTCCATGCCATCGACCAGCATATGGATGGCAGCCGCGCCTTTTACGAGGCCGAATACCGCATCGAAGATAAACCTGGCCACTGGATATGGATCATGGACAGGGGCAAGGTGGTAGAGCGGGATAAACATGGCAAGCCGGTGCGTATGGTGGGCACCCACAAGGACATCACCAGCCGCAAAAACAGCGAAAACGAACTCAGGCTGTCGGCTCAGGTGCTGGCCAGCATGAACGAAGCCGTGGTCGTGGGCGGCCTGGATTATCGTATCGCCTCGGTCAACCCGGCCTTTAGCCTGATCACCGGCTTCAACCCCGAACAGGTGCAGGGTAAGCATTTCCTGTTTTTAACCCACGACCGCAAACAGCATCAAATTTACGAAACCATAGAACAGCAACTGCTGCGCAACAAACACTGGGCGGGTGAGCTGAAAATCCGCACCCGGGATCAACGCTCCATTTTGATTTGGCTCGAAATCAACCAGGTACTCGACAGTAAATCCGAAGCCAGCCACTTTGTGGCCGTGTTTACCGACATCACCGACCGCAAAAAGGCCGAAGAAGATTTGCGTCTCCTGGCCTCCTACGACCCGCTCACCAACCTGCCCAACCGCACCCTGTTCCAGGACCGGCTCGATCATGCGCTGGCCCAGGCCCACAGAACCGGCAACATGGTGGCCTTGCTGTTTTTGGATCTCGACCGCTTCAAACACATCAACGACTCCATGGGCCACCACATAGGGGATCTGCTGCTCAAGGCCGTTGCCCACCGGCTGCAAAACTGTGTGCGTGAAGGCGATACTGTTGCCCGCCTGGGTGGTGATGAGTTCACCATCATCCTCGAGGGCGTGGCCAAGACCAAGGCCGCCACCGTGATTGCCGAAAAGCTTATTCGCGCCTTCCAAACGCCCTTCGTACTTGAAGATCAGGCCCTGAACATTTCACCCTCCATAGGGATCAGCCTTTACCCCATGGATGCCAGCGACAGCACCTCGCTGTTGAAATACGCCGATACTGCCATGTATCACGCCAAGTCGCTGGGACGGAACAACTTCCAGTTTTACACCCTGAGGCTGAACGAATACGCCATGCGCCATGTGCAGCTGGAGGCCGGTATCAAGCAGGCCATCGTCCGTCAGGAACTCAGCCTGGTGTTCCAGCCCAAGTTCAGGGTCAACGATGGTGGCATCACAGGCTTTGAGGCGCTGCTGCGCTGGAACAGCAAGGAGCTGGGGCCCATTTCCCCTGCGGAGTTTATTCCGCTGGCGGAAGAAATCGGCATTATTAATCAGCTGGGGCACTGGGTAGTCAACGAGGCCTGTCGCCATATGGCACATTTTGCTGCCGCAGGGTTTGATGACCTGCATGTGGCGGTCAACCTGTCGGCGCGCCAGCTCAAGGCTGATATTCTGTCCACCATCGAAGTGGCCTTGGCGGTGGCTGGCCTACCGGCAAAATGCCTCGAACTGGAACTGACCGAGTCGATGATCATGAAGAGTCCACAGGAATCTGTGGCCGTATTGCAGCGGCTCAAGGCTCTTGGGGTGTCACTGGCGGTGGATGACTTTGGCACCGGCTACTCGAGCCTCGCGTATCTCAAGCGCTTCCCGCTGGATACCCTGAAAATCGATCGGGAGTTTGTGCGCGACATCAGCACCGACCCGGACGACGCCGCCATCACTGGCGCCATTATCGCACTGGCCCACAGTCTGGAATTGAATGTGGTGGCCGAAGGGGTTGAGAACGAAGCCCAGCTCGAACACCTGCGCAAACACGGCTGCGATCAGGTGCAGGGCTTCCTGCTTGGCAAGCCCATGTCGGCACGGGATGCCATGGCACTGCTGAAAAGCCGCAGCTTCGAGACCTGATACTTGTCCCTCTGGGTTACAGGCATAAGAAAATAACCAACATGAAAAAAGGCTCCCAATGGAGCCTTTTTGCTGTGGTGAGTGCCCCAGCTATCAGCTACGGCGCTCGACCTTGCGAACCCAGCCTTCCGGCGCAGGGCGCAGGCCCTTTTGCATCTCGGTGTACACCTTGTAGATGTGGCCGATGCGCTCACCCACCTTGCCATCGCCCACGGTCACGATACGGCCATCTTCAAAGATGTAAGAGCCAACGGGGGAGACCACAGCGGCAGTACCAAAACCACCGGCCTCAACGATCTCACCGGCTTCGATATCGGCAATAAAATCGCTGAGTTTTATCGTCTCCTGACGCACTTCGCAGCCCAGTTCTTTACCCAAAGCCAAAATCGACTCAGAGGTGATGGAGCGCAAAATGGTATCGGTAAACTCAGGAATAATCAGGGTGCCGTCTTTACGGATATGGAAGTGGTTCATGGCGCCCACTTCCTCGATATATTCGTTGGTGGAATCCAGATACAACACCTGGGCAGCGCCATGCTCGGCGGCAGCCTTACCGGCGCGCAAGGATGCGGCATAGTTACCGGCGGCCTTGGAGGCGCCTGTACCACCGGACACAGCGCGGTGGAACTGGGTGGTGATCAGCAAACGAATGGCATTGAGGTTTTTGCCATAGTAGGCACCGCTTGGGCTCAGCACCACACAGAAGGTGTACTGGTTTGCCGGGCTCACCGACAGGCGGTCTTCAGTGGCAAATACAAAGGGGCGGATATAAAGACAGGCACCTTCCTGACGGGGGAACCACAGGCGGTCCACATCAATCAGGGCGTTGATGGCCTCAAGCTGCACGGCTTCCGGAATGTTTGGGATACAGACAATGTCGGCCGAGCGATTGAGGCGCTGGGCATTTTTGTCCAAACGGAAGGTGTAAATTTCACCGTCGTCATGCATAAAGGCTTTGGCGCCTTCAAAGATAGACTGGCCATAATGCAGCGCCATGGCGCCTGGCATCATTTCAAAGGGGCCGTAGGGCAAAATACGGGCGTTCTGCCACTGGCCATCCTTGTAGTCCATCATAAACATATGGTCGGTTCTAAGCTTGCCGAATCCAACGTCTCCCTGAGGTTCAAAGGGCTCAGTGCGGCGCTCTGATGCGGGTTTTAAATTGTACTTTATATCCATTGCATACCACCTTGATGACTGACCTTGCAGACTAGGGAGCAGCAGGGATAAAGTCAATAGCGGCGCTAAGGAAGGCGCGAACAAGTCCTCGCACAGCTCTGGCTTTGATAGCGACGACAGTTCAAGGCATTCAACTGAAAGCATGCCGAGGCCTGCTGAAGTTGAATAACGCCGAAATGGTGTTGCTATTAAAGCCCCGTAGGGCGTGGCTTACAGCGGTATCTGCGACGTTACAGTTCTTGCGAAGGACTAGGGCCATTCGCTGCGAACTGTGCCTTGCAGCTATCCACTTTAAGCACACGCAGAGCAAGCACGGGACTTATTCGCACCTTCCCTAGTTCCAACAATAAGAAGCTGTAAACCGTTAAGGAAACTCCATGAAACAACCGCTCAAAGGCCTGCGGGTATTGGATTTATCCAGAGTGCTGGCCGGCCCATGGTGCAGCCAGTTGCTGGCCGATATGGGGGCCGAGGTCATCAAGATAGAACACCCCGACGGCGGCGACGATACCCGCCACTGGGGGCCGCCCTATGCCGGGGGGCACAAAGAGGGGGATGCTGCCTATTTTCTGGCCGCCAATCGGGGGAAAAAATCCCTGCTGCTGGATTTGAAAAATCCTCATGATGTGGCACGAATTCAAAAACTTGCCCGCCACAGCGACATACTGCTGGAAAACTTCAAAGTGGGCGGCCTGGCTAAGTACGGTTTGGATTATGAGAGCCTCAAGGCGATAAACCCCAAGCTGGTGTATTGCTCGGTCACAGGCTTTGGCCAGAGCGGCCCGGACGCGCCCCGGGCGGGCTACGACTTTATGATACAGGCCATGGGCGGCCTGATGAGCCTCACCGGTGATGCGCTAAGCGAGCCCATGAAAACAGGCGTTGCCATTACCGACCTCTTTACCGGGCTTTATGCCGCCAATGCCATTCTGGCGGCCATAGTGGCGCGCCAGTCATCAAACCTTGGTTGCCATATCGATATGGCGCTGTTTGATGTGCAGCTCGCCATGCTCGCCAATCAGGCGCAAAACTTCCTCGCCGCAGGCACCAATCCGCCCCGCCTTGGCAACGCCCACCCCAATATCGTGCCCTATCAGGCCTTTGCCTGTGCCGATGGCCACCTGATTTTGGCGGTGGGTAACGATGGGCAGTTTGCCCGCTTCTGCGAGCTGGCAGGACTCAATGAACTGCCCAACGACAGCCGCTTTGCCACCAATGCCGGGCGGGTCAGCCACCGCGAGGTGCTGCTGCCTCTGATAAAGGCCGCCATGCTGAGCAAAACCAAGGGCGAGTGGCTAACGCTGCTTAACGGCGCAGGTGTACCCGTAGGATCCATCAACACAGTATCTGAAGCCCTCGATGAGCCACAGGCCAAACACAGGCAGATGCAAATAGTGCGTGACTTTAACGGCGAAAGGCTGCCCTTTGTGGGCAGCCCGGTGAGGATGGATGGCGAGTCGCTGAACTCGCCGCTGCCACCGCCATTACTTGGGGAGCATCAGCAAGAGCTGCTCGCCTGGCTGGATGGACTTGAAGCGTGAATGGGGAGTCGGGAATGTTGAATGTTGAATGGGGAATCGGGAGTCGGGAGTCGGGATTAGGGAATAAGGAAGGGTTCTGAATCGAGGGCTTCGTTTAACAACAAAAGCCGCGGTGACTCCCATTGCGGCTTTTGCGTTGCTATCGTTTACGGTCTACGGTCTATTTCCGCTCGCGGCGGCGCAGACAGGCACCCAGTGCCAGCAGAGCCAGCGCACCGGCGCCCAGGCTGCCGCCACCTTCCACATCGATCACCACCTCTTCACGATCATAGTTGGCGCTCTCCAGCGGCAGGGCATACAAATCATTGGTATCGTCCGCGCTGATGGTGGCCACTATGTCGCTGTAACCCACTTCATAGAGGTCAATCAGCACATCGTAATGATCGGTGCCATAGCCCTGGGCCAGGGTGGTCACCACCTCGTAGTCATCCAGCTCATTGGCACCGCGAATGTAAAAGGTCTCAGTGGTGAAGTAACGCACCCAGTCACCGCCGTTGCGGCTCAAATACAGCTCGGCATACACGGGCACCGACTCGTCGGGATAGTTGGAATACACATCCGCATCGAAGGTCACCGAAAAGCTGCGATGGAAGCCATCGTAGTCCCTGTCTTCAAACAGGCGGGCAAAGGCATTGTAAAAACTGAACTCGTGATACACGCCGTAGCTTTGCTGGCGGCTGCGCTGCAGTTTGGCGCTGGTTTCTTTCTGCGCTGCCACCTGCTCACGGGTCTTGGGCTCGGCGGCCACGGCCTGGATTTGCTGCACCCTGGCCTTGAGTTCACTGGCCATGGCGTCGTCCACATAGCGGCTGCTGTCTGGCTTGTCGCTGAGCTGAGCCCCCACGGCCGACACCATGGGCGCACCAATAGGCGTTCCTGTTTGTGTGCCTGTTGCTGTTTCTGCATAGGCCGAGGTGCCCGCCAGCATCATGGCTGCCATGAGGGTTTTGATACTCAGGGAAGAAAGTGTGCCTTGGAATGGAGTCTTCATAGTCGCGTCCTCATACTGACTTGTTGAAGCCATTAAATCCGTTTCGCCATGAACGCTTCCTGAACGCGGTTTTTGAGTACTTTCAGCCAATGTTCAGCCGTCAACCGCTATCAATATGCCAATGGATTTCCAGAGGCGCCCCCGGATGGCACAACGCATCCTGCGAGTTAAGTCGCTGTTCGCACTTTCCTTTCACGCGGGGGATCTTTTACACTGGCACCATTGATACGCAGAGAGAAAAGACATGAAACACCGGTTTTTGCTGACAATCCTGTTTGGCGCCTGTCTGCAACTGGCAACGCCGGGCACAGCCATGGCGAAGGCCTATGCCCAGATGAACAATCAGGGCCAGCAGCAGTCGCTTAAGGTCACCAGTGGCGATCAGGCCGCCGGTATGGCCGCCAGCCGCTATCCGGGCCGGGTGCTCAAGGTCAGCCGCAGCCAGGTGGGCGGCAATCCCGGCTACCGGGTCAAGATGGTCAGCAACGACGGCAAGGTCTTTTACGTATCTGTGGATGCCCGTACCGGACGGGTTGGGAGAGACTGACAATGCGCCTGTTACTGGTTGAAGACGATGCGGCTCTGGCCGCCAATCTGGGGGATCACCTCAGAGAAAGCCTCTACAGCGTGGATGTGGCCGCCGATGGCGAGCTGGGGCTGTTTCAGGGGCTGGAATACGACTACGACGCCGCCATTATCGACGTGGGCCTGCCCAAACTCGATGGCATCAGCCTGGTGACCAAACTCAGGGCCGAGGGCCGCGAGTTCCCCATCCTTATCCTCACCGCCCGCGACAGTTGGGAAGACAAAGTCGAAGGCCTGGATGCCGGTGCCGACGACTACCTCACCAAACCGTTCCACCCACGGGAACTGGCCTCACGCTTAAAGGCGCTTATTCGCCGCAGCGCCGGTAAGGCAAGCCCCATCATCGAAAACGGCCCCGTTACCCTCAATACCGCCAGTGGCGAAGTGCTGCTTGGTGGCGAGCGGGTCAGCCTGTCGGCCTCCGAATTCCGCCTCCTGCAATTTTTGATGATGCACCGGGGCGAGGTGCAGTCCAAAACCGTGCTCACCGAGCATATTTACGATCAGGACTTCGACCTCGACTCCAACGTGATTGAGGTGTTTATTCGCCGGCTGCGTAAAAAGCTCGACCCGGACAATAAGCTCGGGCTGATTGAAACCCTGCGCGGCCAGGGCTACCGGCTGAACCTGCTCAACTGATGTCAGACCCAGCCTCTACGCCAAAGCCTTCGCCTGAACCAAAGCCTGCGCCTGAGCCTTTATCTCAGCCGAGGCCAGCCTCCGGCGTTATCGACCGCTTATCGCTGAAGACCCGCCTTTTCGTCAGTGCCGCCATCCTGGTGGCGCTGCTGCTGCCAGCACTCGGCATCGCCCTGTTTCAGGCGTTCGAGCGTCAGGCGCTGGCGGGCAGCCGCGACGAGCTCGGCGCCCTTATTTACTCGGTACTGGCACAAACCGACGTGATAGACGGCCAGCTGGAAATGCCGCCTTTCCTCAACGAACCCCAATTCAATGTCGATGGTTCAGGTCTGTATGCCGAGGTGCGCTCAGGCTCTGGCTCTGGGAAAGGTGAAGTGCTGTGGCGCTCCGGCTCCCTGATTGGCCACGGCGCCATCGACAAGCTGCCCAGCCCCGCTCCCGGCGCCGATGCCAAGGTGTTTGGCGAAACCACACTCAATGGCGAGCCGCTGTTCGTCATGAGCTTTACCGCCCTGTACGAGAGCAAGGGCGTGGATGTGCCCTTAAGCATTCATATTCTTAAATCCCAGCAGCGCTACCGCGAGGCGCTCACCGAGTTTGAATCCAGCCTGTGGCGTTATCTGCTGCTGGCGCTGGCGCTGCTTGCTGTGGTGCTGGGGCTGTGGCTGCGCTGGACCTTAAAGCCGCTGTCACGGTTCGAGGCCGAACTAAAGGCCGTGGAGCACGGCGACAAGGAGCGCATAGACAGCGACTACCCGGCGGAGCTTGGGCCGCTGGTGCATCAGCTCAACTCGCTGTTAACCACAGAGCAAAACCAGCGCAAGCGTTACCGCAATGCCCTCTCCGACCTGGCCCACAGTTTAAAAACCCCGCTGGCAGTGCTGCAAAGCCACCCGGGGCTGGATGAAGCCGTGATGGAGCAGGTGGACAGCATCAGCCACTCAATCAGCCATCAGCTGAAGCGGGCCCAGAGCGCCGGCGCCGCCTCCTGGCACCAGGGGGTAGAAATCCTGCCCCAGGCCGAGCGGTTAAGTCGTACCTTAAGCAAAATCCACGGCGACAAGGGCATCGACTTCGAGCTTAAGCTCACGGCCGATTTGGTGTTCAAGGGCGATAAGGGGGATTTGACCGAGCTTTTGGGCAATCTTCTGGATAACGCCTGCAAGGCGGCCCGTTCACGGGTGTGTTTAACCGCCACCAAGCACGATGGCAGGCTGCGGCTTATCGTCGAGGACGATGGCCCCGGGGTGGACGATTCGATGCGGGAGAAGATTTTTGAGCGCGGCATCCGCGCGGATACCTATGACAAGGGACATGGGATAGGGCTCGCCATAGTCCGCGACCTGACAGACGCCTATCAAGGGAAGCTGCGGGTCGAGCGCAGTGATTTGCTCGGTGGAGCGAGGTTTGAGGTGTCTTTCCCCCAGTAACTTGGTTCGCTTGACTTAGCGATAGGAAGTTTTTTTGAAGTCGTTTTTCAAACGACTGAAAGCGATTTTGTTGCTCTTCGAGCAACGAGAGAAATGAGTCGCTTTGCAAGCGACAGAAGGTCGTGGGTCTTCAACCCACACCCGAGGAAAGGGGGCCGTTTCGACAGGCCCCCTTGTCCAATCCCCCAGCGACCCCAGACGAAGCCGGACACTTTGGCCTTATGGGCTGAAAACGGTCACCGCGACCGACTCGCTCCAAGCTCGACGGTCTCTGCCTCGATATCCCGATCTCGGCTTGCCCGTTTCACTCAGCCCAACTGCCAAAGCGGCTTCGATGGGAGTATAGCCGGTGGATTCTGCGAGTGAAGTACTATGGCTGATGACCTATCACCCAAACTTTCATACCTCAGCTTCACCAGATGGGGAGACTTGTGTCAGCCTGATGCTTTCAACAGTTAAAGAGTTATAGGTATCCTCATTCCCGGTGAAAAGTAAAAAAGCTGCACTTGGCAGCCTTTTACTTTTTAAGCAACGTCAAACTGTTAATTTCTGCTGGCAAACTTAGTTATAACTATTTTGCGAAAATCAAAAGCCTCTCTCAAAAACAAGAGCAACAACAATGCCGATAAAAAGGTCATATCAAACACACCTCCACCACCTGAGTCTTTTGTCGTCGCAGGCTCAGTCGTATTGGTTGGCGGTGTTGTTGGTGGTGTCGTTCCAGCATCACCAGCATTGGTATCAATTATATTTAAAGAAAATGTCTGACTGACACTATTAGTACCATCATCGACAATAATGGTTACTGAATTGTTTGCCTTTGCATTACTAGGAACCACTCCTTTAATATGCCCATCGGTAGTAACATTAAGCCAAGCTGGTTTATCTAACAAACTGAATGTCAACTTATCAAAATCCGAATCTATAGCTCTCACAGGAATATCAAAATAATCACCCTTAGCATAATATAATGTTAAATTCATATCTACGTTTGGCGGGGAATTTTCCCAGTCACATTGATTCTCAAATACACAAACTGGATCTATCACAATTAATTCATAGCGAAACCCAGGGGCACTGCCATTATACATAACACGACCAGATGAGAATTTTGGACTATTTATATAAGAACGAGATGACTCAGGAAACACATCCAGAAATTTCACTTCCAATGTCTCATTGTCAAAAATAAACAACTCCTTTTGACTTCCGGAGTCAAATTGACTAGATGCGCGACGATAATAACCATAAATATATCTCTCATCAGTGTTATGTTGCCCCTTAACCAATGAGAGTTGATGTGAAACACCATCATCAATATATATCTCACCAAAACTCCCATTCTTAATGTAATAAACCTTATACTCCTCCATAGAACTTTGCTGCTCAGGCCAAAATAAAACTGTATCGCCGACAAATGCTAAATTTTGAACATGATATGGAAACGGTATCTGGGTCGCATCATAAACCAAGTCTACATTGCCCGTCATTGCACTAAATGAATACAGGACACTATCCTTAAAATAATAATACTTTCCATTATAACTATTAAACGCCCCGTTGCGAAAATCTATGAATGGCGATTTATCCTCTGGAAAATTCATTACTTCACCGCTTTTACAGTCTAACGAGGCAACCTTAATATACCCCTCATCAACTTGGTTTATAAGAACTTTTCCGAGCGCTTTTGCACTGAACTCTATATTATGAACATGCTCACTAGAAAACAATTCAGTCCCATTCTGAGAAATCAACTTTACATGTATATTATGCTCAGCCTGCTTTGTGAACAGCTTTGAAGTTCCACACTGATATTGTGGCTCAACAACATCACCAGTTTTGAAGTCATAGAACCCTCCCGCCCCTTCGAGATACTTACCATCAATTACAGGATTAACATCAATGACTGCGTTGAGATTTTTATTATAAAAATCACCATCCAACTTAATTTTCTCTATTGGTGCAGTATTTTCTTGATTCAATCTAAAAAGTAAAGATTCATAGTCAATGTCAATTTTCACATAATAATCGCTTCCATCACCAATTACGCCGTTAAAATAAGATCCACACTCAGTTCCGCAACTAACAGGAAAATCAAAATATATTAACTCTCCTCGAAAATTTACATGACCAATTTTGTTATTTTTTTGATTCTGAAAAATCCATCCATTTGAAACAGGGAAATAATTCCATTCGGAGGCACCACTTTCTCCATCACGATAATATCTTGAATCTAATCTAACCATTTCAATTTTATCAGTGAAACTATACATTCCAAAAAATGGAAAATAACCAATTGAAATTATACTATCATTGACCTCGTAAAATTGAGCTAGATCTTCTGTCTTATCTGTAAAAATAAATCCGGCTGGCCGCCCATATTGATCAAAATTATTTGAGTTACCAGACATTTTTGTTAAATTTAGATCACTTACATTGAGTTTATACGTTGAAGTACGCCAGCTTTTTGTATCAGTCATGGGTGAATTAAAGTCTACCAAATTGAACACAAAGTTGGAGTCTGATATGTATAAAAATTCAAATGTTCTATAAGCAGTCTCGAATAAAAATCTTGATTTCTCTGTACTAGGATTGTAAGCAAGCACGTTCATTTTCTCAAAGCGAACCCCATGAGAGCTGTAATCACCTCGCTGCCATTGATCAACTGCAACTATCAACTCCCCTGCCGCATTCACCCCTATAAAATCTGCATACGGATAGCTTTTTTTATTATAATCTATGATTTTTTCAATTTTTTTGCTTTGCTTCCCGATAACAACCACACAAGAATTTTTATTAGATGTTCTTGACTCCAATAAATCAATAACATCATCTCTTGATATATAATAGCTATACTCATCTTCAAAGATATTTGAAACAGAGAAGAAGTTATCCATATCGAGACTTTCATCACCACAACTATAACCGCCAGTAAGCTTTGCTAAACTATCAAAGCCATCATCTGTCAATTTCGAAAAGGAAACATCAGAATCCACTTGACTCAAAAAATACATTGTATTTTCATTGTAATTATAGGTGACATTACGTCGCAATCTATCAGGGCTTTTAATTTTTTTTATACTCAATTCATGAGTATTATCTATCGTTCCATCTGTAATAACTGAATCTAAAAATCCCTCAGAAGATAATTGAGCACCTCTTTTACTCGTTACACTATAACGACCAACTCTCGCAACACCACCACCGCCAACTCCAGAGGCGATTACTGTCTCTTTTCCTGATAAATTATTTTTTACTATATCAACAACACGTTGGTGCACGATCCCATCGTCATCGACTTTTATTATGTAGTCTACAGAAATCATTCTTGTTGATTTTATAAATTCATCAGTATGAATTTTTTTGGTATTTGCTATTGTACCATCTGTCTCGAACAGACCGTTCTCTGCAGTAAATATGGCCTTAGCTTTTTCTATACGCCTCAGCCTATTAATAAATCCAGTTGTATTTAAACCACTTAGTTTTGTAACACTCTTATCCAAAGTGGAATAAGAATATAATTCTCTACTTCCTACAGAATCAACAGCGGAAAAAACCAACCTATCACCCAGAACTACTGCCTTTTCCTCGAAATCAGATAGTCCGACATTTGGGACCATGAATTCACTATCAGAGTCTTGATATGACAGCTCATCAAATGTTGTATTAGTATTTACGACTTTATAGTTCGCGGCATTGCTTGTCAGACTGGCTAGTAAGCCCATAATGGCCACTGTGTAAACAGTTATCCTCATACCCTTCATCCCTGATGAAAAAAAAAGCAAAACATACATTGAACCACGCAACATTACAAGCCGTTAACATTCACAACATCATAAAATTGCCCCCCCCTGGTTTACAGGTTGGAAACGCACTTTACTCAAATTTAACCCCAAAATACGCATGCCCTGTAATCATCGCACCACCCCGCTTGCTTGAGTTTATTTCCATCAGCTCGACTCGCTATCGTCGAACTGTCGTAATATTTACGTCACTACATAAAGATGGGGCAGGCACAACTCTTGGTTCATCTGATTGAAAGCGATAAAGGGGTCGGAGTTAATTAAACCCAATCATCGGCGACCTGACGGACTAAGCAAAACAAGGTCACCCACAATTTTTCCCAAAAGACGTCGAAAAGTGCGGACACCCACAACTCTTTCCCCCAACACTGCAACCAAAGGTTTCACTCATCCCGCTCGAAGCGGCCAAGGGTGTTGGTCAAAATGGCGTGGCTAGGCATGGATGCCGAAGCAGCGACCGTTGAGCTTGGAGCGAATCGGTCGCGCCAGCCAATTTTCACCATAAGCCCGACGGGGCTTTCCGCTTCGTGGCGGGTCGCTGGGGGATTGGATAAGGGGCCTGTCGAAACGGTCCCCTTTCCCCGGGTGTGGGTCGGTGACCCACGACTTTCGCCAAACGAAGTTTGGCAATCTCCCCAAATCACCCGCAGGTCGGTTGACCTGCCAATTCATCCTGGCAAAGCGCAGCGCCCGAATTTCGGGCTGGCTACCGCACCGGCGCTTGCAGCCTTAGAGCGTACCTGACCAACTGGCTTTGGTTGAAAGCCGCCTGTAAAAAATCCAACTAAAACAACAGCAAGTTAGCAGCTTGGGCGATGGCAAACCCAGGGTTAGGTCAAGTTTTGTGCAGTGTTTTCTGCTTAATGACCTGCTTAATGACCTGCTTAATGCTGCTTAATGACCTGCGGGGGCCACATGGCCTTGTGAGATGAGGGGAGAAGCTGAAGGGTGAGTGAGCTTTTAGCGTAAAAGCGCTTGGCTGGCGCTGTCCCTGCGTTGCTGGCCGTGCCTGTGAAGGCTTGGTTGAGCGGTTCTTCCCTGATCCACATTGTTGTTTGCTGCGCTTATTCAGCAATGGCTTAATTAACACCTGCAATTCATCATCTTAGGGTTAAAAAAGCCTTGTCAGTAACAAGCTGAACCAAGCTACAACAAAGGAAGGCATTGGGCAATAGGAATCCAGGACACCCGCTATTTTGTGGTGCTTTTTATAGGTGTCCTTTCGCTTGTTTCTTTGTTGTGTGAATCTATTTATTCAGATGCGATGAGGCCAGTCTCGGCGACTGATTTCGCTGCATTAAGCTGTTGTGCCGTTCTGATAACTGCTTTTTTCAGTGCTTCTCGCATAACGTTATTGGCTATTTGGTCGAGCACTGTTTGGTGCAGTACACCCATGCCCTCGTTATTCGACATATTGGCATCAAACACCTCTCTGGTGATGATTTCTTTACCATCTTTGTCGACCATAGACATTGAGAAAGAAACACTTCTTGTACATTCAAGTGTCCATGCCCCTGCACAATTGAAATCGAAATTCATCAAGTCAGCAGAAATAACCATCTTAACGTTGTTGTTCTGGGCAATATTTGCAAGTAGTTCTTTATCACTTGATGCTGGCATGACTTCAATTGTACGCGCATTGACACCTAGAGACTGCAATTCTTCAATAAAGTTTAATCTCACAAAATCAGCAACTCTTACGAATTTCTGACCATTGTGAGTCATACCAATTGTTGCACCACCCATCCTGATCACAGCAGATTCAGAGTACTTATCTTTCACGCCAGCTATATTTCTTTTGTCTCGCCACTGAGTCACGCCAATAGAGTCAGTGTTGTCGACTTTTACTCCTGAGATGGGCTGTTTGTGGTATGTCACGGGAATGGAGTTTTGGATAGAACATCCGGATATTACCGCTGCAAATACGAACACAAACAGGTTTTTTGTTAGCATTTTCTCATTCCTTGATTTTAGGTTTTACAGATAAAGTGGGCTTCAATGCGTTTGCCTCTGCCTGCGGTCTGAAGTCGAAATCAGAACACTCAACACTTTTGATTGTAAAGCGACTTATTTTGAGTCGATTCCTTTGCTTCAAATGTATAAGTGTGAGTGGGCTACAGCAATAGGCGTTTTCTGCCTTGGGAGCATACTTAACTGGTCGTTGCAAGCACGCCCTGCCAACGCATGATACTGTAACCAACTGCTTTTAAAAATTATTTCTTCTGATATCTGTAAAGATATCGGCAGTATTCTAGTGGATTTGTTCATGTTTCGAGCAATGTTCAACACCTTTCGCCACCTTAACCAAGGGCTTGAGCCTGCTTTGCCTATTAATGAAAAGAGGGAGGAAGGTAAAGGAGTAAGCGGTTGGCTCTTGCATATCTGGTGATTTCCTTGCTTTGCTGGCCGGGTGTTGGTTGGCGAGTGTCGCTCAGCGACAGGCCCACGAGCGAGAGCCATGGATGGCGAACTGGCGGTTATGCATGGATGCATTTGGCCCACGCCCCTCGGCTGCGGCACGCAGCCAATCCCGCCAGGGATAAAGGCTTCCGTCGCTTGCAACGCGACAAAACCCGCAGGGTTTTCTGTCCCGCCAGAGCCCAAACGTGCCTTCTGCGTTAACAGAATATCCGCGTGGCGGGCCTGAGTCCCTTCGGCTCAAAATTCATTTTCAACAAGCAGGCGACAGAAACTGTTCTGTCGTTTGCCTTGCGGCCGTTTTCGCCCTTCAGCCTTCGTTCATCTTCGGCCCTGTAGCCTGTAATCAAACTGGCATCATGCCCGTGTGAAACAATCAAGGAGGCCCTATGAACAGGTCTATCAGAATACAACTTGTGTCGGCCCTGATGTGTTTGCCCCTGTTTTCCGGCTGCACCTCGGTGGCCCAGGCCGAGCCGAGTGAATACAGCAGCAATATCCGCGCCGAGCGCTTCAGCGAAGCCGAGCTGGCACGGCTGCTGGCACCCATTGCCCTCTACCCCGATACCCTGCTGACCCATATCCTGATTGCCTCCAGCTATCCGCTGGAAGTGGTGGAAGCAAACCGCTGGCGTGAGAAAAATCGCAAGCTCAGCGACAAAAAGCTGATGGATAAGGCCGAGAAGCAGGGCTGGGACCCCAGCGTGACCGCGCTGATTGCCTTCCCCAATGTGCTGGAGCGCATGAGCGATGACCTCAACTGGACCCGGGATCTGGGGGATGCCTTCCTCGCCGATGAAGAAGCGGTGCTGGACAGCATACAGATGCTGCGCCGCGAGGCCGACCGCGCCGGTAATCTGGACGGCGGCGATAATCTGGTGGTGAAACGCCAGCCCACGCAAATCATTATCGAGTCGCCCAGCCCCGAAATCATCTATGTGCCCTACTACGACCCACGGGTGGTGTATGGTCACTGGCGCTGGAACCGCTACCCGCCGGTGTACTGGGCGCCCTTCCCCGGCTATGTGAGTTATCACCGTCACTTTGGCTGGCATTCGGGGATCAGCATTTCCTTTAACTTTTACTTCTCGAATTTCCACTGGTACGACAGGCACGTGATAGTGCACCACCATCATCACTATCGCCGCCCACCGGAGCCAAGGTATGCCATCAGCCAGGGTGCACAGCGCTGGCGCCATGACCCGGGCCATCGCCACGGTGTGGCCTACCGCAGCGCCGACGTCCGCCAGCGCTTTAATGTGAGCAGCCCCAGCCGGATTGAGCGCGACCACAGACGCCATGACGAGTACAGCCGTGTTGTGTCGCAGCAGCACAATCCCCAGGTAAGGCAGCGGGAGCTGAGCCACAGCCGCGAGCAGGACTTCAAGGCCCGCATGAACAGCAGCGAACGCCGCTTTGAAAACGCTGGCCATAGCGCCCGTGAACGGGAAGGGGGCAATAGCTCACGCGACCGTGAGATGGGGCATCAATCCCGTGAGCGTCAACTAAACCAGCAGCTGAACAGCCGTGAGCGGAATGACAACCGTGAGCGCAGCCAGCCACAGCAGCGTGGATTCGAGCAGCGTGAACAGCAGCGCGAGCGCCAGCAGTTCCAGGAGCGTCAGCGCGAGGTGCAGACCCAATCAAGAGTTCTGCCTGCCCAATCCAGGGAACAGCCAAGGGAGCAACAGGTGCAGCGTGAACGTCAGCGCGAGGCACAGCAGGAAGCCCGTCAGCAGCGCCAGCAGCCCCGTGAGCATCAGCAGCCCCAGCGGGAACGCCCTCAGCCACAGCGTGAGCGCCACAATGACCATCCCCGCGAGCGCAACCTGTAACTGCGTTTAAGGGCTGAGCTGACATTGCCCTGCCCACAGGACGCGATTGCCCACAGGCAGCGATTGCCAGAGCGCTGAAAATATGCCAAAAACAAAGACCGGCCCTGCCGGTCTTTTTTATTGCCCGTGTTTTACTGAGAACCGCTCTGATTAGATCCACTCGAATCAGACCCACTCTATTCAGACCCGCATTGGGCACCACCTTTTTACCGCCCATCGGAATGGGCCCAGCCAAGTCAGGGAGTTTAATCTCATGTCCGGCCAAATCAGTGCAGCCGACACTGCGCAAACCGTTGCCACCTTCGACAAACATGCAAAGGCCTATCGCGACGCTTTTGTGCTGCTGCCAAGTTATCTGGCCACCTTCGATGCGCTGGCGGACAGGATGCAGCCCAGCCATAGGCGCTTACTGGACCTCGCCTGCGGCCCGGGCACCTTAAGCCTGCACCTGAAATCCCGCCTCCCCGGGCTTAACATCACCGCCACCGATTTATCGCCACAAATGCTGATGCTCGCCAAAGAGGCGCTGCCGGATGGTGAGTTTCATTGCCTGGATCTCAGAGATACCGCAAGCCTTACGGGCGAGTTTGATGTGATTGCCTGCGCCTTCGGCCTGCCCTATCTCGACAGCCACAGCGCCGCGCAATTTTTAAAGGACTGCGCCGCCAAACTGACCAGTGAGGGACTGCTGTATCTGAGTTTTATCGAGTGCGACGGTAACCCCCATGTTCAGACCAACAGCCATGGCGACAGCGTCTGGCGTCAGGGGCACACGGCAGATGGCATCCAATCGCAACTGAGCACTCTGGGGCTTACGCCGCTGTGGCAGCATGACACAGAAACCCGCAGCGAAACCGAGCACTTTTTAATCGCGATTAAAGGTCAATAAAAAAAGCCGGTCACTGACCGGCTTTTTCATCTCGATGGCTAAGGCTTACTTACAGTTACGGCCCTTACAGGTACCGCCTGTGTTACCGCCGCCGCTGCTCTGGCCGTCACAGCCATAGGTGGTCAGGTAATCCACGGCGTCTTTGGCTTTCACCAGACCATAACCGTAGGAATCATCACGACCGGCTACGCCCAGATCTTCGGCAGTGGCACGCAGCGCCGCACGGATTTGGGTGTTGGAACACTGAGGGAAGTGGCTCCATACCAGCGCAGCCACACCGGCTACGTGTGGGGTGGCCATGGAGGTACCGTCGAAGTAGGCATAGTTACCGGCGCCGATGCTGACGCTGGCATTGCTGCCAACCTTGGCCAGCATGGCCGCGCCGTCTACGTCACTCACGCCCACAGATGGGATAGAGGTGACCACGTCGCCCATGGTGCCGTTCAGTGCACCTGACACGTTGTTGTAGATGATGGCCGCAACACCGCCGCCGTTTTCACAGGCCTGCACCTTCTCGGCGAAGGAGATCACGCCGCGCTGGATAAGACACACCTGACCGTTGGCGTTACAGGCAGTCTCGCCGGTGCCACAGTCGGCCAGCATGCCAGAAGCATCGCCGGTGGGTGAACCTTCCATACCTATGGCTTCATAACCTGTGCCGGCCACGGTGGTGCTGGCAACCAGTGCAGTGCCGGTTGGCACAGACGAGAGCACACCCACACCTGGGCCAGAGAGTTCAACCTGGCTGGTCTTTTGGGAGAAGTCGGCAACCACCTTGTTACTGTCGATGGCAGCAACAGATACCACAGAGTTGTAAGAGGCTGGGTAAGAGTGACGGGTGTTGCCATCGTTACCGGCGGCAGCGATAGACAGCACGCCACGGCTTTCAGCGGCGGCAAAGGCCGAGTCTTCGGTGCGGCTTGAGCGGCTGCCACCCAGGCTCATGTTGATTACCTTGGCACCGGCCTGCTCACACTTGTTCAGCGCCGATACCAGTGAAGAAGAGTAGCCCCAACCATCGGCATTGAATACCTTGATGATGTGCAGGTTCAGGTTGCCATTGGGGTTTACACCCACTACGCCGGTGTTGTTGTTCAGGGCGGCGATGGTGCCTGCCACGTGGGTACCGTGGTGGTTTTCATCGGTGAACCAGTTGCCGGTGCCGGCATCGTTGGTGCCTGTTACCTGGTTACCGGCCAGATCTTCGTGGGCCAGTTCATAACCGGAGTCGATGATACACACGGTAGTGTTGGAGGTGGCGGCATCGCTCAGCAGGTCGGCCTGCACCATGGGAATACCGTAAGGCACAACCTGACCCAGAGGATAGCGCTTGGCATCCACTTCAACGTATTCTACGTTGGGGTTGTTTTCGAGCCCTTTCAGCGCCTTGGCTGGCAGGGTAAAGGCAGCGGCATTGTGGCTGCTCAGATCCAGGGCCATCTTGCCACCCTGAGACTTCAGCTGAGCCATTACGCTCGGGCCCTTGCCTTCTTTAAACTTAACGATATAGCGCTCCTGGTCGGCAGCATAAGCGCCAGAACACAGCGCCAGGGTTACAGCCGCGGCCAGTGGTTTGTAAATGGATTGCATTGCATACTCCTGTGCATATTCAAAGCGGTCATCTGATGGAACAGTCAAACGCCATACAGACCTTGTTATTATTTTTTATTACATTTGTAACACTTTTGTATCACAAAGGCCTGTTATACGCACAATCCATGGCAAACACAAGCGGATGCCGACAAAGATATCGTTAAAGCGCTTACATCAGGTTAAACCTCTGCCAGCTGCCTGAAGTCCCCCTGTTCGCTTGCACCGGTCAGGCTGAATACATGGGGATGAATATGCCGTGTCAGGTGCACATCCAGCATCAGGGTTTGGTCCGCCCTGAGGTATTCAGCAAGCTTGCCGGCGCAGCGAAACTCCACCGGCCGGTAGTGGGCAAGGCCATTATCCGGCCGGGGAAGAATGCGAAATCCCAAGCAGCCTTCGGCGGTTTTCAGCATGCGGTCGTGGTTGAGGTACAGAGTAAGGGCATTGCCACTGCGCTGATTCTTTTGCCTGTCCTTAAAAAAGCCCCTGGGCAGCTTGCCCGGGTCGTAGTCTGGCCCCGCCAGCAACAAAAAATCGAAATCGCAGATAGGCTCACCTTCGTTATCCCACAGGCGCACCACCAGCTGAGTAAAGCGTGGGCCTGATCTTGGATTGCTGTCAGCCATCTGTTGGCAAAGGGCGCTGTAATCCCCTGCCGACCCCACCTGCAGACACTGCAGGATGCGGCTGACCACCGGCCTGGGCTTTGGCGAGCGGCCATTGACCGAGGTCATGATGCCAAGCTTGCTGCCGCTGTGACTGGCCCGTGGCAACACCTCAAAGCCACAGGCAGGCGCAATAACATCTGCCGTGGGTATGAGCACTGCCCGGCCGTTATCGTCCAGGGTTTGGGTTTCAGTGAGCTCGAGCCAGCGATAATTGAGATTGGCCCCGGCGAGACGCACTACGCCATCGCTGCCGGGCTCGGCTGTATAGCTGTTGAGGAAGTCATAGAGGTTACTGTCGATGGTTTCGCCGCTGATAACAAAGGGATACAGGCCATCGGCCACGGGGTCCTGGCTGAGCCAGTAGCGGCTCAGCTGATGTTGCCCCAGGCTGCCAAGCTCCAGCCAGTCGAGAATTTGTTGCCCCGGCTCTACCCCATCGAACCAGGATTTGAGCCGCCCAAGGCGGGATTTGCCCAGCTGTGCCAGCGCCGAACCATGGTTGGCGGGGGCAAGCATAATCAGGTGAGTCAGCGGGCATTGCTTCAGTCCCTGAGCCCCCTGAGAATAGTAACGGGCAAGCCAGGTGCGGATAACAGGCGCGCCGGTGGAATGGGTCACTATGGCAAAACTTTCCCCCTGCAAACGCTCCTGCCGGGCACGCTCAAAGGCGTCGGCCACATCCGCAAGGCGTACCTCGTCATTGAAGCTGATATAGCGACCCAGAAAGATGTGCTCAATATCCAGCGCCAGCGATTCGGGGGCAAAACGAGCCAGTGCCTCGGGCAAGCCGCCATACACCCGGGTATCCGTGACACTCCAGCCATGCACCATCACCAGTTTCACTCTGGCATCCTCCCTGAAAAAGCCAATCAATTGAATGCCATAAAAGAACACAAACCGCAGGTGCTGACAAGCTCAGGGCAGTATCCAATCCCCAAGGGCCTGCAGCGGCAGCGACTTGTCTTCTACCCAGGCAACCAGTGCAAGGCGGCTCGCCTGCTGCCATTCAGGCCGGGATATCAGCTCAAATTCCTCTGCGAAATGGACGCCTGTGTCAGTGGCGATCCCCTTGAACTGCCAATGTTGCAGCACTACAAAATCCTGTGTGAGCCGTTTGCCACGGTTCTCACCACGGGCTATGGCACTGACCATCCCCATACCGACCACCGCCAGATGCAGGGTATCGGCCTGGCCTTCAAAGCTCGCCTGCAGGCTTTGCCCCTCCAGCTTTAACCAGAGCGGCCCCGCCTGGGCTTTCGGCACCTCACCGCCGCGCCATTCCCGCCCTCCGATAAAGATTTGCGGTGTGTACACCCCTTTACTGTGTTTGCGATTCCAGTGAGCATATTGGCGCTTGCCGTGGGCGGGGTCAGCAAAGGGGTCTTTCCAGCCAAGGTAATCCCAGTAACTGACATGAAAGGCCAGCGGAAAGAGACTGCGCCAAAGTCCGGTCTCATTGGCCAGACCGGACAGCCAGGCCTCAGCCGGTGGGCAGCTGCTGCAGCCCTGTGAGGTATAGAGTTCAATAATTTGGGGCTGCGCGCCCTGGCTTTTCGCTTCAAACTCGAAGGCCGCTATGGGCACAGCAACAGGCAAGACAAGCAGCAGGCCAAACAGGCACATCGCTTTCAAGGTGAACACTCCAACGCCGACTGATATGGAGTAAGACCTTAGCGCCGGGCAGCGGATTTCAGCGGCCGACTTGAAAATTGCGTTTAACTCACTAAGGTTAAATCGACACCGCCTGCCACCAGATGTTACTCATGGAGTATTATGCAAGATTATCAACGCATTGCCTGCGACCGCTATGATGTGCTGGAGTTGGCCTGCATTCGCAGGTATCCGCTGCTGCTGGAGCTCAAAGACGAAGGAAGCATTCACGGGCGGGCGGTGACCACAGAGACCCGCGCCGACAAGAGCGAGTGGCTGCTGATAGAAACCGCCACGTCGCAACGGGCCATCAGACTCGACCGCATCATCGCCATCACCCCGGATATTGAGGGTGCCGGGTTCGGTCGGGTACTGATAGGTTAGATTCAGGCCTTGAGGGCCGCGACCACGGAAATTTCCACCAGATACTCGGGCTCGGCAATGGCGGCTTCCACACAGGCCCGCGCCGGGGCATGGCCTTGGGGTACCCAGGCATCCCACACTTCATTCATGGCATCGTAGTCGGCCATATCTTTCAGATAGATGGTGCAGCTCAGCAAGTGCTCACGGCTGCTGCCCGCCTGGCTCAGCAGGGTGTCTACTTCTTCCAGCATGGTTTTGGTCTGGGTGCGGATGTCGGTCAGCTTGTCTTTAGCCACCTGACCACAGAGGTACACAGTGCCCTGGTGGATCACTATGCTGCTCATGCGAGCGCCGGTATCCATTCGAATGATGCTCATGGGGTTCTCCATCATAAAAGGCAGGATTGTAGCCGCACATCGCGGCGCTGGCTAAGCCTGTCCGTCTTGCTTGAGTAAATTTCCACTGCCGCGCTGGCGCTGCCACAGCCACAGCAGTCCAATTCCCGTCAGCAGCGTCAGTGCCCAGGCGAGCCCCCGGGACGCCCCCAGATTAAGCAGCTGAAAACCACACAAGGCCGCGATGGCCGCTATCAGGGCAAAGGGCAACTGGGTGGTCACATGTTCATGCACGGCCGCGCCGCTGGCAGTGGCACTGAGGATACTGGTATCGGAAATCGGCGAGCAGTGGTCACCAAACACAGAGCCCGCCATCACGGCAGCCAGCGCCGGTAGCAGGAGCTCGGGGGCCATTCCCTGCGCGACTTGAGCACAGAGGGGGATCATAATGGCGAAGGTGCCCCAACTGGTGCCGGTGGCAAAGGCCATGATGGCACAGAGAGCAAAGATACCGGCGAGCAGCAGACTGGGGGACAAGAGATCATTGGCGAGGGCCGAAATGCGCGCCGCGCTGCCCAGATCTTTGATAAGCGCCCCTATCATCCAGGTGAGCAACAAAATGCCCACCGCCAGCGCCATGGATCTCAGCCCCACCAGCATATCTATCATCAGGGGAGCCAGCCCTCGACCTCTTCCGCGCCCACGCCAGAACGCCATCAAGCCCGCCAGCACGACTGCGGTCAAACTGGCATTGCGCATGGCCGCTCCTACATCTGCGGCGGCCAGCCAGGCAGCCATGCCAGGCTCCTTGGCCAGTGAGGCGCCTGAGGCCAGGGTGAACACCAGGGCACCCATCAGCAACCCCAACAGGGGTAGCATCAGTGGCCAGGGGGAAGCCGCGTTCGATGGCTGTGGTTGTTGGTGGGCAGTATCAAGACCAGCAGCCCGCTCAGTCGCCCCAACCTCGGCCGCAGTATCTATGTGCTCAGACCAACCCCAGTTAAAGAGGCTGCCCAGCCCCACCAGTACCAGGGCCGATACCGCATAAAAATTAACAGCGGCGATGGCGATAAAGGCGTCCAGCGCCGAAACAGGTAAAAAGCTGATGGCGGCTAGAAGCGCCATCACATAGGGGCCCCAACTAGCCACGGGTACCAGTGAGCACAAGGGGGATGCGGTGGTATCGACCATATAGGAAAGCTGCGCCGGTGACATGCCATATTGGCGGGCAATGGGGCGCCCGACACTGCCCACCGCCAAACAGCTGAAGATACCGTCGATAAACACCAGAAAACCCAGGCCTATGATACCCATTCTTGCCTGGCGGCGACTGTGTACCCGTGCCGAAAGCCAGTGGCCAAACTCGTCCACGGCGCCGCTTCGGCCCAGCAGACTGGTCATTATTCCCAACAGCAACATGGCAAAGAGCACGTTGAGATGCCACCACTGCCATTGGCTCTGCTGATAAAACTGCGCCGTGAGGGTATTAAACAGGTATTTGAGGCTGGTTGTTGGTAAAAAATCATTCAGAATCAACGCGCCCAGCACAACGCCCGCGCCAAGTGCTATGAGGGTGCGCCTGAGCAGCAAAGCCAGCACCAGCGTCAGTATCAGAGGAATAAGTTCCAGCAAGTCAGTCACATCCATTCGCAGTGTCTGTCGGATAGTGTCAGCATAACTGCCGCGGGGAATATGGCAAAGAGGAGAACAGGCTGAAAACGGGTGTCAGAAAGCGTGAAAATGCTTATTAGCGCTAGGTCCGGCGCAATGAGCCTGCTAGAATCTGGGCTCCATCCAGAACCTTTACAGGACCTTTCCCATGAGCCTCGAATTATTGTCCCAACTGGAAACCAAAATCCAGACCGCCCTGGAAACCATTGAGCTGTTGAAACTTGAACTCGACGAAGAGAAAGAGAAAGCGGCCAACCTGGCGGAGCAAAACCATCAGCTTAAACAGGAGCTGAGCTCCTGGAATGACAAGATCACTGGTCTTGTTGGTTTGCTGAGCAACCAGGTTGACTGATCTATCAGGCCGTTTTGACCTCTTGATTTTGAGCTTCTATTAGCTCATTCAATTCCAGAATCGCCTGCTTAACCTGAGGCAGGCTCTTTCTGGGCAGTAAAAATCTTCCCTTTTCAAACTCCAGCCTTCCCAGGTCCTTAACCCAGATTGCGCCCGTCAAAAAAATCCGTACGTGTTTGACGATGAGCTTGGGAGCATACACAGGAAAAACCCTCACGAGACCCTCCTTTATTGTTTTATTTTTAGTGAACCCATCAATTGGACACCAGTTTTAGCAGTCGAGTTTCATCCGGTACAACAGAAATTTCCAATTTCCGCATTCACTTTACGTAAGCTGCTGATTTACCTCCTGGCCGAACGGACACTTTTTTATCACGTCAATTCTCTGGCGCTTGCCAAGCTTCTGACTTATTGCTACATTTGTCGCGTTACTCAGGGTAAAACTGAGCCAAATGGCTCTATGCCGTGCTTCTTGCGACCAGGGAGTACGGTTTTTTTTTGCTCCAAAATTTTCATCGGCTTACGGCCTGTGAAACGCCTCTCAGAGCCCCCTTTAGAGATAAAAAAAGCGCCTCAGGGGCGCTTTTTTTGTTGAGTGCTTAAACTCAGTCTTTTTTGGTCGCCAGGTAGAAGGCGATATCCAGCATTTCTTCGTAGCTCTTGATGGAGTCGGTCAGTACCTTGTACTTGCCGTTAACCACCAGGGAAGGCACACCGGACAGCTTGGCGTTTTCAGTATCGCGCTTCATCTTCGACATCTGAGCATTCACCATAAAGGAGTTGGCAGCAGAGTCGAAATCTTTGCCATCAACACCGTTGGCCACAAACAGGGCACGCACGTCGTCACGATTGGTGAAGTGCTGCTTCTTGTCGTGGATAGCGGCAAACAGCGCCTTTTCCATTTTCTTTTCGACTTTCAGCTGATGAGCCACGGCGAAGGCCCGTGACATTTCTGGGCCCATTTCACGGCCGATAAAGTCAACGTGAGCCTGATTGAAAGCCACACCCTCAGGCTTTTTGGCTTCGATCATAGGCACAACGGTTTTGGAGAAGTTGTAGCAGTGTGGGCAGTAGAAAGAGAAAAACTCGGTGATTTCGGGCTTGGCACTGCCTGGGCCTTCGTTAATCACTTCATAATGCACACCTTCTTTGAAATCGGCGGCCATGGACATCAGGGGAGCAACCAGCAGCGCGGCTGCCATCAAGAGTGCTTTTTTCATTTTATTTCCTTGCTTAGCGGGTCCGGTGGACCAAATCTCATTGGGCGATGCCTAAACTAATACGCTTTTTGATGCCATCTCAAGCCCCTAGTTCAACTTTGTGTTACAAAACACGTCAAAAAGGCTGCAAACTCAGGGGTGGCTCGGCAATTTGCGCCACCTGGGCCTGCATGTCGCGAATTTGCCGCTGCCAATAGGCATCTTCGGCAAACCACGGAAAGTACATGGGAAAGGCCGGGTCGTCCCAGCGGCGACTGATCCAGGCCATATGGCTGAGCATACGCAAACCCCGCAGGGGTTCTATCAATGCCAGCTCTCTGGTGTCGAAAT
Organism: Shewanella zhangzhouensis; assembly: GCF_019457615.1. Taxonomy (NCBI): domain Bacteria; kingdom Pseudomonadati; phylum Pseudomonadota; class Gammaproteobacteria; order Alteromonadales; family Shewanellaceae; genus Shewanella; species Shewanella zhangzhouensis. The sequence goes on from NZ_CP080414.1 coordinate 4,142,712, forward strand.
CACAAAATTCTTCATAGGCCCCCAACAGGGTATCCAGCTGCAGACGGCGCTCGTTGTCATCGCCTGCGAGCATCATCCACAGGTCCTGTACCGCCGGGCCGCTGCGGGCGTCGTCCAGATCAACAAAGCCCGGACCCTCTGGGGTCCAGAGAATATTGCCCGGGTGCAGATCGCCATGGAGGCGCAGGGTGTCTGTTTTTATCCAGGCCGATTCGATGGCACTCACCAGCGCCTGCCCCGCGGCGGCAAAGTCTGCCATCAGGGAGTGCGGCACGTGTGGTGAGGCCATAAGTACCTGCAAGGCATCATTGGCCATGGCCGATGACAGGGTTTCGCGCTCGCTGAAATGCCCGGCTTTACCCACCTGATGCAGGCGACCGATAAAATGGCCAACGGCCTCCAGTTGGTCAAGATTATCCATCTCGAACTGGCGCCCACCGATGGATGGGAATAGCGCAAACCGAAAGCCCTCAAAATGAAACAGGCTCTGGCCTTCTATCACAACAGGCGCAGCCAGGGGCACTTCGGCCTCCCCGAGCTCAAAGGCAAAGGCGTGCTCTTCCAGTATTTGCTTATCTGTCCAGCGCTCGGGGCGGTAAAACTTGGCCACATAACGATTGGCACGATCGCAGCGGAACTGATAGACACGGTTTTCGAAACTGTTCAGGGGCGTCAGGCCTGTCTCCGGGTAGATACCCACTGACTCAATAGCATCGAGTATGGTGTCCGGCGTCAGGGTCTGGAAATGAAAGGCGGGGCTCATGGCAGCTCCTCCCGAATCAAGGGCTTCAGCAGGCTGGCAAGAAATGCCAGCACCTCAAGATCCTCTTCGCGATCGCTGGCAAGCCAGGCCACATCGCCGTAGAACTCAAAGTTCAGCCACAGACGGCATCCTTCAAAGTCGAGCAGCCACTGATGACGGTCGGCGCCCCACTGGCGCTCCAGCACCCGGCAATCCAGCGCCGCGGCCAGGGGCTCGGCAAAGTCGTCAAAGCGGTCAAAGTCGATATCACCGCGAATGGCAAGGCTAACGGCCTCTTTGTCGAGGCGGATTTGATAGATGTTCATTGGCTCTCTTGCATCATTGGGGAGGATGTCGAAGGGGCGATAACCGTGCAGCTGAGCTGGCCCTGGGCGGCCTCACATTGCTGGCCACATTGGTAGTGGCCTTTGTCACCACCAAGGCGCACCAGTCCATCACCCTTGGCCTGACACTGCTCGAGCGTATGGTAGTGGCCGGCGACCTCGCTGAATTGCCAGGGCGCATCCGAGGGCTCAGCCCTGAAGGCCAACGTCCACTGGTCTGCCTGAGTACAGGCTCCAAGCAGGAGGACAACGAGGGGCACAAGTGCGGCGCGTATCAAGGGCATCTCCCAATAAAAAAGGCGGTGCCAAATGCACCGCCCGCTATTTTATCCTGCGCAAAGGCGCACTTACTAGCCTGCGGCTTTGTCGCGCGCCTTCTCGATGCGGCTGATGCGGCCTTCAAAGCCGGTCACAGTGCCATCGGACAGACCATGATCAACCGCCTGACGGCAAAGTTCGATGGCACCGTTAAAGTCGCCTTTATCATTGAGCAGAGTCGAGAGCTGCATAAAGCCAACGCCTTTTAACGGCTTGCCCATGCCCAACACCTTGATGGCGAGCTTGGCGTATTCGTCGGCCAGACCGGCGCCAAAGCTGAGATAGGCAGCCTCTTTGCGCTGTTTATAACACTCGTTGACCGCCACCAGCAGATGCTGATGTTTCTGCTCATCGGTGGTGGCGCTGTTTACCTCACCTATGGCACGGGCGAGGGTTTCATTGGCAAAGTCAGGCACGGCAATGCCCTTGGCAACGGGAGCAGGCGTTTCTATGACCGGCTCTGGCTCTGGCTCTGGCTCTGGCTCTGGCTCTGGCTCTGGCTCTGGCTCTGGCTCTGGCTCTGGCTCTGGCTCTGGCAGTGTGTTTTTCACAGCCTCGGCGGCAACCACAGGCTCGGCGGGCGTTTCGTCTGCTGGCTTGGCCGCTTCAACCTCTGCTGTAGATGTGTCGGATTGGCCGGGAGAGGTACGTGTTTTATGTACCTGATGCTCTTCGTTGGCCAAACGCTTGGCGCGCCTGTAGAGGAAGACCCCAGCCAGCACCAGCAGGAAGAGTACGACGTATTTCATGGTGTGTGTCCTGTTTCTCTTGGCAGCCGAGCCGCCATTCCCCAATGTCCGGCCCGCTTCAGGCGCCGGGAGCAGTGGTTATTATTAGAGCATTTCACCTGTTTAAATCAAGTATTTATGCACCTCTCATGGCATCGGGCATCAAAATTGCCACCGACGTCAAAAGACTCTTTTTGTGCGCATCTTCATGCTTTGGCGATCCGCTTTTGAGTTGGCCGGGCGCGGGGACTAAGATAAAACCAAGTAAATTGCTTGGGTATTTATCATGTCAGAGTCCTTCAGTTTGAGCGGCAATCTGGGACGGGAATTTGCCACCATTTGTGCCATGGTCGCCATCTATTGCCGGGACCATCATGGCTGCAAAACGCCCTGTGGCGAGTGTCAGGCCTTTATGGAATACGCCAAGACCCGGCTGGATCGCTGCCCCTACGGCCAGGAAAAACCCACCTGCAACAAGTGCCCCGTGCATTGCTACAAGCCCGAGCCCAGGGAGCTGGCGCGCCAAATCATGCGCTATGCGGGCCCCAGAATGTTACTGCCCCACCCCATCATGGCGATACGGCATCTGTTGCTGGAGCGTAAACCCGCCCCCGACAAGCCGCCCAAAAATCTTTCAAACCGTCATCTGCGTTTACAAAAAGCCACATCAGAATAAGGCAGGATTGCCACCCGTGTGCACATGGGCTAGAAGAGGACGTCGAAGAGTCGCTTTTTTAATCACACGAGTGCACACCCATGATGGAGTTTCTGGAGCAAACCTTTAAGTGGCTATCGCTGCTTGGTGCCCTCCATTGCCTGGGGCTGGGACTCTATCTGCGCTATCTCTATCGCTCAAACAGCGGTCATCACAGGTTGCTCGCCGGGATCTTTTCGCTGCTTTCCCTGACCTTCTTCAGCGGCCTGTTGACCCGCGACACAGTGTCGCTGCCCATGCCGCTCATTTATAGCCTGTTTATTCCAGGCTACTTTTTGTTGATGCCACTCCTGTACCAGTACTGCCGCCAGGCGCTCGATAAGCACAGCGGCCGCTTCTGGTATCACTATTTGCCCGCGCCGCTGATTGCCATTGGCGTAGCCATAGACCAGCTGCTGCGCCCGGGACTGATGGTCTCAAGCGGTACCGAAAAAGTCTCCCTCGCCGACTACAGTCCACTCGCCACCGTGTTAATCGTGCTGCTGTTTATCCAAACCTGCTTCTATTTCGTGCTGATTTTCAAATTATTACTCTCTCACTCCAGCCGTGGTGCCCGCGCCCACGAACACAGCCTGCAGGACATACGTTTTCGCTGGCTGATGACCCTGTGCCTGGCGCTGATGTTCAACTGGCTCATCAGAGTGGTGCTGACCCTGATCCCCATTTATTTCGGGGATGGCGTCACGTCCTTGATGCTGATGCTGCCAAGGATGATACTGCTGCTGAGCCTCTACCTGCTGGCGTTTTACGGCCTGCAGCAAATTACCCGCGCTGCCTACCTTCGCGGCCAATTGAGCCTGCCGCAAAAAGTCAGCCAGAAATCCAGCAGCCAATTGCTGAGTGCCGACGAGCTCAACTACCTGCAAACCTTGCTTCGCGAGGAAAAAAAGTAAGTTTTTCATGGTGATTTTATATTCAACCCGATAAGGTAAAGGCACTTTCAGCAATCGGGGGAAACCAGATGTCACCGCTTTACCCACGCCTGTTTTTAGCCAGTTTATTGGCTGCACCGGCCGCCATGGCCGCACCAAGCCACCAAATTACCCTGGATGACTTTTTCGACATTGCCAACATGGGCACAGTGAAACTGAGCCCCAATGGCAAGCATGCACTCTGGCTTGAAGGCCGTTGGAACAAAGAACTGGATAAGAGCCAGAATGACCTGTGGCAAATCGATATCAAGAGCCGCCAGCCAACACGCCTGACTTTCACCGACGAGAGCGAGTCCAGCCCCGTGTGGAGCCCGGACGGCCAGTTCATCTACTTTATCGGTAAGGAAAAACGTGACGACGCCAAGGCCCCATACAATGGTAAGGGCCAGGTGTTCCGTATTCCCGTATCCGGCGGCGAAGCCGTGCCCATGACCCGGGAAGCCGAAGGCGTGTCCGCCTTTGAGCTGGCTCCCAACGGTGGCAGCCTGTATTTTCTCACACACAAAGACACCAAGGACAAAGACCGCTGGGCCGGCATGCGCTCAAGCCATGGTGCGCCACAGTATGGTCACGGCAAGCGCGACACCAATCCGCTGTACAAGTTGGATCTGGTGAACTTCCGTCAGGAGCTCCTGCTGGACGATGACAAGGTGGTATGGGATTTCAGTGTCAGCCCCGATGGCAACCAAATAGCCCGCATCACTACCGACGACAATGAGCTCGTCTATCTCGAAGGCTGGTCGCAGGTCGAAGTGTTCGATACTGCCAAGAAGCAAAACCGGGTACTGGAAGACGGCGCCTGGCGTGAGAAGGCGGCATCGCCCTATGGCTGGCTCGAAGGACTGGCCTGGCATGGCGACAGCAAACGCCTGGCGTTTCGTATCGATTTTGACGGCCACCCCGGCCGCTTGTTTGTGGTCGATACCCTTGGCAAGGGCCAAATGGAGCTGAGCCGCAGCGGCAAGGTCACCCTCAATGGGGCCGATATCCAGTGGCGTCCGGGCAGCGATGAGATCTGTTACCGGGTAGCCGATGCCGCCAGAGTCAAATTGCAGTGTACCGAAATCGATGGCTTGCAGCAGGACGATACCCGTACCCTGATTGAGGGGGATACTGTGATTGGCAGCTACAGCTTTAACAGCCGTGGCAGCCAGGTGGCATTCAGTCACAATGGGTTGGATCATTTCACCGATCTGTTCGTGGCCGACGCCAACAGCAAGCGGGCCACGGCAAACCGCCTGACCGACATCAATCCACAGAGCGCCAACTGGCAGCTGCCGCAGATCAGCATCTATAAATGGCAGGCACCGGATGGCAGCGAAGTCGAAGGCATATTGGAGCTGCCCTACGGCTGGGATAAGTCCAGGGGCAAGCTGCCTTTGGTGGTGCAAATTCACGGCGGCCCCACTGCCGCCACGCCTTACTCGCTGCAACACCGCAGCTACGGCCGCGCCAGCTTCCCGGCTCAGGGCTGGGCGCTCTTGTCTCCAAACTACCGTGGCTCCACCGGCTACGGCGATAAATTCCTCACCGAGCTGGTTGGCCGTGAGCACGATATCGAAGTCAAAGACATACTCTCGGGCGTTGATAAGCTGATTGCCGATGGCATTGTCGATGGCGACAAGCTGGCGGTGATGGGCTGGTCCAATGGTGGCTACCTCACCAATGCGCTCATCAGCACCACCGACCGCTTCAAGGCGGCAAGCTCGGGCGCCGGGGTGTTCGACCAGCGTCTGCAGTGGATGCTGGAAGACACCCCGGGTCATGTGGTCAACTTTATGGAAGGCCTGCCCTGGGAAAAGCCCGATGCCTACACCCATGGCTCGTCACTGACCCACGCCAACAAAATCAAGACGCCGACCCTTATCCACATAGGTGAGAAGGATGCGCGGGTGCCGCTGGGCCATGCCCAGGGTCTGTACCGGGCACTGCACAACTATCTGGGCGTGCCGGTGGAACTGGTGGTCTATCCCGGCGAGGGCCATGGCCTGTCGAAGTATCAGCACCGCAAGGCCAAGATGGAGTGGGATCTTAAGTGGTTTAACTATTATGTGCTCGGCATAGAGCCCTGAACCCGGCTAACGCCCGGAGGGAAATTAATGGTGTTTTTCTGAACCCAGGCTGACACCAAAGCAGAAAAAGCGCCTTTCGAGGCGCTTTTTTACTGAATGCTATTCACTTTTTCTGCGCCATGCCTATGCTGGTGTCAGTCACCCCCTCACCCGAAAAGGAGAGAACCATGAAATCATTCAAGCATTTGCTGCTTGCTACTCTGATGCTGCTCGGTATCGGACAAGCCTTCGCCGCCGAGGATGACGCCAAATATCAGGATGCACTGGCCACCTTTAAGCAAGCCAGCGAAACCCACAAGTTTTTCAATAATGCCTACGGCTATGCCCTGTTCCCCACCATAGGCAAGGGTGGCATTGGCATAGGCGCCGCCTACGGCAAAGGCCGGGTCTATCGTCAGGGCGCCTATGTGGGCGACTCCAGCATGACCCAGGTTTCCATTGGCTTCCAGCTGGGTGGCCAGGCCTACAGCGAAATCATTTTCTTTAAAGACGAAAAGGCCTTTCGCGACTTTACCAGCGGCAGCTTTGAGTTCAGCGGTCAGGCGTCCGCCGTGGCCATTAACGTGGGCGCCAATGCCCAGGCAGGCACCACAGGTAACTCGGCCGGTGCAGGGCAGGCAGGCGGCGCACAGAATGCCACTGCGGCCTATATCAATGGCATGACTGTGTTTACCGCAGCCAAGGGCGGACTGATGTTTGAGGCCGCGCTGGCAGGGCAGTCGTTCACCTTCGAAGGCAAGTAGCAGGTAAAAGACAGCTGGCAAAAAGGCGACCCTTGGGTCGCCTTTTTCATTTAAATCCCGTGGGGCATGACCAGACTATTGATGGCCCCAGGGTGCATTGGGTGTGGCGACTGGCTGGGTTAAATCAAACTCCACCAGAAAATCACGATTCTCGCGGGTGAGGCGATAACTGAACACATCTCCGGTCAAGCCCAGATGCCAGACGTTGGTCACGGACTTGTCGAGCCCATTTTCTTTGAAGTTGGCGATGGAGAAGGCATCCACCGGAAAGGATTGCCACTCGCGGCTGCCTTCATCCCGGGTATCACCGCCGTATTGGGTGACCTTGTCTTCACTGCCATCCTGATGACGATGGTCGTGTTTGAGCCTGAGCCCGCTATCGGTTTTGCTGATAACCCAGGTGCGGGAGCTGTCGTTACCCACGTGGAATGGCACCTTGATTTGACTCTCGGAGCACTCACGCACGTGCATGACCAACCGCTGGTTGGCAAAAGCAGAATCGGACTCGTTCCCCTTGGTCACCTTGCCTTCGAATGCCTTGCCGCAAAGGGCGCCAAGCCTGTCAAAAAAGTCCGCTGCTGCCGGTTTATCCCCGGCGACCGCGCCGGTGCTGACGGTCAGTGACGCCATCAAAATCAGAGTCTTGTTCATGTAATTCACCCCAACCCAAAAGACAGCAGCCTAGCAAGTCAGAGTGAATTGAGTCTGAATCTTACCAGCCGATGTAACTGCGGGAGCGATCGCCGAGTTTTGCCTTGATGGCCCTGGCTGTGACCACACTGCCCACCAGCAGGAATACAAAAATTCCCATCGACAGGCCCAGACTGGTCCACATGTTGCCGGGGGCCAGTTTGAAGCGCAGCAATCCTGTGATGACACTAAACAGGATGGAAAACAGTGGGTGAATAAAGAAGATGGCAAAACTCATCTCGGCCAGGGCGTTGAGACTCTTTTGGGTGCGATCGGAGAGTGACCTTTGGGACAACCACAGGCACAGCCCAACAGCGAGGATCACCAGACTAAACTTTTGCACAAACTGCCAGTCTACTCCGCCCCAGCTCAGAGCCTCTTTGTGATAGTTGCCCACATGGCCCTGCACATAGGTTTGCATATACAGGCTTAAGAGGGTGCCCAGCAATGCCAGCCACAGCAGTGGCACGGCTCTTTCTTTGAGCCACTCTTCATGGGCCGAATACAAAATCCCCATCAGGTAGAAGGGGGTGAAATACACCACAGAATGGAGCACATTGATGTTGCCGATGGGACGATGGATAAGCAGGGCTATCACACAGCTCAGCGCCAGCAGGGTCCAGCGCGCGGCTCCGCTCATGCGGATATAGGCCGAAAACACCGGCGAGATGGCAAACACCGCCATAATAAAGGGAATGTACCAATGGGGATAAAGCACATAGCCATTACGCACTGTGTAATAGATGCCCTTGGCAACTTCAGACAGGGGTCTGTCGTACATCAGACTCCACTGGGTCGCGAGCATGGCAAGGCCCACCAGCGACACCCATAAAAATGGCAGCAACACGTTGCGCAGCTTGCTGACCATAAACTCTTTGTACACCATGCGCGGATGAAAAATCCGGTGATAAAAGTAGCCCGAGATAAACACGAACAAGGCGGTGCCACCCCGAACCAGATTTTCCAGCGGCAGGGGAAAACCGGCGCCCGAGTTGTAAATACTGTGCCCGGCCACAATCCACAAAATGGCGATGGCCCGCATATAGGTAAATTCAAGTTGTTGTTTTCGCATGGAACACACCTAGGAGTAGAAAGGTGCAGTGAACACGGAAGGAGCAAAAGCGTTCATTGATGATCTCGACAGGGCTACAGGGCGCAGCGTGGGCACAATATAGCCCCGGTTTGGTAAAACTGGAATAGGGTCAACAGAATATTTTTTGACCCGACGTGGGCAACAACTAAGTCCTTTACAATCATTCACTTGGTTTATTGTCAGCACCAAACCAAGCCTCCAGCTTTTCGGCCGCTCTGGCGCGGGTGCCATCGTCAATATAGACGGCCACCATGGTCAGTGCTGCGGCCAGAGCCCCCAGATCATCGGAGAAACCCATCAGAGGGGTGAGATCCGGAATGGCGTCCACCGGAGTAATAAAATAGCCCAGGGCGCCATAGATGATGGTTTTGGCCCAGGTGGGGGTCTCGGGGCGCTGGGCGGCATAATAAAGCCACAGTGCCTTTTCTATCACCTCTCGGCCCGCCTGCCTGGCAAAGTCCTTCACCTTTTGCCAAAAACCTGTGTCGCTGTACTGGGTGTCGTTCACGGCCAAGCCTCCCTTGCTGCGCCTTCATTCATGTCACTGTACGCCAAAAGCGCGCCTCTGTCAGCGAATCAAAATCAGCGCGCTGCGCGGTTATTCACTCCAGCCAAATAATCAGTCAGATAAATGCAAATAAATAAAATTTAAATGCATATTGTAGAATTAAAAAATAATAAATGAGTACGAATTGAATTAACCAAGAATAAATTAATAAATAAAATTACACAGATTACATGGAGTTACATTTAGTAAAAGACTTTGTTTTTTATGATTCACTTCAAATTATCTTTATTTCGACACGGATAAAATCACCTCGCCAAATGAGGCATTTTCTTTCAATGGTTTCTTGATGTTCGTAATGGAGTTGTATATGAGAAAGAAATCAAAGATCATGGCGCATATTCGCCGAACGAGGCATATTATGATGCCTGAGCAACGCGACTACTTCGACTATTCATTCTTCTTCCTGCTTTAATCCTGCCTTCGCCGGACGCCTTGGGCTATCTGTCGCCTGAGAGTCTATCGCACAACAATACAATTTATCTGCCAGCCTTGGACTGACTCTGTCAGGGGAATACTGCGCCTTTTAATTAATTCGCGGCCCTGATTTGTCAGCACCTGTTCGGCTGCCCGGAATTTACCATGTCGATTTAATAAATATTGGCAGGGGTCCGGCTAACCAAAATTAATCAGGTTAATTATGAATTCGTTAAAAATTGCCGCCAGTTTATCTGTTCGCGCCTGTTTTGATACCAAACGGGAAGTCGTCAACGTATTAACCACTGACTTTTGCGATGTGGGTGCCGCCGTTGTTTCTGTTACTGATGTAAATAACGGCATTGTCGACAAAATTAAAAATACCGGTTTGAATTTACCGATATTTGTCTCTGTGTGCTGTGAAGAAGCGTTCCCCGATGATTTCTGCGATACCATCACCGGGGTATTTGAACTGTGCAACGCCAAAACTGACTTTTATGGTAAACAGGTCGAAACCGCGGTGCGCCGTTATCAGGAATCCCTGCTGCCGCCCTTCTTCGGCACCCTGAAAAAGTACGTTGAAATGGGTAACTCCACCTTTGCCTGTCCGGGGCACCAGGGTGGTCAGTTCTTCCGTAAACACCCTGTTGGCCGTCAGTTCTTTGATTTCTTCGGTGAAACCGTGTTCCGCTCGGACATGTGCAATGCCGATGTAAAGCTCGGTGATCTCCTTATCCACGAAGGCGCCCCCCACGACGCCCAGGCCTATGCCGCCAAGGTGTATAACGCCGACAAAACCTACTTTGTATTGAACGGCACGTCCGCCTCAAACAAGGTGGTGTGTAACGCCCTGCTTGCCCCCGGCGATCTGGTGCTGTTTGACCGCAACAACCACAAATCCAACCACCACGGCGCCCTGATTCAGGCCGGTGCCACTCCTGTGTATCTGGAAACGGCCCGTAACCCCTTCGGCTTTATCGGCGGTATCGACTCTCACTGCTTTGATGAAGCCTACCTGCGGGACGAAATCGGTAAGGTCGCCCCTGAGCGGGTACAGGAGGCGCGCCCCTTCCGCCTCGCCATCATCCAGCTTGGCACCTATGACGGCACCATCTACAACGCCCGTCAGGTGGTGGACCGCATTGGCCACCTGTGTGACTACATCCTGTTTGACTCCGCCTGGGTGGGCTACGAGCAATTCATTCCCATGATGAAAGACTGCTCGCCACTGCTGTTGGAGCTCGGCCCCGACGATCCCGGCATTATCGTTACCCAGTCGGTACACAAGCAGCAGGCCGGGTTCTCACAAACTTCGCAAATCCACAAAAAAGACAGCCACATCAAGGGACAGGAACGCTACTGCAACCATAAACGCTTTAACAACGCCTTTATGATGCACGCCTCCACCAGCCCCTTCTATCCGCTGTTTGCGGCGCTGGATGTGAACGCCAAGATGCACGAAGGCGCCAGCGGCCGTTACCTGTGGCGTGAGGCGGTGAAGGCCGGTATCGAAGCCCGCAAGCTACTGCTGAAAAAGTGCAAGTACATCAAGCCCTTTATCCCCACCACAGTGGAAGGCGCGCCCTGGCAGACCTTTGATACCGAGCAGATGGCAGACGATCTGCGCTTCTTCGAGTTCGAACCTGGCCTTAAATGGCACGCGTTCGAGGGCTACGAGAAGGGCCAGTATTTTGTCGACCCCTGTAAGTTCCTGCTCACCACCCCCGGCATCAATGCCGAGACCGGCGAGTACGAAGACTTCGGCATCCCGGCCACCATCCTTGCCAACTTCCTGCGTGAAAACAACATCATCCCAGAGAAGTGCGACCTTAACTCCATCCTGTTCCTCATGACCCCCGCCGAGGACATGGCCAAGATGCAGCATCTGGTGACCCAGATTGCCCGCTTCGAAAAGCTGATTGACGAGGATGCGCCCTTAAGCGAAGTGCTGCCCAACGTCTATCGCGCCAACCGCGAGCGTTATGAGGGCTACAGCATCCGTCGCCTGTGTCAGGAAATGCACGACCTCTATGTCAGCCGCAACGTGAAGCAGCTGCAAAAAGAGATGTTCCGTGCGGCTTACTTCCCCAAGGCGGTAATGAATCCACAGGACGCCAATATCGCCTTTGTACGTGGCAAGGCCGAGCTGGTGCCGCTCAGTGAAATCGAAGGTCAAATCGCGGCCGAAGGCGCCCTGCCTTACCCACCCGGCGTGCTCTGTATGGTGCCGGGGGAAGTCTGGGGCGGCGCGGTGCAGCGCTACTTCCTGGCGCTGGAAGAAGGCATCAACCTGCTGCCGGGCTTTGCTCCGGAGCTTCAGGGCGTGTACCTGGAGCGCACCGATAACGGCCGGGTACAGGCCATGGGTTACGTGCTCAAGCATTGATAACGACGGGGCGGCCAAGGGACGCCGCCCCTTTAAACCATAACGAATCGAGACACTATTATGAGTAAATCAAACAACAAGATAGGTGTGGTTCAACTCACCATTCTCACCATAGTTAACATGATGGGCTCAGGCATCATCATGCTGCCGACCCAGCTGGCCCAGGTAGGTACCATTTCGGTATTGTCCTGGCTGGTCACGGCCGCGGGCTCCACGGCGCTGGCCTATGCCTTCGCCAAGTGCGGTATGTTCAGTAAAAAATCCGGCGGCATGGGCGGCTACGCCGAATACGCCTTCGGACGCAGCGGCAACTTTATGGCCAACTACACCTATGCGGTATCGCTGCTTATTGCCAACGTGGCCATTGCCATCTCGGCAGTGGGCTACGGCGCCGTACTCTTTGGCGTGGAACTGACCCCCATCGCCACCTGTCTGGCCACCATTGGTGTGCTCTGGCTCGCCACAGTCGCCAACTTCGGTGGCGCCCGTATCACGGGTCAGGTGTCCAGCATCACTGTGTGGGGCATCATTCTGCCGGTGATTGGCGTGTCCATCATAGGTTGGTTCTGGTTTGACTTTGACCTCTACAAGTCGGCCTGGAACCCCCATGACCTGCCATTCTTTGAAGCACTGGGCGGCTCCATCGCCATGACCCTGTGGGCCTTCCTGGGCCTGGAATCAGCCTGTGCCAACTCAGAAGCGGTTGAAAATCCAGAGAAGAACGTGCCCATCGCCGTCATGGGCGGCACCCTGGGCGCGGCGCTGATTTACATCATCTCCACCAACGTGATTGCCGGTATTGTGCCAAACGGTGAGCTGGCCCTGTCCAACGCGCCTTTCGGTCTGGCCTTTGCCCAAATGTTTAACCCCACTATCGGCGCCATCGTAATGGCCTGTGCCATCATCAGCTGCACCGGCTCGCTGCTGGGCTGGCAGTTCACCATAGCTCAGGTGTTCAAGGCCTCTGCCGACGAAGGCTTCTTCCCCAAAATCTTCTCCAAAGTCACCAAAACCGACGCGCCCGTGCTTGGCATGCTGGCCATCGTCTCTATCCAGTCGGTGCTCAGCCTGATGACCATCAGCCCCTCACTGAACAAGCAGTTTGAAGCCCTGGTGAACCTGGCGGTGGTGACCAACATCATCCCTTACATCCTGTCGATGGCGGCCCTCGGCGTAATGCAAAAGCAGATGAAGATCCCGGTCAGCAAGGCCCGTGTGGCCAACTGCATGGCGGTGATGGGCGCGCTTTACAGCTTCTATGCCCTGTACAGCTCAGGTGAAACCGCCGTGATGCTGGGCTCCATTGCCACCTTCTTTGGCTGGACCCTGTACGGCGTTATCTCCAAGAAAAACGAACTGCGCCTGCAACAGGCCTGAACACAACACACATAAGGCCTCGTCTCGTGGCGGGGCCACAGCAAGATATTCGAAGGTGGAATCATGAAAAAATCACAACTGGCACTGCTGCTGCCACTGCTCGTTGGCGCCACTGCCGCCAACGCCATGGAGCTGTACAACGACAACAAGAACAGCCTCGGCCTCACCGGCTGGCTCGGATTTAACGCCCTCTACGATGGCGACGAGACTGCGGTGAATGACAACCTGTCGCAGCTGCGTTTTACCTTCGAGCGGGAAGAACGCAATGGCTGGCGCGCCTATGCGGTGACCGAATGGGGCGTGAACATCGTCTCGGGCAACGAAGATCTGGTGATGCAGGGCGGCAAGCTGAATGCCGAAAAGAGTGGCGACTTCCTCAATAACCGCCTGGGTTATGTGGGCCTGTCCCACGACCAATATGGCAGCCTGACGTTCGGCAAGCAGTGGGGCGCTTACTATGATGTGGCCGGCACCACCGACCTGCCCAACGTGTTTGCCGGTTACAGCGTAGGTGCCTACGGCTTCGGTGATGGCGGCCTGACCGGCACTGGCCGCGCCGATAGCGCCTTTTTGTACCGTAACAGCTTTGGCCCCGTCTCCATCGCGTTGCAATACGCCGCCAAAAACAACGGCGATATCAGCGTGACCGACAGCGACGGCAACCAGATTGACGATGCTGAGCTCAGTTTTGACAACAGCTACGGCGCCTCCGTGACCTGGGCCGTAACCGATAAGTTCAGCTTGCTGGCGGGCATGAACCGGGGTGACATCACAGGCCACATCGGTAACAGCCAAATCGATGAAGCCAATCAAATCATCGGCATAGGTGCCATGTACGGCAGTTACTACCACTATGCCGACGAGCGCAAGGCCGACGGCTTGTACCTGGGTTTCAATGCCCACAAGAGTGAAAACAATGAACAGGTGAATGGCGATTTGTACGACGCCACCGGCGCCGAGCTGATGCTGGCCTGGCAGGCGGATAACGGCTTTGTACCTATGGCAGTGCTGACCTATCTCGATTTGGATACCGACGACAACACACCCATCACCGGCAACTGGACCCGCCGCTTCGCCATGGTAGGGCTGCACTACAGGTACAGCCTGGATACTGTGATGTTTTTCGAAGCCAAGCTCGACTTCTCCGACATGGACGACAAGTCGCTGGAGGCGCTGGAAGACAACCAGTTCGCAGTGGGTATTAACTACTTTTTCTGATTTCGCTCCACAAAAAGCGGCGTGACACACGCCTTGATGACCGCCACACCCGGGGCCTTCGCCATGAAGCCCCGGGCATCAGCGCCGACCTCCACTTCCACCGGTGCTGCGGTTTGGTCATATCCTCTCACCACGGGGATTTCCCGTGGTGCTTTTTGTTTTTTTTACGCACTACACCCGCACATTTTTGAATTGCCAGGCGTAGTCGTCATCCACATCTTCCGGGAAGAGTTCGCCACGCTGATAAAGCGGTGTCCAGTCGGTGTATTCCCCCACCACAGGGCCAAGATAGGGCCCCATGATCTCGAGGTTGCGGCGATAATCCATCTCGTCCGACTCCACCACCCCGGCATTGGGGTTTTCCAGCGCCCAGACGATACCCGCCAGCGCCGCCGAAGTGACCTGCAAACTGGTGGCCCCATTGAAGGACACCAGGGCCCGCGCCTCCTCGATAGACAGCTGCGAGCCATACCAGTAGGCATTCTTCTTATGGCCCGCCAACAGCACACCCAGCTCGTCGATGCCGCTGACAATCTCGTCCCGCATCAGCCGCTGACGCGACTGCAGCTGGAAGTTTTTGCCGTTGAACTCGTGCAGCGACATCACCGCATCGTCGCAGGGGTGATAGGCGTAATGGCAGGTGGGACGATATACCAGCCTGCCATCCTGCTTGAGGGTAAAGAAATCGGCGATGGAGATGGCTTCGTTGTGGGTGATCAAAAAGCCGTGGAAATGGCCGTAGTTGGGGGTCCAGGTGCGCACCTTCACGGTCGCGCCGGGGCGCTTTAAGTAAATGGCCGCGCCGCAGCCTTCCTCGTGGCGGCCACCATCACGGGGGAAGTGTTTCTCGTGGGTGCCCCAACCCAGTTCGGCGGGCTGAGCACCTTCGCTGACAAAGCCATCGCAGGACCAGGTATTTACGAACTCATCCATGGCCTTGGCCTGATTGGCCACCTGGGTATCGCGCTCGGCGATGTGAATAACCTCGATGTTGAGGTCATGGGCGAGTTTGGCCCATTCATCGCGGCTTGTGGGCTCGATATGGGTGCCGAAAATATCCTGCTGCAGGTTCATCAGCGCCTGTTTCACCAGATGGGATACCATGCCCGGATTGGCCCCCTGGGCCACCACGGCAGTGGGGCCGCCGCGGTACTTGTCTTTCAGTGCCAGCACCCGCTCCCGCAGGGCGTAGTTGGAGCGGGCGGCAAAAGACTTGCTGGGGTCGGTGTAACCGCCTGCCCATGGCTCGATACAGGTGTCCAGATAGCGGGCGCCACGGGCCTGACAAAACTCAATCAGGGCGATAGAGGACACATCCACCGACAGATTCACCAAAAAGTCATCCTTGCCCACCAGCGGTGCGAGTTCACTCTGATAATTCTTGCGGGTGAGGGGCATCTCGATAAAGCGAATACCGAGCTTGTCGGCCTCTTCGCGGCCTCTGTCGTCGGCGGTAATGATGCAGATGTTTTTGGGTGAGATATCGATGTGGCGCAGGATAAGCGGCAGCAGGCCCTGACCTATGCTGCCAAAGCCGACTATCAGGATGCGGCCCGGGGCTTTGACGTACTTGATCGGCTCTGTCATGTCGGTGAGAAACCTCCTTCCGGCAAGGCCTCTGTGACCGAGGCCATGGAATATTCATCGGCGGATGAGCACAAATTCTGCCTGCCAGGCATTAAACCTGACCCTCTGACACTACAACCAGCGCCTGACCCTGGCCTTATATTCGGTAAAGGCATCACCGAAGCGTGCCGCCACCATGGCTTCTTCGGCGGGAATACGCTGGGTGTTCATCAGCACAAAAAAGCACAGCGGTGACAGCAGCGTCAGTGGCCGCCCAAGTAAACATACCTCGGCCGCCAACAGCAATAACATACCCAGATACATGGGGTTACGAGTGAGACTATAGATACCATGGGTAACCAGCGCATCCGGTGACTTGGTTGGATCTACCGTGGTGCCAACCCGCCGGAAGAGGCCTGCGGCGGCTAACAAAAGCAGGGTACCCGCCGTCCCCAGCGTCACGCCAACAAGCAGCAACAATCGATTTGCACTAAGCCAGGGCTCGCCATCCAACAGGCTGATACCAGCGGTCGCAGCCAGACCCAACATCAAAAACAGCGGGTATCTGGTCAGTGCTGCAACCATCATCTTGCCCATTCAGCGTCCTTAGGTGTTTGGCTATGGCGTTACCCGAGTGTAACATCGCAGGGATTAAAGGATGCTTGAAATTTACCCGCCACCGGAACGCCGTCATGCCAAATCCGCCAGACACCCTCAGTCAGTGCCTCAGCCAGCACCACAGTAAAGCCGCTGAATTCGATGCAAAAAATTGGACTGTACGGCTGATACGCGAAGAGGATGCCAACTCGGTTGCAGACTACTTTGGCCGCAATCGGGACCACTTTTCGCCCTGGGAGCCGCTGCGGGAGGCAGACTACCACAGCGCCGCCCAGTGGCAGACGCGCATCAACGCATCGCTGGTTGAGACCAGCAATTGCAGCTATCTGGTACTGGCCGATTCAGCACAAATTTGGGGCATGGCAACCCTCAGTAATCAGGTGCGCGGCCCAT
Source organism: Shewanella zhangzhouensis (assembly GCF_019457615.1). Classification (NCBI taxonomy): domain Bacteria; kingdom Pseudomonadati; phylum Pseudomonadota; class Gammaproteobacteria; order Alteromonadales; family Shewanellaceae; genus Shewanella; species Shewanella zhangzhouensis. The sequence goes on from NZ_CP080414.1 coordinate 4,159,629, forward strand.
TTCAGGCCTGTTATCTGGGCTACGGCATCGACCAGTCGCTGCAAGGTAAGGGGTATGCCACCCAATTGTGTGAGGCCGCCCTCGCCTATGCCTTCGATGCGCTGAAACTACACAGGGTAATGGCCAATTACATGCCATCCAACCACAGATCCGCCGCGCTGCTAAAGCGGCTTGGGTTCGAAAAGGAAGGCCTGGCCCGCGCCTATCTTCAAATCAACGGCCAATGGGAAGACCATGTGCTTACCGCAAAGATTGGCTCCGGGTCAGCCCGTTAAGTTACCCAACTTCGCAAAACGCCTGGCACTGTTGATCGCCGTTCGCGGCGAGCTTTCGTATTGCCAGGGTTCAGGCAGGTATTTGTCTCTCACCTGCAGCAGGTATTTGCTGGCCAGCATTTTTTCGCGCCCCTTGAAAAAGGCAAAGGCATAGAAATTTGCCGCGATGTTGGCGAGATACTTGTCTGCGCCGGTGAGACAGGTATCAGTAACGGCCAAGGCGCGCAGCTCGTCGAGAATATGCTCCTGCATAAAATAGTGGTCGGCGAAGGGGACTTCTTCCTGCATGGCACTCAACCAGCGCTCCACCCAAACCGACACCAGCAGCGAGTTGTATGCTGGATTTCTGGATGCCAGCGCCCTTGCCACCTGTTCGTCGAGCTCATCCTCGCCAAACCATTTTTCATTGAGAATTTGCATCAGGGTCATGCCCAGCGGCAGATCTGCCGTTTCACTTTCAAACAACAGGGCAAGGGTTTCCTGCGCCAATACCCAGGCATCCCCGGTGGCAGCCTGGGCCCACAACAGCTCTTGCCGCACCCGCAGATCCCGGGGCGAGATATCCCTGGCTTGCTGCAGCACATTCACGGCCTGATTACCCCAGCGCTGCCATTTTCGTACCGCGCTTTGGGGCAGATAGTCTATGGTCAGGCCGGAGCGTGCTTTCCAGGCCCGAATGAGTAAGCGTCGCCCCTCAAACAGGGCCGGGATCGGGCTGGATGAGGCACGAAGCCAGGGCCCAAACCAGCGTTCGGCGTCGGCCTGAACGGCAAAATAGCCAATCAGCACTTCCTGTTCGCCCCGGCTGATGGCATCGAATGTGGCTTCAAACTGTGGCCAATCCCGATTGCGAAGCCATCCCTCAAACTCAGCTATTCGGCCGTAGCCGAGGGCGGGATCATGATCCGTTTTTTGTCCAAAGATTCGTACATACCAATAAACGAGTGGCTTCAGCATCTTCATTCCCTGAATGCGTAAAAAATACAGCCTACTGAAAATAAATAATAAATTCACCAGCCACCTGTGGGCTAAGCCGCTTTTTATGCCGTTCCGCTTCCACGAGCCGGCAAAACACAGCCCCATAAAAATTATACTTGCCATAACGATTACACCTGTAATATTAATAGTATTACACGTGTAATTGATTAAGCAGGCAGCGCCATGACCCAACCCGAATTGAAAGACATCAGCCCCACCGAACTGGAAGTGCTTAAGGTGCTGTGGCAGCAAGCGCCCCTCAGCGCCAACGAAATAGTCGAGGCACTTAACCGCGAGGGAGAGTGGCATGAGAAAACCGTCAAAACCCTGATAAACCGCTTAGTGAACAAGGGGGCATTGGGGTTTGAAAAGGATGGTCGCGCCTATCTTTACTTCCCAAAGCTCGCCGAACATTCCTATCAACGCAAAGAGAGCCTGAGCTTTATCGAGCGGGTATTCGGCGGCAAGTTGGCGCCTCTGGTAGCGGGCTTTGCGGGCAGCAATAAGCTGACCGAAGAGGATGTAGCCGAGCTTAAGCAGCTTATCGACGCCTGGGAGAAGGAGCAAAAGCATGATTGAGCTGATTCTCAGGCTCACGCCGCCACTGACGCTGCTGCTGGCACTGCTTCTGCTGCTGCGCCCCTGGGTGCTTGAGCGCTTCGGTGCCCGCTTCCAATACGGTCTGTGGCTATGTGTGCCGGTGTTGCTGCTGGCGCTTATCGTACCTTTGGCAAGCCCTGCCGGTGGCAGTGCGATGGAAACCTATAGAGTCACCCTGGGCGAGATTTCCCACGGCGCAGGCAAAGCCGATTGGCTGAACGCGGCATATGTCACCGGTCTGGTGCTTGCTGTGTCTGTGCTCGGCTTAAGCCTGATTCGTCTTGCCCGGCTTATGCAAGGCGCCAAGCCTGCCGCAGACACCAAGAGCACAGGCACGCGTTTGCTGACATCCACCGAAACCGAAGGCCCTTTTGTATTCGGCCTGTTTCGTCCCACTGTTGTGCTGCCCGACGGCTTTGAAACACGTTTCAGCATTAAAGATCAACAGCTTATTCTTGCCCACGAGCTCAGCCATTGGCGCCGGGGCGATCTGCATTGCAACTTACTGGCGCTGGCGCTGTTGTGCCTGTGCTGGTTTAACCCCCTGTGCCTGCTGGCGTATCGCCGCTTCAGACAGGATCAGGAAATGGCCTGCGACGCCGATGTCACCATCGAGCTCAGCCAGGCCGACCGTATTGCCTATGGCCGCGCGCTCATTGGCAATGCCGCTACGGTTGCCCGGAGTTGGCAGCCGCTTTCACACCACTATGGAGATAAACACACCATGCAACAACGACTCATACAGCTCAAACACAGCAAGGGTTTCAGCGCGGCTTCGCTGCTGACACCACTGGCACTGGTGGCCGCCCTCGGTATCTGGGCCCAGGCTCCGGCCATGGCTGGCGACAGCAAAGATCTCAGCAAGCCTGTGGTTCGGATTGAGCCCAAGTACCCCATAGATGCCGCTAAACAGGGTATCGAAGGCTATGTCCAGGCAAGGTTTGATATCAATGCCGAAGGCAAAGTATCCAATGTCGTGATTTTCAAATCTGAGCCCCAAGGCATGTTTGATAAGGTATCAATCGATGCGCTGAACCAATGGCAATATGAGCCCAAGGCCAACAATGGCGTCGAGGTACAACTCGACTACAGGCTGGCCCCACCTGAGCCCGTCAGTCAAAAGCCGGGTGACGGTGAGCGCGAACGCATCGCAGTACTGCCCCACAATGAAGAAAAACACTGATATCTCAGCCCTAAGCGATACACCTGAATTTCCGGCAAGTGGCCAAACTGCCGGTTAAGCAGATGCGATGCAACGCCACAAGCGGGCCGGCCCTTGTGGTATTGCGTTGCCTTTCTCCCCTCAAGCGCCTGTCCCCCCCCTTTGTCACTCAACGCTGGCCTGCAGAAAAGTCGCCTACAGGAAAGTGAAATCCGCTATGACGGGTCTTATGGATTAACGAATGGAGAGGCCTATGATGCACAGTTCCCACACCACCAAGTTGCCAGGCTCCGCAACCAATGACGTAACAAAACTGGCCGAAATTACCCTCGGCGGAGGTTGCCATTGGTGTATCGAAGCGGTGTTTCAAAGCCTGAGCGGGGTAATCAAGGTCGAGCAGGGCTTTGCACAATCTGCGCCGCCCTGTGACAGCTGGTCAGAGGCGGCACGGGTGAGTTTTGATCCCGAAAAGATAAGCGAAGAGCAGCTGGTACGGGTGCATCTTCACACCCACTCCGCCACCAAGGCCCACAGCCTGCGCGGCAAATATCGCTCGGCGCTGTACTTTCACAACCACAATCAGCAGCAACGGCTGACTGAGATATTAACCGTGCTTGGCATCGAATTCTTCCAGCCCCTTATCACCCAAATTTTGCCGCTTCAAGGCTTTAAAGCCTCTCCGGCTCAGTACCAAAACTACTATCAAACCGCCCCAGACAGGCCATTTTGCCAGGTTTATATTGCCCCCAAACTTGAAAAGCTGGCGCGGCTATTGGAGGATGACAAGTCGTGATTTGACCACAAGGGACTGACATGGAATACGCACAGGAATACACCAAAAGGGAAAAATGGACGCGGGTGTGCCTGTATTCGCTGCTTGGATTGCTGCTGATTATGGGCCAGCGGTTATGGTTCAATCCATTTATCGAGGACTTCGCCAATCGCCCCCACTGCTATCAGTTTGCCGGCCTGAATGGTGCCGACTATTTCTGGCAGCTCATCCTGGTGGGCATTCCGGTACTGGTGCTTATCCCAATGCTGTTCACTCTGGTGCCGATGGCCATCAGGGGATTGGTGCAAGGCCGCTTTCCCCCCGAAGGCGAGAAAGTATATAAACCCACATTGGTAGTCCGTGGCGCCAAAGCCTATGTGAAACCTGTACTCTACCTGACCATAACGGTTGCCTGCGTCCTCTTGATCTGGTGGGGGCATCAGCAAGCCGCTATCATGCCAGCGTTGGACAGCGATAAGCTGGACCCCGCACTGTGTCAGTCAGACACGTAATCAATTCAGATTGGTTTAGGAGAAACCTGATGTCCTGGATTTGCAAACATTGCCACACCAAGGTGGAAGACGACGCCTTTGAAATTTGCTGGCAGTGCAATACTCCCCGAGACGGCGAAGTGCCTGCTCCAAAAGCTGCGCTCGCGTGTTTGCGTTGCCATACTCCCCTGCGTTTTGTCGGAAGCAAAGACTTTCATGAAGGCAGCCGTTGGGGCGTGCTGGGTGAACTGGGAGAGCTTTTCGTCAACAAAGAAGCCCTCGACATGTATGCCTGCCAAAGCTGTGGCAAGGTGGAATTTTTTCTCACCGGCTATCAGGGCGAAGACCTTTAATCTTATACAACTAATGCCCAGCGTGTCTGCCAAAGCGGCACTGACGCCGGGCTCGCTCGATTGGCATCGCCAACAATACTCTGGAAATCGCGCGCTGCTTTTCCTTCCTCACAGCCGTGGCGCGCACCTTTCCTCCCATGCCTTGATTCAGAAGACTTTGCATCATTGGGAACCTTGAGATGACCAACTACTTTGACAATCCCTTTGCGGGCAAACCGATAAAAGACCAGATTACCAATCCCAACATTAAGGTTGGCCGCCACAGCTATTACTCCGGCTACTACCACGGACACAGTTTTGATGACTGCGCCCACTACCTGAGCCCTGAACGCGACGATGTTGACCAGCTCATCATAGGCAACTTCTGCTCTATTGGTTCGGGCGCCGTGTTTATGATGGCGGGCAATCAGGGACACAGGACCGACTGGATTACCACCTTCCCGTTTTTCTATCAGGACAACCCGCACTTCGCCGGCGCCATAGATGGCTTTCGCCGCGCGGGCAATACAGTGGTGGGCAATGATGTGTGGATTGGCTCTGAAGCCATGATCATGCCCGGTGTAACCATAGGTGATGGCGCTGTGATAGCCAGCCGGGCGCTGGTTACCAAGGACGTTGCACCCTATGAGATTGTCGGTGCCAACCCCGCCAGGCATATACGTTTTCGATTTGATGAACGTCAAATACAGCGATTACTGGAAATGACATGGTGGCACTGGCGCGACGATGAGTTGCAAGGCGCCATGGCACTGTTGTGTTCGGGGGATATCGACGGCCTTTATCAATATTGGCAACAGCAGATACTGCCAAACCGGGCCGACCAGACGCCCTGATCCAATCCAACCCAACCCAACCATCCGCCTCGGGAGATGCAGCAATCTATGAAGTTTTATTTACGCCGGATGAAGCCCAAGGCGGCCTGTCCACCACGCCCGCCGATGAAAAAAATCCTCTGGTCCTGGCTCGGCGCCTTTGTGGGCATCTATCTGGTAGCCAATCTGGGGCAATGGATGGGACCGGTGGAGCCAGGGCACATGTTTGTGATTGGCTCCTTTGGCGCCTCGGCAGTGCTGGTGTATGGCGCGCCCATGGCGGACTTTTCCCAGCCCCGCAATCTGATATTGGGTAACCTGCTTTCGGCCTTAATTGGCGTGAGTGTGTGGCAGCTTGTGGGCGATAATCCCGTGCTCGCCTCAGCGCTTGCGGTATCGCTTGCGATTGCTGCGATGCACCTGACCCGCACCATGCACCCGCCCGCGGGCGCGGCGGCGCTGATTGCCGTGATTGGCGGTGACAGCGTTCAGCGCCTCGGCTACCTGTATGCCGTTACCCCGGTGCTGCTCGGCTCGGTGGCCCTACTGTTGGTGGCGCTGGTTATCAATAACCTGTCATCCAACCCCAAACGTCACTATCCACGCTACTGGCTCTAGGCGACTGGAATCAGGCCGCTGTGATTGCGAAAGCGGTCTCCTGACGCAGCTAGCGCGCTGGCTTTTTCTGCCCGGAGGCAAGCCCCGACTGACGCTGCTTTTTGTCAGCTTTCGCAGCATGCTGCATCAGGCGCTGAAACTTGGGACATTCCAGGTAACTGGGGGCGCTGCACTGGGCTGCATGCCTAAGGCCATCGCGCATGGTGCTTAGCCTTTGGATGCGGGCATCCAATTCATCGGCCTTTTCCACCAGCTTGGCTTTGTCTATTTCAGGAACGCCATCAGTGCCAAGCATGCCGGCAATCTCATCCAGCGAAAACCCCGCCGACTGTCCCAGTGCAATCAGGGCCAGCCGCTCCAAAATGCCGGGCGGAAACACTCGCTTAAGACCGTCGCGGCCGATGGATTGGATAAGCCCCTTTTCCTCATAATATCTGAGCCTTGAAGCCGCTACGCCCGACTGTTTCGCTACCTGTGAAATGTCCACCACATCCTCCTTGACCTCAAGTTGACTTGAAGTTGTACCCTGCTGACGGCTTAACCACAAGGACGGAAGACAAGAATGCTACTTTTGCTGCAAATACTGATAGTTGGCGTGGGGGCGACCCTGGTGATGGATATCTGGGCCATAGTCAGACTCAGGCTGTTTGGGGTACCTTCGCTGAACTATGCCATGGTTGGCCGCTGGCTGCTGTGGATACCCAAAGGGCGTTTTATCCATAACCCGATAGCCAGCTCTGAATCACAGCAAGGCGAAGCCTTGGTTGGCTGGCTTGCCCATTACGCCACAGGCATCGCCTTTGCCGGACTGCTGCTGCCGTTTGCCGGTGCCATCTGGTTTACCGAGCCTACCTTAGCCCCGGCAATCACCCTCGGGCTTGTTACAGTGGCAGCGCCGTTTTTGTTACTACAACCGGCGCTGGGTATGGGCATTGCTGCCTCAAGGGCGCCCAAGCCCTGGCATGCCCGGGCACACAGCCTGCTCACCCACGCCGTGTTTGGTTTAGGCCTGTACCTCAGCGCTCTTATCATCAAGCCGCTTGCGCAGCTTTAACGGCAAATATTGAGTTGATTGCTGGCTCGCTGAAAACAAAAACGCCGCTGAATGCGGCGTTTTTTTAAGACTCAAGCTTCGTTTTTATGAACCAAGCTTATTTGTTCGGCTTGCGGTTTTGGCCTTGTCCGGCAGGCTTAGGCTTGCCAAATATCGGTTTGGCACCGGGGCGCTGATTGCCGCCTTTGCCTTTATTCGGACCACTTTTAGCCGGGCCACTTTTATTTGCGCCACTTTTAGCAGGAGCTGTGCCTGCACCACCTTTACCCTGAGGCTTGGCTTTAGTGGCACCATTGGCTTTGGCACCTGAGGCTTTTTCAGCCGGGCCTTTACGGTCGTCAAACTGATTGGCGCTGAAGCGGGTAAAGGCCTGCTGACCCTTTTCGGCCTTTGGCTTACCGCCCTTGGTACTGTTGCCCTTACCGGCCCACTGCTCGGCGCGGCCTTCCGGCGGCACCAGATGCTGGGTACCAGTGCCAATCAGGTGCTCCTTGCCCATGGCTATCAGGGCCTCACGAATGAGCGGCCAACCGGCGCTGTCGTGGTAACGCAGCAGCGCCTTGTGCAGGCGGCGCTGGCGGCCCTTTTTCGGTACCGGCACTTCTTCACTGCTGTGCTTGACGTTTTTCAGCGAGTTCAGCTCGGTGTGATAGATGGTGGTGGCATTGGCCATGGGTGAAGGATAGAAGTTCTGCACCTGATCCAGCTTGAACTTACGCTCCTTAAGCCAGAGCGCCAGATTCACCATGTCTTCATCCGTGGTGCCCGGGTGGGCCGAGATAAAGTAAGGGATCAGGTACTGCTCCTTGCCCGCCTCTTTCGAGTACTGGTCGAACAGCTCCTTGAACTTGTCGTAGGTGCCCATGCCGGGTTTCATCATCTTCGACAGCGGCCCTTCTTCGGTATGCTCAGGGGCAATCTTCAGGTAGCCACCCACGTGGTGCTTGGCCAGCTCCTTCACATAACGGGGATCCTCGATGGCAAGGTCATAGCGCACGCCGGAGGCAATCAGCACCTTCTTGATACCGGGCACGTCACGGGCGGCGCGGTACAGGTCGATGGTGTGCTGATGGTCAGTATCCAAATGGCCACAGATACTGGGGAATACACAGGACAGGCGGCGGCAGGTCTTCTCGGCCTTCTCACTCTTACAGCCCAAACGGTACATGTTGGCCGTCGGGCCGCCGAGATCGGAAATCACACCGGTAAAGCCGGGCACCTTGGCCTGAATATCCTTGATTTCCTTGACGATAGATTCCTGCGATCGGCTCTGGATAATACGGCCTTCGTGCTCGGTAATGGAGCAGAATGAACAGCCGCCAAAGCAACCCCGCATGATATTGATGGAGGTCTTAATCATGTCGTAGGCAGGGATTTTTTCCTTGCCGTACACGGGGTGCGGCACCCGCTGGTAAGGCAGGTCGAACACCGCATCCATCTCTTCGGTGGACAGGGGCCAGGCCGGAGGATTCACCCAGATACCGCGATCGCCGTGGGGCTGAAACAGGGCACGGGCACAACCGGGGTTTTGCTCCTGATGCAGAATACGCGAGGCGTGGGCGTACAGGTATCTGTCTTCGCTCACCCGCTCGAAGGCGGGCAGGAGCACATAGGTCTGCTCCCATGGACGCGGCTTGGGCGGCTGGATACTGATGGGCTTGGCTACTCGCACACCATCCGGCGCAGTTTCGTCGTTAAATACCTTGGCATCGGTGGGGCCGGATAAATTCTGACAGCCCACATCGTCGGCACCATAAGGGTTGGGGATGGGGTCGATTTTATGCAGCTGATCGATTTTGCGGGAGTCCATGCCGCGCCAGCCGGGCATGGGCGTCTTGCTGATAATGGCGGTACCACGAATATCGGTCAGCTGGGATGCCGCTTCACCGCCAGCCAGACGGTGGGCAATCTCGGCCAGTGGGCGCTCGGCATTGCCGTAAACCAGGATGTCGGCCTTGGCGTCGAAGATCACACTGCGACGCACCTTATCAGACCAATAGTCGTAGTGAGCGATTCGGCGAAGACTGGCCTCGATACCACCAATCACCACGGGGACGTCTTTAAAGGCTTCTTTGCAGCGTTGGGTATATACGGTAACGGCTCGGTCAGGACGCTTGCCACCCACGTTGCCAGGAGTATAGGCGTCGTCGTGGCGCAGTTTGCGATCGGCAGTATAGCGGTTGATCATCGAGTCCATGTTGCCTGCCGTCACCCCGTAAAAGAGGTTGGGCTTACCCAGCTTCATGAAGTCGTCTTTGCTGGACCAATCGGGCTGGGAAATAATGCCCACACGGAATCCCTGCGCTTCCAACATACGGCCAATCACCGCCATGCCAAAGCTGGGGTGGTCCACATAGGCATCGCCCGTGACTATGATGATGTCACAGCTGTCCCAGCCAAGCTGGTCCATCTCGGCCCGGGACATGGGCAGGAAGGGGGCAGTGCCGTAGCACTCGGCCCAGAATCTGGGATAACTGAAAAGGGTGGCTTCAACGCGCATCACACTAACCTGACGACTCAATCACTCTGGCATCATCCCCGGATGACGCCGTTTCAAGGGCGCGGAGTATAACAGGACTCCGCCCTTAAGTGTGACTAAAAAACAACCAAAGACCGAGTTTTTTCGTCGGATGTTATGGCGACATTACCACCCCAGACCAAAGCCCCATTGCGCCAGGTTTATCAGTGCCAGTACCAGCACCAGAATCCAGGTTAGAAGCGTGCCGTAGAAGCGCCCCGCATGGTAACCGCCTCGGCCCTGAGTCAGGCCAATGCCATGGAGTATCCTCGCAATCAACCAGCTTGCGCCGAGCACATGCAGATACAGGGGCGAGAGTCCATTGAGTTCGGCACAGGCCAGTAGGAGGAGCACCATGGGTGCGTATTCCAGAAAATTGCCGTGTACCCGAATTGCCACTTCAAGGCCCTTACTGTGCCCGGCACCCAAACCGATTTTTTCACTGCGCCGCAGCCGCACCACGCCCCAGGCAAACACCAGCATCAAGAGTGCGGATAAGCTTAAATATAAGGCTGTAACCGGTAGTGGCATATTTGTCTCCGAAAGGTTGTTGGATTGGCATTATTCTTTGAAATGTCATTAAATCCGGTTAACCCCCCGGTTGCAACTTGGGGTATGATCCGCGCGCCCGTGCAATCGCGGGCAGGCCGACTAACCTACAGGGTGGACATACTAGGCGTGGACAACGCAGAATTTATTGAAAAGCGCAGGTTTATCATTAAGTTGGGAAAGGCTCTGCACAAGTTTGGCACGCCGGCCTACCGACTAGAAACCCACTTGCAAAATGTATCCAGAATGTTGGGTATCGAGGGGTATTTCCTGATTTCCCCCACCTCCATGACCTTTGTCCTGCAACACGATGCCGATCAGGAATATAACCACGTCGCCCGGGTAAAACCCGGTGAGCTGGATTTGGGCTCCCTCGCCCGCACCGACGAACTGGTGGATGAACTTATAAGCGGTAAGCGCACCCTGCAGGACGCCATGGACCGTCTGGAAGAAATCATCAATAAACCCAACCCCTATGGCCCACTGCTCACCCTGCTGGCGTTCGGCTCGTCGGCGGCCGCCTTTGCCATGCTGATGGGCTCGGGTTGGAACGATGTGCTCTGGTCTGGTTTGCTTGGGCTGATAGTCTATGCGCTGGTGTACCGGGCCGAGCGCTCCAAACGTATGGCGGAGATGCTGGAGCCACTGGCCGCCATCGTCTGCGCCCTGGGCGCCACCTTTATCAGCCAATACGATCCGGGCATCAATATTCCCGTGGTGATTCTATCGGGGATCATTATCTTTATTCCCGGCCTTGCCCTGACGTTGGGATTGGCTGAGCTCGCCGCCCGTGACCTCATGTCAGGCACCATGCGCATCATGGATGCGGTCATGCTGCTGTTTAAGTTGTATTTTGGTGCCATTCTCGGGCTGGTTGTGGGCAAGGCCCTGTTTGGCGAGGCCATTTATATGGAGTCTCAGCCGGTGCCCCGGCTGGCCATATGGTCAGCGGTACCCATTCTGTCCATGGCGCTGGTGATCATCTTTAAAGCCCGTATGAAGGATGCCCCCTGGGGCGTACTGGCCGGGATTGTGGCCTTCTTTTCGGCCATGGCCGGCGGTATCTACCTTGGCGACAGCATAGGTATTTTTATCGGTGCCTTTGCTGTAGGCATATACTCCAATCTCTTTGCCCGTTGGATGAAAGCGCCGGCCTCCATTGCGCTGCTGCAGGGCATAGTTATCCTGGTACCCGGCAGTAAAACCTACATCGGATTGAACGTGCTTATTTCGGGTGAAACCATGCTTAACCAGGCGCATCTGGGGTCACAGATTTTCCTGATTTTTATGTCGCTGATTGCCGGCCTCATCTTTGCCAACGTGGCAGTGCCACCTCGCAGAACCCTCTGAAAAATAGGGGTTGATGGCAAATGTCGTTGGCCCCTTTATCCATCCATAGTTGCACTTAAGCTTAAGTAAAAATTTAAGTTTTTTCGTACCTTGCCTTGACTATCCCCTCTCTTGTGGTGTTAATAAAATGTAGAGACCACAGCTGCAGGGGGGATGGAAATGGCGACAGAGCTTCGACTGAAAGGCGTGTTGTTGGCCCTGCCCCTTGCCTTCAGTGCACTGGCCGAGACGGCCCCGGAAGCGGCTGCCGATGGTGCAGACAGCGCCGATGTGGGCAAAATCCTGGTTATCAGCCATCCCATTTTTGATGAGTCAGATCCTGACACCTTTTTTATTCACCGCTGGGCCAACTTCCTGCACATCAACACCCGGGAGTCCACGGTAAAAAGCCTGCTCAGCTTTAAAGAAACCGATGCCGTCACGCAAAAAGACCTGGATGAAGCGCAGCGCCTGTTGCGTGCCGAGCCGTACCTGCGGGATGCCACCATCAAGTTTGCCGAAAAAGATCCGGACGCCGACGAAGCGAATGGCCACAGAGACGTGGTGGTCGAAACCTGGGACAACTGGTCATTGCTGCCTACAGTCAGCGCCAGTCATAACGGCGGCGACACCAAATATTCATTTGGCATCAAAGAAGACAACCTCCTGGGGACTGGGATAAAAACCCGCCTTAAATATCAATCCGAGCGCGACAGAACCGGCTACAAGGTTGCTTTTGATATACCGCTCACCATAGTGCCCCATGGCAGACTGGCCGCCGACTTTTATGACAACAGCGATGGGGAAGCCGCTTACCTGTATTTCGACCGTCCCTTTTACACGTTGGACGGCAAGCTGATGTATTCGGCAGAAGTGCTGCACGATAAGCGTACCGATACCCTGCGACAAAACGGGGTAGAAGTGAATACATTCGCCCATAATGTGGATTACGTTAACCTGCGTTACGGCTGGCTTTCAGACAAAAACAGTGACCACCTGACCCGGTGGATAATTGGCGCCACCCAAGATAAACACAGCTTTGAACCGAGTGTGTTTTCGCCCAGCGCCGAACTGCCAAAGGACAGGGACTTTCTCTATCCCTGGATAGGTTGGCAGTACATTCAGGATGATTATCGGGTTTTAAGAAACATCCATCTCATCAACTACAACGAAGACTTTAACCTGGGCTGGCAGCATTATTTCACTGCGGGGCTGGAGGTTCAGGACACAGATGGGGATGTACCGGGTGTGCATTTGAGCATGGCCTCGTCCCGTGGTTTTGCCAGCGAAGACAGCCTGCTGCTGTTATGGCTCAAAGGTAGAGCCACCTTAAACACCACGCAAAAAGACAATTATCAGCTGCAGGGCATTGCCGAGTACTTTTATCAGATTAATCCCAAATGGACTGCTTATGGCAAGGCCGTGCTCGGCACCTCCGACAACACCTACGGGGATGTCACCATTGCTCTGGGCGACGAAACCGGGCTCAGGGGTTATCCGAATGACTACCAGCATGGGGATCATCACTGGCTGCTAAGCGCCGAAATCCGCAACTACCCCAATATCAACCTCTATCAGCTGGCAGAACTGGGTTGGGCAGCCTTTATCGATGTAGGACAAGCGTTTGGCGGCCCCGAGGCCGAGCTGAATGAAACCCGGGATCCCATAGCCTCTATTGGTATTGGGGCCCGAATCTATTCATCCCGTTCAAGCTACGGCAATATCGCCCACATTGACCTGACGGTGCCTTTTGGCAGTGGCGAGCATGTGGACAGTTGGGAGTGGCGATTCCTGGTAAAGAATCACTTTTAGGGATGCTGCCACTGAGACAGGAAGGCAGCGCCAGCAAAATAATACTTTGATTTAAAAAGCAAAAAGGCCGCTCGAAAGCGGCCTTTTTGCTGAAAGAGTGAGCCGACCTGTAAGCCGGGTTCTGTTCTCCCCGAAAGGAGTGGCAGCCATTCCTCTAGGCCTGCAATCGCTCGCAGGCTCAAGCAATCTACCCGGTTCCAACGCGAGCCACGCCATAAGGAACCCTATTTGATCTTGCTCCGGGTGGAGTTTACCTTGCCACGAACTGTTGCCAGTCGCGCGGTGCGCTCTTACCGCACCGTTTCACCCTTACCGGCCCGAAGGCAGGCGGTCTGTTCTCTGTTGCACTTGTCGTCGGCTTACGCCGCCCAGACGTTATCTGGCACCCTGCTCTATGGAGCCCGGACTTTCCTCCCCGCTCTTGCGAGCGCAGCGACTGCCCAGTCGACTCGGCGCGGATTATAGCCCAAGCATCCCGGCTCACCAAGGGCTTTCGACCTCCCCCTTGGTTCAGATGTTACAATCCGGCATCCAGACCCGCTTTGTAGAGGGCATTTTTCTTCAAATCGTGAATTTGTGCGGCCATGGCGGCGGCCTTTTTCAGTGGCAATTCAGTGGCCAGCAGCGCCAGTGTTTCCATCGCCTTGGCCGGAATGGCCTCTTCAGTTTCTTCGGCCACAAAGCCGTGACACATCAGCACCATCTCACCTTTTTGCTGATTGTCATCACTCTTGACCCTGGCCAATACCTCGGCCGCGGTTCCGCTCAAAAAGGTTTCGAAGGTCTTGGTCAGCTCACGCGCCATCACCATGGGTCGGTCGGCACCCAACACCGCCACCATGGATTCTAGTGTTTGCAGAATACGGTGGGGTGACTCGTAAAAAATCAGGGTGCGCGGATCTTCCCTCAGCGCGGTCAGCTTATCGTTGCGGCCCTTGTCCTTGGCCGGCAGGAAGCCCTCAAACGAGAAGCGGTCGGAGGGCAGGCCAGAAGCACTGAGCGCAGTAATGGCAGCGCAGGGGCCTGGCAGAGGGATAACGGCAAATCCGGCTTCACGCACCTGGGACACCAGATGATAGCCGGGGTCGGATATCAGCGGCGTGCCGGCATCACTCACCAGCGCCACGGCATCCCCCTGGCTCAACTTCTCAATAATCCACTGGGCACGGGCACGCTCGTTGTGATCGTGCACCGACGTGGTGCGGGTGCTGATACCAAAATGGCTGAAGAGCCGACCCGAATGGCGGGTATCTTCACAGGCTATCAAACTCACGGATTGGAGGATTTCAACGGCCCTCGGGCTCATGTCTCCCAGGTTGCCTATGGGGGTCGGAACAATATAAAGCGCTGGGGGCAGGGACATAATTACCTCTGGAGTATGATGGCCAAGGCTTTAACCCCGGGCCGGAGAAGGTTAAACTGAGCTCAGCATATTACCAGAGTGAAGCCAAGTGTTGAAAAGCCGGAATCAATTGAAATTAGCAGGTGTTGCGTTGTTTCTGTCGTTATTGGCAGGTTGCGCAGGCACGCCAGGGACAGATGTCAGCCAGCCACAGGGACCCGTTTCTTTGGTAAAGGCCGAGCTGTCTTCCAGCCAATATCTGGCGCTGGCCGATTCGGCAAAGGATGCCTCATCCCGCAGCCGCTACCAATTACTGGCCGCCCACGCCTTGCTGAATGAATCCAATCCCCAGGGGGCAGCGCAACTGCTTGGCGCCATCAGAGGCAATCTGGCACAGGACACGGAAATCCAGGCCGAATTCAAATACCTGACCGCCCGGACACTGGAACAATCCGGTGATGCCGCTGCGGCGCTGAAAACCCTGGTTTATCCCAGTCATTGGAAACTGCCAGACTGGCAGTGGGTGTCTTACCATCAGCTGCGGGCACAGCTTTTCCGCCTGAAAAAGCAGCCCATGGACGAGGTGCGAGAACTGGCCGAGCTGGGCAAGTACCTCAATGCCACCGAAGCGGCCGAAGTGAACGATCGCCTGTGGGGTATTCTGGCACCCATGCATGAAGAGACCATTGAAACCTTTATGCAGGAAGCCACATCGCCAATTTACAAGGGTTGGCTGCAGCTGGCCTTTATCGCCAAACACTATGCCGTTGACCCACAAACCCTGGTGCGTTTTCTGGGAGACTGGCAGCGGGAAAATCCATTCCATCCGGCCGCCAACCGTTTACCGTCAGATTTGGACCGCGCCCTCAACGCCAAACCTTATCTGGCCCGCCACATTGCCGTGCTCTTGCCCCTGTCCGGCAGCGCAGCTTCTGCTGGCTATGCCATCAAGCAAGGCATACTGGCAGGCTATCTGGCCGCAGATGACAGCAACACCAAGGTGAGTTTTTACGACAGCGGCGCCAATGCCGTTGCTGCTTATCAGCAGGCGCTCGCTGAGGGGGCCGAATTTATCATTGGCCCTCTGCTGCAAAGCAGCATCGAAGCCATCGAGGCCTTGCCAAAGCCACAAGGGCCCTCTGTGCCTCAGTTGTATCTCAACCAAATTGGCACTTACCAGGCCAATGTCGATAAGTTCTATTTTTCCCTGTCGCCATCTGAAGAAGCCAGCGATGCTGCCGAACGCCTCTATCGTGATGGCGTAGAAAAGCCGCTTCTACTCGCCAGCGCCGACGCCACCGGCCGCCGAATGGCCGAAGCCTTTAACCAAACCTGGCACAAACAAACCGGAGACATGGCCGAAGTCCATTATTTCGAGCAGGGCAATGAAATGAAGCTCACCGTGCAGCGCGCCCTGGGCGTACTGGACAGTGAGGCCCGTATTGCGCGCATGAAAGAGATCCTCGGTCGCAAGCTCGAGGCCGAGTTCCGCTCCCGTGAAGACGTGGATGCCATTTATATGATTGCCAGCCCGCAGGAGATACAGCTGCTCAAACCCTTTATCGATGTGAGCTTTTCGGTATTTGCCGATCCTGTACCCATGTACACCTCAAGCCGCGCCAGACCCCAGGACAACGCCCGTCAGGTGCCGCAGGAATTCAACAATGTCATGGTCAGTGACATTCCCTGGTTGATGCAGTTGAGTAATGAATCAAGGGATATCAATGAGTTATGGCCAACCTGGAACAACGGCCAGAAGCGCCTGTTTATCATGGGCTGGGATGCGCTGGAACTGGTGGGCAAACTGGCGCAAATGCGCGCCTTCCCGGGTTTCCAGTTCCAGGGACGTGGCGGCGTGCTGTCGGTGACCCACGACGGACTCATCAAGCGTCAGCTATCCTGGGGTAAAATTCAGCGCGGTGTACTGAGGCCACTGTGAACCCGGGTCAGCTCGCCGAAGAAAGAGCAATGAAGCACCTGTGCGCCCAAGGGCTGAGGCTTGAGGCGCGCAATGTGCGTTATCCCTTTGGTGAGATTGATTTGGTGATGCGGGAAGGGCGGGTGTACGTGTTTGTGGAAGTCAAATTCCGTACCCCAAAAGGCTTTGGCGACGCTGTGCAGGCGTTATCTCCCGCACAGCAGCAAAGACTCAGGCGCGCAGCTACCCATTACCTCCAGTGCCATCGCATCGACGCCCCCTGCAGGTTCGATATGGTGGCCATTACAGGGGATAAGTTGGAATGGATTAAAGATGCATTTTGATACCAAGCCACCTGCCATATCCATGAACAACAATTTAGCCCCCTGCCCTCTACTCGCGCGCCGCTTTGTGGCATGATAGCGGCAGTTTATTTTGTAAGGATCCACCATGTTAGAACGTATCAAAGACAGCTTTACCGAGTCGATTCAGACCAAGATCGATGCCGCAGAAGCCCTGCCGGATTCTATCGCCAAGGCGGCTGAGATGATGGTGGCCTGCCTTTTGGGTGGCAATAAGATCCTCGCCTGCGGTAACGGCGGCAGTGCCGGTGATGCCCAGCACTTTTCGGCCGAGCTGCTGAACCGCTACGAAGTTGAGCGTCCACCACTGCCGGCCATCGCGCTGACCACGGACTCCTCGACGCTCACGGCCATCGCCAACGACTACAGCTACGATGAGGTGTTTTCCAAGCAGATCCTTGCCCTGGGCCAACCCGGCGACATACTGCTGGCCATCTCCACCAGCGGTAACTCATCCAACGTGATTAAAGCCATGGAAGCCGCCCTGAGCCGCGACATGACCATAGTCGCCCTTACCGGGAAAGACGGTGGTGCCATGGCGGGACTTTTGGGTGCCAGCGACGTGGAAATTCGGGTTCCATCCAATGTGACAGCCCGTATTCAGGAAGTGCACCTGCTGGTGATCCACTGCCTGTGCGACAACATCGACCGCACCCTGTTCCCTCAGGACGAAAACGCATGATACGACTGCTGCTGACCGCACTTGCCTGTATCACACTGACCGGCTGCGCCGGTGCCGTGATGGTAGGCGCCGTCGGTGGCGCCGTGATGGCCAATGACGAGCGCTCTATCTCCACGCAGTTGGACGACACCAACGCCGACTTTGTGATTTCCAGTGCCCTGATGAAAGATGAGGAACTGAAAGCCAAAACCAATATCACCGCCGTGGTCATGAATGGCAACGTGCTGATGATTGGCCAGGCGCCCAATTCCACCCTGAGGGATAAAGCGGTGAAAGTGGTGCAGGATCTCAAGCTCGGCGGTAAGATCCACAACCAAATCCGCATCGGCAATCCCACCTCATTCACCACCCGCAGCAACGACACCTGGATAACCACCAAGGTGAAGGGGCGGATGCTCAATGAGAAGACTCTGGATATCACCCGGGTCAAGGTGGTCACCGAAAACGGTGAAGTCTTTCTGCTGGGACTGATCCCGCGCTCTCAGGCTGAGCTGGCGGTTGAAGTCGCCCGCAACACAGCCGGCGTGCGTAAAGTTATTAAGGTTTTCGAGCTCATCGAATAACCTCAACGTCACTGATGGCCTGCCACAGGCGGGCTATCAGTGGTGAAATCAGCGATGGCAGCACCACCAACGCGGCTCCCCACCACACGTGCTCACCCGGCCACTCATCGAACCACCACCATCCCAGCGCTACGATAAACAAGAGGCCGCTGTATTCGCCAATGGCAATATCCGCCGCTCTCGCTCTGCGGTAGGCCAGCACACAAAACCAGTGATATGCCATTAAAAACAGGTTACTCGCCAGCGCCACGCCGAGTAATGCCCAGCTGAATCCGGCAAAGTTATTGAAGGCGGCAAAAATCAGCGCAATCGGCAGGCCCAGCAAGTTATAGAGCAATATGGTCACCACAGGACTTTCGGTGGCGGACAGCTTTCGAAGCAGCAACTGACACAGCGAGAAAGTGACGGCAGCACCAAGCACCATCAGTCCTGGCCAGCCAATTTGGGTGGGCGCCAGAATAAGCAGAATTCCGCCAAATCCCAGGATGGCACACAGCCACTGACCTGTACTGACGCGCTCACCCAGCAGCCACCAGCCCAACAGCATGATGATGAGGGGCGCGGAATAGAACAGCGAACTGACGGTTGCCAGAGGCAAAGCCATCAGCCCCAGAATTAAAAAAAGCGCGCCAACAACACCAACACTGGCGCGCCAAAGGTGGATTTGTAAGTGTTGCGTATGAGGGCGGCCCGCAAGCCACCACAATGGCAACAGCATCAGGCTGGAGGTTAGTTGTCTGAGCAGTAAAAAGCTGCCGGCGTTGGCATCCTCGGGCAACCACTTCACAGACACATCGTACAGGGCGCTGAAAACGTTTCCTACCAGCAACAACAACAACCCGGCCAGTACAGCTCTTTGCACCTTTAATCACCTCAGCTCATGAAACTGAGCGCATGATATAGCCCACAACTAACTAAGAAAAATGATGTTTTTTTATTAGCCATGAATTAGATTCATGCTTAATTATCTCTGTTAAGCCATTTCTGATGCGTAAACTTCCTCCGCTTCGTGCAATGCAGGTTTTTGAAGCTGCGGCCCGTCATCTGCACTTTTCCCGGGCTGCCGAAGAGTTGTGCCTGACCCAAAGCGCCGTTTCACATCAGGTCAGGGCATTGGAACAACATCTGGGGCAAAGCCTGTTTTCCCGCCGCGGCAGGGAACTGACGCTGACCCCCAAGGGCGAACAGCTGTTTTTGGCGGTGCAGTCGGCTCTGGATGGTCTGGATAGCCTTTGTCGTCAGTTGAATGAAGCTGAAAGCCGGGAGCTGCGGCTGGCGGTGTACAGCTCCTTCGCCGTGAAGTGGTTGATCCCGAGACTGGGTGACTTTCGCCGTCAGCATCCAGGCATCAAGATTCACCTCGAGATGGTCAGCGGTGACCCACCGCTGTCGGATCAGGTGGCGGATATGTTTATCTGCGGTGAGCAGCATCAACGTGGGTTTTGGCAAATACTGCTCAGGCCGGAGCGGCTGATCCCCGTATGCAGTCCGGCACTGGTCAATGCCCTTGGCGAAGCGCTGGTAATGCCGCTGCGACTCGACAGCCTGCCGCTGCTTTCGGTTGACGAAGCAGATGTAGGACCGGATTGGGCGCGCTGGGCCAGGTCTCAGGCGCAAACGCTGACCCAGGCACAGTTACAGAGCTACAGCCATGTGCTGCTGGCGATTGAGGCGGCCATTGCCGGTCAGGGAATCGCCCTGGCATCGGATTTCATTGTCGAAGGCGACATCGCCGCTGGAAAACTGTTGGCGCTGCACTGGCCGGCACTGGAAACCGGGTTTGGTTTCCATTTCTGTTGCCGGGAGCGGCGCCTGAAAGAGCCTGCCATGGCCGCCTTTGCCGAATGGATCCAGCAACAAGCCGCCACAACCGGATAGCAGACATAAAAAATCAGCCACTTGGGCTGATTTTTTAGCTAAGTCGACTGGCGTTATACCAAGAGGCCGATTTTTTCGTAGACCTGTTTCAGGGTTACTTCGGCGCGCGCCTGGGCCTTCTCGGCGCCGTCACGCATAACGGTATCCAGGTATGCCCTGTCTTCGCGGAATTGACGATAGCGCTCCTGCAGCGGCTCCAGCATGCCAACCACGGCTTCACCACAGGCGACTTTGAGATGGCCGTACATCTTGCCTTCGAAATCGGCTTCGAGCGAAGCGATGCTCTGGCCTGTTACACCAGACATCAGACTCAGCAGGTTGGACACGCCGGGTTTGTTGTCTACATCGAAACGTACCACTGGCGGCTCATCACTGTCGGTCATGGCCTTCTTGAGCTTTTTCATTACCGCCTTGGGATCTTCCAGCAGACCAATCACGTTATTGCGATTGTCATCTGACTTGGACATCTTCTTGGTCGGGTCCTGCAGTGACATCACCTTGGCACCCACAGGTGGGATAAAAGGCTCTGGCACGGTAAAGGTATCGCCGTAGGCGTTGTTGAAGCGAATAGCGATATCGCGGGTCAGCTCTAGGTGCTGTTTCTGATCCTGACCAACGGGAATCTGATTGGCCTGATAGATCAGAATGTCTGCTGCCATCAGCACAGGGTAGCCAAACAGGCCAACGTTGATATTGTTGGCATGCTTTTGTGACTTGTCTTTAAACTGAGTCATGCGCGACAGCTCACCCATCTGGGTGTAGCAATTGAGCACCCAGCCCAGCTGTGTATGCTGCGGCACCTGAGACTGGATAAACACAGTGCTCTTTTTCGGGTCAACACCACAGGCCAAATACAGCGCCAGAGTGTCAAGGCAAGCCTCACGCAGGGCCTTGGGGTCCTGACGCACGGTAATGGCATGCAAATCCACCACACAATAGAGACAATCATGACTGTCCTGCATCGCCACCCACTGACGCAGAGCACCCATGTAGTTGCCTATGGTCAACTCGCCTGATGGCTGCGCGCCGCTGAGAACGATGGGTTTAGTCATGTACTTACTCCGTTAGTGTGTCGCCGTCAGGCGAGTCAAGATATCTGCAAAGGTGTTACATACGGCGTCTGGGCCAGAAAGCCCAATATCTTCACCGTAGTTGTATCCATAGGTCAAGCCAAAGGATGCAATTCCAGCCGCTTTGGCGGCCAGTATGTCGTTGCGGCTGTCGCCCACCATCAAGAGTTCGTCACGGCCGAGCTTCCAGCTGTCCAAAATGTGGGTCAACGGCAGGGGATCGGGTTTCATTCGTTCCAGCGAATCACCACCAAGCACCAGCTCAAAATGGCCATCAATGCCGAACGCCCTGAGCAATGGCAGGGTAAACCTGTGGGGTTTGTTGGTCACGATAGCCATGCGGATCCCCATGGCAGAAAGCTCGTTGAGCGTTTCGATAACCCCGTCATAAAGACGGCTGTGACACTCCAGATGACGCTCGTAATGACGCATAAAGAGCGGCATGGCATCGTCCAGCATGGAGCCTGTCACATCACGTCCGAGCGCATGGGTCAGGGCTCGGGCCATCAGGACTCTGGCACCGTTACCCACCCAGGTCCGCACATCGGCTTCGGTGCACTGTGGTAAATTCAGCTCGCGGAGGGTGTCATTGGTGGCCGCGGCGAGATCCGGCACGCTGTCAACCAAGGTGCCATCCAAATCAAAGGCGATGGCACGGATACGATTCACCAGAGCCATCAGCCGGCTACCTTAGCCAGCTCGGCACGCATACGGTCAACAACCGCCTTGTAATCGGGTTTGCCAAATATGGCACTACCAGCCACAAACATGTCGGCACCGGCCGCAGCGATTTCTGCGATGTTGTCTTCTTTCACGCCGCCATCCACTTCGAGGCGAATGTCGTAGCCACTGGCATCGATACGCTCACGGACCTGCTTCAGCTTATCGAGAGTCGCCGGAATAAAAGACTGGCCCCCAAAGCCAGGATTCACCGACATCAGCAAAATCACATCCAGCTTATCCATCACATAATCGAGGTAATGCAGCGGCGTGGCAGGGTTAAACACCAAACCGGCCTTACAGCCATGATCACGAATGAGCTGCAGAGTGCGGTCGACGTGCTCAGATGCTTCTGGGTGGAAGGTAATGATGGACGCGCCCGCCTTGGCGAAATCCGGAATAATGCGGTCGACCGGCTTTACCATCAGGTGCACATCGATATCGGCGGTGATGCCATAGTCACGCAGCGCTTTACACACCATGGGGCCAATGGTCAGGTTTGGCACATAGTGGTTGTCCATTACGTCGAAGTGAACCACATCGGCACCGGCATCGAGCACAGCTTTGACATCGTCACCCAAACGGGCGAAATCGGCGGACAAAATCGAAGGAGCAATCAGGTAAGGACGCATATTCAGAGTCTCGGGCATGGGTTGAGAGGGCGCGTATTCTATCCGATTTCACTATTTTTTTCCGCACTCTCTGTCGATTTTATGGGCTCCAACACACCAAACGGGACGATTCACTGCCCATGGCGGTATCAATTGAAAGAAACTTGTTCAAAAAGCGTGCGCTTTTGTTATAATCGACAACCAAGCTGGACCTGACCAATGGCTTTAACGTCTCTCTCAAAGGAAATGACGATGGGAACCACGAATCCGCAACAAGCGCCACGTCGCTTAGCTAACCTGAAGGCCGTCATGGTGTTATCCACGACAGTGTCTGTGGTGGTTGCTGGTTTGATTTTCCAGTCAGATGCAGGCGATCAGAGTGCATCAGCCTGTGTGTGCAGCCCAAATACAAGCTACAACAACAGCTTACCAGCCAGCCACCCCAACAATCGCTGTGCCACCCAATCACAGGACCTGAGCTGGAAATCCTGGCTCACAGGTAGCAGCCGCACGACACAGTTCCACTTCCTCGATTTACTCGAACTGCTGCACGGCCATAACAGCCAGCCAGCGGAAAGCCCAGCGGCTAACCAACGTTAAGCCCGGGCTACAATGACCGGATTCCTGAAAATATTGAGTAGCACCCTGGCCGCTTTTTTTGGGGTTCAGTCTGAAGCCAATCGACAACAGGATTTCAGCGGCAAGTCACCCATACCCTACATTCTGATGGGCTTATTATTGGCAGCCTGTATGGTTTTGGGCCTTATCTGGGTAGTGAATCTGGTATTGAGTTGATAAAGGGCGGCTCCAGCCAAACCTGGTATCAATCCAGCGCTTCCAGATGGAAGGTTTCATCATAGAGCGCCATCAGTTCATCCACTTTATTTCGCCCACTGCCTTTTTGGCTGATATTTCGCTGCACCTTAACCGTTTCCAGTTTGGCGCCCAGGTATAAACCGCGGGTCAGAGGGATGTCGTGATTACTGATGAGTACGGGTATGCCGCGCTCTACAGCTATATGACGTGAGTGACGGGCCAGCAGCGCCTGATCGTCCAAGGTAAAGCCCGCTCCCACATAGGTGGTAAAGCTTGCCGTAGTCGACAAGGGCGCATAGGGCGGGTCGCAATAAATCACATCGCCGCTGGTTGCAAGCTCAAACGCCTGCTCGTAGCTGATACAGCGAAACTCGGCTCGCTGCGCCTTAATAGAAAAGGCACGGATTTCCTGCTCGGGAAAATAGGGCTTCTTGTAAGAGCCAAAAGGAACGTTAAATTCACCCTTGCGGTTGTAACGGCATAAGCCATTGAAACCATGACGGTTCAGATACAGAAAATAGACGGCACGACTAAAGGGATCTTTGGATTTATTGAAGCGACTACGAATATCGTAATAGGCGTCTTTGGCATTCATCTCATCACAAAAGAGCGCCCTGGCGGCCCGAATATACTCGTCGGGCTGCGCCTTGACTATCTTATAGAGCCCAATCAAATCCTGATTAATATCGCACAGAAGATAGGCATCGTATTGAGTATTGAGAAAAACCGAACCTGCGCCAACAAAGGGTTCAACCAGGCGTTTTCCTTCAGGCAAATGGCGACGCAGGTCGTCCATCAGCTTGAATTTACCACCGGCCCATTTAAGAAAGGCCCTTTGTTTCATGGTCATGATTGGGAGATGCCGCCCGAAGAGATAAAGAAGCCCCTGATTGTACTTTGTTTAATTTGAAATTTCACCGCCGGATGCCGAATCGAGTGGTCGATAAGAGGTTAAATCTCTCCACGCGCGAACCCAGGGTTTGCCTCCGCCATAACGCTCCATCACCAGCCTGGCTTGGTCGTTTGCCTCCACCTCACTGGTATAGTTCCCTTGCAGTATCACCAGCTTGTCTTTGTAGTGCACCAATCTGAGTTCAGGCTCGGACGCCATACGCCGAAATATGGTAGCAGCAGAGTCCCGCTTGCTGACCGTGGCCAGTTGTAAGGTAAAGCCTGAGACAGGCAACTTCTGAATCGACCTTTGGTACCAGGTTTCGGCCGAAAAAGCCGAGTCATCATGCCCGGCAAGTACTTGCTTATTTGTTGACGCTTGGGTGGCCGCGTCAGTCTCCTGGGATGTGGCAATCTCTGAAACTGAGGGCTCGGGCGATTGTGTTGATTCGTTCTCCGGACTTGTAGCCGCTGGCTTATTTATCCCAGCCTTCTCTCCCTCTGCCGCTTCGCCAGGCTTGAGGGCAGCGGTATCAGAATGCATCGTATCTGCAGTGTGCACTTCGGCTAAACGTCTGGCTTCATCAAGTGCGGCCTCATCGGCCAGCCGCTGCGCTTCTTGAGCGGCCTGTGCTTTTTCCGCAGCCAGGCGCATGTCATCAAATGCGGCCTCTCTTGCGGCTGCTCTTGCGGCAAAATAGCCGGCCAACTGTATCTTGCCCCAAGGGGCCAATAATCCGGTTTCGCGATATTCATGGGGCTCGGCCTCAGGTGCATCGCCTGGATGGCTCTGGATCAGATACCAAATCCCCAAAGAGACACTGGCGGTCAGCATGGCTGCACCTACCGTGCGCCATAGACGCTTTTTATCCGGTCGCTTTTGCTCTTCAGGCCGCAAGGCTCTATCCAGCAGGGCAACCACCTCTCCCGGCCATCCCTGTTGCTGTTCCAGCTGTGATTTAACGATATCACGGGGCACATAAGGGACGGCTTCGGTTCGGCTTATCAGGGTGTAGTAGAGCGCTTCACGCTCACCGAGTTCGAGTGGGGCAATGTCAATTGGCAGCATCAACTCGCGTTGTAAGGCGGTTAACTGACCGTATATATGCCTGGCAACCTCAGGTGTTGACGCTAATGTAATGGCAATGGGACGACCGGCGCATTGCTGCCTGGTCAGCAGCAGACATTCTGCCCAAAGCTCCAGCGGTAGATGATGTGCATCATCCACCAATATATGAAGAGGCTTGGTTAGACGTTTTGATAACCGGTGAAGCGTATTACCCAGCGGCTCTTCGTCATCAAACAGGGGGTCGGCGAGTAACTGGATGAGGATTTTGCGACGGATTTCGGCGGCATCGGCATGCATGGGGCACACGACCAGCGCCGAGTTGTAGTCTTCGAGTTCACTCACCAATGCCGTTAGCAAGGTGGACTTACCTGCGCCTTCAATACCCTGAATAACCACCAATTGCTGGCTATAGCAAGCAACATGCTGCATTCGAAGCAGCAGGGCCTCTTGGGAGGGAAGCAGTACTGAAGGAGGAATAAATGTCATGTTGCACCCGATATCAGGGGCGGCGAATGACCTCTGCCAGCTCGGCATCAGTGGCCTGGCTGCTGACTTCAGCTACGCCAATGCCCAAAGGCAAAACCAACCTGAGCTGGCCGCCCAATACCTTTTTATCTCGCCGCATATGCTTAATAAAGCTATTAAAGTCCATGGACTCCGGAGCCTGGACGGGCAAATCGAATGCCTGAATAAGTGCCGTAATTCGACAAAGAATTGACTTATCGATTAGCCCCAGTGTTACCGAAGTTTGTGCAGCAAGGACCATGCCAGCAGCAACGGCTTCGCCGTGTAGCCAATTGCCATAGCCCATCTCGGCTTCAATGGCATGACCAAAGGTGTGTCCCAGATTGAGCAAAGCGCGAACACCCTGCTCTGTTTCATCTTCTGATACTACCTCGGCTTTGATTTCACAGCAGCGGGCAATAACATGGATAATGGCATCCTGATCCAGTGCTTTAAGCGCCGAAACGTTTTGCTCTAACCAGGTAAAGAGTTCACTGTCACGAATAATGCCGTACTTGATCACCTCGGCCATACCGGCGGCAAACTCTCTGGCTGGCAGGGTTTTCAGGCAATTAATATCAATTACCACCAATTTGGGTTGATAGAAGGCACCTATCATGTTTTTACCCAAAGGATGGTTCACAGCAGTTTTGCCGCCAACAGAGGAGTCGACCTGGGATAGCAGCGTGGTAGGAATTTGAATAAAATCAACACCACGTTGATAACAGGCCGCAGCAAACCCCGTCATATCGCCAATCACACCACCACCGAGTGCAACCAGAACACAATCACGGGCAAAACTTCCCTCAAGCAACGCGTCAAAAATCTGATTGAGATAGTCGAGTGTTTTGTATTGCTCGCCGTCAGGCAGGATCACAGACGCCACCTGAGCCGCGTGAGCGGACAGGGTGGCACTGATCTTTTCGAGATAGAGGGGGGCAATCGTTTCATTGCTGACAACGAGTACTTTTTTGCCACTCACCACAGGCGCAAAGAGCGCCTGATCTTCAAACAAATTCGGGCCAATGTGGATCGGATAACTTCGATTTGCCAAATCAACCTGAATTTGCTTCATGGTGTGTCAGAATCCCAGCTGTTCGATGATTTGATTGGCAACAACCTTGGCACTTTGGTCATCGGTTTTGACAATCACATCAGCGATTTCTTCGTAGAGTGGATTACGGCTCTCGGCCAGTGTCTCAAGCACCGAGCGAGGATCATCGACCTGCAACAGCGGACGACGCTTGTCTCTTTGGGTACGAGCAACCTGCTTGTCTATTGTTGTCTCGAGATATACCACAATCCCTCTTGCGGACAGATAGTTACGTATATCTTTGCTTTGTACTGAACCACCACCGGTTGCCAGCACAATACCCTGCTTTTCAGTTAAGTCGGCAATTACCTGCGCCTCACGGCGACGGAAACCTTCTTCACCTTCAACATCAAATACCCAAGCAATATCAGCCCCTGTGCGGCTTTCAATTTCTTGGTCAGAGTCATGGAATTCCAAGTGCAGCATTTGAGCCAGATGACGGCCTATGGTGCTCTTGCCCGCGCCCATAGGGCCTACCAGAAAAATATTTCGTTTTTCAGCCATTTCTTATACGTCTGAATCGTTTATGAAGTGTCTACCTATGCCATCCCAAACAGGGTGGCGATCTCAGTACCTTGCTCTAAAGAGACTTGACCGGGGATTATCTCAGTAGAAAGGTGGGGAAGGCAAGTCAGTAGAAGACCAAAACCAAGAAAAGCTACCAGAGCAGAAAACAAAAGGGCCGGTTATCCCGGCCCTGTTACTGTCTGAAGATCAGATTTTTTCTGTCACAATTTTGGGCGTCACAAAGATAAGCAGTTCCTGCCGTTCATTTTTATCTGACGTGTTGCGGAACAGGAATCCAACCAGGGGAATATCGCCCAACACAGGTACCTTGCTGACACGGCTGATGAGATTTTGCTGGTAAATACCACCCAGTACTATAGTCTCGCCATTATCTACCAGCACCTGGGTGCCAATACGCTGAGTATCGATTGCCACGGCACGGCCAGTGGGTGTGTCCACGGTTTCACCCTGGCTATCCTGAGTGATTTCCAAATCCAAAATCACACGATTATCAGGCGTGATTTGTGGGGTCACCCGCAAAGACAGCACAGCCTTCTTGAAGGTTACTGTGGTTGCACCGCTTGAGGCCGCCTGAACATAAGGAATTTCAACACCCTGCTCAATGTAGGCTGCTTTTTGGTTAGAAGTGGTAATGCGAGGGCTCGCAATAATTTCACCCTTGTTTTCCTGCTCCAACGCACTCAATTCCATATCCAATACTGTGCCATCGGCAAGTTTTGCAACGTGGAAAGCAATACTGGCGGCATTGGTGGGCGCAGGCAGGTTAACATTCAAACGGTCGCTGATGGCCGGAATGACACCGCCAGCAATACTTTCAGCACCTTCGAGTGAGCCCGAGGTCCCCTTGGTGCCTTGCTGATCGGTAATACCCCAGCGGATACCCAGATCTTCCGCAACGTTATCCTTCACAGTTACCATGCGGGATTCAATAAGTACCTGGCGAATTGGGATATCAAGCACTTCGATCATACGCTGCACGTTGGCCAGAGTCTCAGCAGTATCTTTAACCAGTAAGGTGTTGGTGCGCTCATCTACCGCAACACTGCCTCTATCGCTAAGCAGACTTGAACCTTCGCTCTTAAGCAACTCAGCAATATCAGTGGCTTTGGCGTAGTTGATTTGCATGTACTCAGAATAGAGTGGTGCCAGTTCCTGCACTTCCTGTTGATTACGCAGCTCCATACTCTCACGAACTGCAAGCTCTTCTGCAGGCGCAACCATCAGAATATTGCCTTCGATACGCTTATCCAACCCTTTGGTTTTCAAAATTAAATCGAGTGCCTGATCCCATGGAACGTCATCCAACACCAAGGTAATGTCACCCTGGACGGAGTCACTGGTCACAAGGTTGAAGTTGTTGTAGTCGGCAATTAACTGCAGCACGGTACGCACAGAAATGTTTTGGAAATTAAGCGACAAGGTCTTGCCGTTATATTTCTTTTCCTGCTTCACAGATGCCTGCCGTACGACCTTGTTCATAGACAGTTTGAACTGGCTGGCTTCCTGAACGTAGTTGTATTCGTACTCACCGCCAATATCGACCTGAATACGGGTAACCAAGTCTTCCTTAAAGGTTTCAAAACTCTTTACCGGAGTAGCAAAGTCCTGCACATCCATGACATACAACATGTCCTTGGGTATGTCTGTGTTAAAAAACTTCACCTCTAACTTGGCACCAATCTGTTCAACATTAGCCGCAACCTTGGTGTTACTCAGCTGAACGATAAGCTCTCCGCCACCTTTGCCGTTACGACGAAAATCGATATTTTTTATGTTGTTAACGTAAGCACTGGATGACGATTTGGTATCAGTGGCCTCAGAAACGACTGCATCATTTACCGTTAGTCGATAGCTGTTGCCAACCACAGCACCTTGGTAAGGAAGAACCTTGGACAGATTCACGCCTACCACTAAATCCGAGTCTTGTTGCTGAGTATTGACCTCAGTGACGCCACCACGGTTAACTGGCATGGCATTTGTCGCCAGCCCGGAAATACTGTCATCAAATGAAAGCAGTATTTGAGCCGGTGTCGCATTGAGATTGATCTCAGGCTCAGCAATGGGGTTTTCAAACACCAACTCGAGTTCCAATTGGCTGTCTATCACCGAGTGATATTTAACATCGACCAGCCGATTGGCCGCTACGGCTGCTGTGGTTACACCGAAAAACAACGCAATACCTACCAAGGCTTTTGCCAACCCCGGCTTGTTGGTGCGTGTTGTGAACGCGGCAGAAGATTCCATCATTCCCTCATCCTTCGCAGGTTATTCTCCGGCCAATTCCAGGGTGCTGGAGCGCTCTGCCCAGCAGCCGGAACCGTCCGGAATTAATTCTATTACTTCAACGTTTTGTGGCGTGACTTTACTAATACGGCCGTGGTAAAGCCCCAGATAGTCTCCCACTCCCAAGCGGAATACATTGCCATCATTGGTTTGCACCAACGCCCAAATGCGCTTGTCCTGGGTCAAGGTGCCCCGCATCTTCAGATTATCCAATGCATAGGTTTCCAGTCTTCCCTTACGACGCTTGAGATCGGGTTGAGTACAATCTTTGGAAACATCCACTGCTTCTTCGGTCAGCTCCCTCGAGGGAGGAACGAAGGGGCTGCGGAGCAACTCCGCCTGGTAAGCAAAATGCTCAAACACGGGGGGCTTTTTCAGCGGTGGAATCTTGGCAACGTGCTGAGCTTTGGTTGTAGTAACAAATAGTTCCAAATCGCTACGATCGCCAATACAACCAGTCAAAAACAGTAAGATAGTGGCTAACGGCAAGACTCGTTTCATTTCTTGCCTCCCTTAGCCTTCTTGGCGTCTTTCTCTGGAGGCAATTCCGCCCCTTCTTTAAAGCGGTAGGTTTTGGCCAGAATGTCCATGGTCAGAATGTCACCATCCTGATGCTTAATCACAAAGTCATGCAAGCTGACAATACGGGGCAATTTAGCCACCCCACTGACCATGCTGCCCATTTGATGATAATCGCCGCTCACCACCATTTTAATGGGAAACTCGATATAAAAATCACGTTGGACTGCGCCTTCCCAGTCAAGACTCTCTATATGGAGTCCCGAGTCGGTGGCCACAAAGGTCACATCATCAAGCAAGCCATCCATTTCATTTTCTGACGGCAACATTTTCAGCAGCTCGGCAAACTGAGCTTCCATCTCCTTCAGCTGCTCTCTGTACAGCTTGAGGTTGGCAGCCAGTTGATACTTTTTCTGGAAATCCTGCCTAAGTTGCACTTCCTTATCCTGCTCTCTCTTCAAGCCATCGATAGCATCTGAAATAAACAGAAAATAACTGGCAACACCCACAATCACGGCCAGGAGAATGGCAAATACGACCTTTACCTGGGCTGGCCAGCCACCAATGTTCTCAAAGTCAATGTCGTTGAATTCGCTCAGATCCAGCTTCATTTTGCCGCTCCTTGTTTACTGGCGGCCGCTTTTTCCAGCTCTTGGGCGGCTTTATCAACGACTGTTACTTTCAGACTGAATCGCTGCAGTTTTCGAAGCTCGTCATTTTGCGACACAATACTTTGCATCACTGGGTCATCGAGCCAAGCAGAGGTCTTCATTTTACGCATCATGTTGGCAACGTTGTTATTGGACTCGCTGCGTCCCTCAATCCACACCATAGCGCCTTTCTTTTCAATGCTTGAAAGATAGATGCCGGGTGGCACAACACGCACCAGCTCATCGAGTACGTGAGTAGGAAGATTTCTTGCCTGCTGCAAATTCAAAATAATATCTGTGCGACGCTCGATATCTTTTTTGCGTTCGGTAATCTTCTTAATCTCGGCGATTTGCTTTTCGAGCAGCTGGATCTCAGTGGTCAGAAACGCATTTCTCGCTTTTTGTTCATCCGTCATCATGTCGATGACCTGTAAACAAGCAAAGACCAAGAAAGCCGACAACAGGAATACGAGTGCCAGTGCGCCAATATAATCACGTTTTTGTTTTTCCCTGGCCTCTTCACGCCAGGGCAACAGATTTATGTTCGCCATTGACCGTAGCTCCTTAATGCCAGGCCACAGGCAACCATGTATTTACTGATACTGGGTTGCAAGGTGGATTTAACAGAATCGTCGGCATGCAAATTTCCCTGGAAAGGGTCGGCAATTACGGTGTGGACACCCAGTTCATTGGTCAGCAGGTTAGCCATGCCTTCCAGACGGGAGGTTCCACCACACAGCACTATGTAATCCACTTTATCTCTGCCGCTGGAGGTGCAGTAGATTTGCAGCGTTCTCTTAATCTGCTGCAAAAGCTGTGTTTGGAAAGGAGATAGCACTTCGAACATATAGTTACGAGGCAAATCACCTTCTACTTTGGCTTTTTCAGCTTGTTCATAGGACATGCCGTAAAAAGACAAAATAGACTGGGTGAATTGCTCGCCACCGAAGGCCTGTTCGCGGGTAAAAGCGGTTTCACCCTGGTCGACAACAGCAAAGGTGGTCATGTTGGCACCAATATCGACCATGGCAACAACCTTCTGGCTCGCTCCTTCTGGAAGTTGGCCAAAAATCAGCTCTGCCGAACGGCCCAGCGCATACCCCTCGATATCGACTACCTTGGTCTCAAGGTCGACTTCGTCGAGCGCATCCACCCGGGCATCGATATTCTCTGTTCGACAAGCGCTCAGAAGCACATCGACTTTGCTGGGGTCAATACTGTTAACGCTCAGGGTTTCAAAATCGATGCTGACTTCATCGAGAGAGTAAGGGATAAGGTTATCGGCTTCGATCTCAATTTGCGCTTCCATTTCAGCCTCGCTGAGCGAAGCATCCATGTAGATCACCTTGGTCATCACCGCAGACCCAGAGACTGCAACAGCTGCAAATTTGCAACTCTTTGGGAGGGCGCGCCTCAGCTGACGCAAACAGTCAACAACGGCCGCAGCATCACGAATATCGTGATCGTTTACGGCTCCCTTTTTCACGGGAACAGCAGCGTGACTTACAATTTTATAACCATCAGCCGTCTTGCTCAGCAGAATCGCCTTGACTTCATGGGAGCCAATGTCGATCCCCACCATCTGCGGAGCCTGACGCTTCCATAGATTTGAAAGCATAGTCCATTGTCACTTTAGTTTTAGGTTGCAGAGATAGAGTAGCACAAAATCAACTCGTTATACTTATTTGTATAGAATGTTTATAGGTTTTACAAATGGCAATTTTTTGACGCTGCTTTTTACTTCACCCTAGCCATTTGCCCTTATATACTGTGGCCTTCGTAAACTATTTTGGAATTATCTGGTGAAGTGGCTAAAACGTATTCTCATTGCCCTCTTTAGTTTAGCCTTACTCGGAGTAGGCGCTATTATTGCGGCATATTTTTATGTTTTACCTGACCTGCCTGATGTTACGACCCTTAAAACGGTTCAGCTGCAAACACCGCTGAAGATATACAGCCAGGACGGCAAGCTTATCTCTCAATACGGCGAAAAACGTCGTATTCCAATGAAACTTGAAGACGTACCCAAGCCATTGTTGCAGGCCTTCTTGGCCACCGAGGATGCACGTTTCTACGAACATCAGGGGATAGACCCCATTGGCATCATTCGTGCCGCCTTTGTGCTTGCTGCTACCGGAGAGAAAAAACAGGGCGCCAGTACCATCACCCAACAGGTGGCGCGCAACTTCTTTCTTACCAGAGACAAGACTATTATCCGCAAAGTGAAAGAAATCTTTATTTCTTTTCACATTGAGGAATTGCTCACAAAAGATGAAATCCTCGAGCTTTATGTAAACCGCATCTATTTGGGTCAGCGTGCATACGGTGTAGGCGCAGCGGCGCAGGTGTACTACGGCAAAGATCTGAAAGATTTGTCACTCGCCGAAATGGCCGTGATTGCCGGTCTCCCCAAGGCCCCATCAACACTGAACCCCATTACCTCCGCCGAACGAGCGCTCAATCGCCGTAATATTGTGTTGATGCGGATGCGCGAAGTGGGCTACATCAACGACAGCGAATACCAGCTGGCCATATCCGAACCCAACACCGCCTCTTATCATGGCGCTGAGATAGACCTGTATGTACCTTACGTCTCGGAAATGGCACGGGACTACATGATTCAAAAGTATGGCGAAGAAGAAGCCTATACAGGCGGTTATAGCGTATACACCACGGTAGATTCTGAACTACAGCTAAAAGCCCAGAAAGCGCTGCGTAACAACATATACGCCTATGACGAGCGCCATGGCTATCGTGGCGCAGCGGAGGTGCTTTGGAAAGAAGAGGCTCCCACAACAGATACCATTGTCAGTGCCCTGCAAAAAGTCGCATCTGTGCAGGAATTGGAGCCCGCAGCCGTCATCAATGTGCAGGAGCAACAGGCCACTGTCCTGCGAAATAACGGCGAAACTGTCACCCTGCCATGGCAAGGCATTCAGTGGGCGCGCAAATTTATCAGTGACACCCGTCAGGGTGCTGCACCCAAAACGGCCACCGATGTGCTGACGGCCGGCGAGCGTGTATGGATCCGCCACAATGGAGAAGACTGGCAATTATCCCAGGTTCCGGAAGTATCCAGCGCCATAGTGTCACTCGATCCCCACAATGGTGCTATCCGCGCCCTGGTGGGTGGTTATAGCTTCAGTCAGAGCCAGTTCAACCGGGTCATACAGGCCAAACGCCAGCTTGGTTCCAACATCAAGCCGTTTATCTACGCCGCCACCTTGGAAAAAGGCTATACCCTGGCAACGCTTATCAACAATGCCCCCATCAACAAACCTGATCTGAGCCAAGGCACGGCCTGGCGCCCCAAAAATTCGCCGGACACTTATACGGGTCCCACCCGTCTGCGGGTAGGCCTGGCGCAGTCGATTAACGTGATGGCGGTCCGAGCACTCCGCTACTCAGGCATAGATGCAACTGTTGAGCTATTGACCCGTTTTGGATTTGACCCCAATGATTTGCCACGCAATGAATCACTGGCACTGGGCTCTCCTTCAGTCACGCCGCTGCAGGTTGTCAGGGCCTTTAGCGTGTTCGCCAACGGTGGTTACCTGGTGGAACCTTTCTTTATCGACAGAGTCGAGTCTGCCACCGGCAACCTGATCGAAAAGACCCTGCCAGCATTGGCTTGCGAAGCACCAGTACCGGAAGAGATGCCTGAGGATACGGCGATCACCGAAGCCTCTGTGCCGCCAGCCATGCTGGATGCAACAATCGAAACAGGTACTTCAACTCAATGTGGCGATCCTGCAGCCCGCTACGCAAATCGGGTGATATCCGAGCAAAATGCTTTCCTTATCACCGAAGCGCTCAAGAGCGTGATTTGGGGTGGCGGAGACTTCAGTAAGGGCACTGGCTGGAACGGTACCGCATGGCGCGCTGCTCGCTTGCTGAAACGCCATGATATTGCAGGTAAAACGGGTACCACCAACGAGTCACGCGATACCTGGTTCAGTGGCTTTAATCCTGATTTGGTGACAACGGTTTGGGTGGGCTTTGACGACCATGGCCGCGAGCTTGGCCGTACTGCGTGGAACGCAAACGGCGCCAAAGACCAGATTTCCGGGGCGGAAGCGGGCGCGAAAACCGCAGGTCCAGCCTGGAACGAATTTATGTTTATGGCCCTTGCTGACACGCCAGAAAAACCCATGCCGGTCCCTGCAGGCATTGTCTCTGCCCGTATCGATTACAGCTCGGGCAAGCTGAGCCGCCGTACCGATTACACCAGCGGATTTGAATACTTTGCCGCAGGCACAGTGCCAACAGATTACGCCAATTCCGCAATCGCCGAAGACGACACCACGGCACCGGAAACCACGGCTGACGATCTGTTTCAGTAAGTGTTGCCTACATGAAAGAAGGGCCTTAGGGCCCTTTTTCATTACTGGAACAATGAATAAAGTCCTGCAGCAAGGCATTGCTTAACCACGCAAACTCACCCATTGGCGGAGTACCCTTTGGCGCTGATGTGACCAGGCGCAGGGGACTCGTTGCCAGGCACTTCCTGGCTCTGCCCAGATAACCGAGGGCAAGTGGCTCGAGCCGCCGCAGTGAAGCAGTTTGCTCTAAGTTGCTCCGAAAAGATTCTCTGTTAGTATATGTATAAATTCACAGTAATCCGGTGCCAAGGCATTGCAAAGACTGGATCTTGTTCCCGTAACCGAACTCAAGGGCGTGGCCGCCCGGGTGGCAGAAAAACTCAGTAAACTGGGGGTTAATACCGTCCAGGATTTACTGTTTCATCTGCCGCTGCGTTACGAAGACAGAACCCGCATCTATGCCATCAACGAGCTGATCCCAGGCACCACTGCCACCGTCGAAGCCGAAGTCATTTCCAGCCAAATCGTCAATGGTCGCAAGCGCATGCTCACCTGCAATGTGCGCGATGCCAGCGGCGGCCTGACCTTACGTTTTTTCAATTTTTCCATGGCGCAAAAGAATGGCTTGCAACCGGGGATGATGATCCGCGCCTTTGGGGAAATCCGCACCGGTAAGCATCAGCTGGAAATTATCCATCCGGAATACAAGCTGACCGCGCCTGGCGAGTCGCCGAGCCTGGCCGACACCCTGACGCCCATCTACCCCACCACCGAAGGCCTGAAGCAAGCCAGTTGGATAAGGCTCACCGAGCAGGCGCTGGAGCAATTGGAAGAAGGCGGTCTGCCGGAGCTGTTGCCGGAGTCGTTGCAGCCCAACCGTTTAAGCCTGGCCGATGCCGTGCGCACCCTGCATAGGCCCCCGGCAGATGCCGAACTATGGCAGTTGGAGCAGGGCCAGCACCCGGCGCAGCAGCGGCTGGTGCAGGAAGAGCTGCTGGCCCACAACTTAAGCATGCTGAAAATCCGCGAGCGCAGCAATCAGGACGCCGCCGAGCCGCTCGCCGCCACGAGTCAGCTTATCCCCCGCTTTCTTGAGAGTCTGCCATTTGCCCCAACCAACGCCCAGTCACGGGTAGTTGCAGAGATCCATGCCGACATGGCCAAAGCCACTCCCATGATGCGCCTGGTGCAGGGTGACGTGGGCTCGGGCAAAACCCTGGTCGCGGCGCTGTCGGCGCTGGCGGCCATCGAAAATGGCTGTCAGGTCGCCTTGATGGCACCCACAGAACTCCTGGCCGAGCAACACGCCGCCAACTTTGCCCGCTGGTTTGAGCCGCTGGGGCTTAAAGTCGGTTGGCTGGCCGGCAAGCTTAAAGGCAAGGCTCGCGCCCAAACGCTGGAAGATATCGCCTCAGGGGCGGCGCAGATGATAGTGGGCACTCACGCCATTTTTCAGGAGCAGGTGAGCTTCTCCCGCCTCGCCCTGACCATCATCGACGAGCAGCACCGTTTTGGCGTACACCAGCGCCTTGGGCTGCGCGAAAAAGGCATTCAGCAGGGCTTTTTCCCCCATCAGCTGATCATGACCGCCACCCCCATCCCACGCACATTGGCGATGACCGCCTATGCGGATCTCGACACCTCGATTATTGATGAGCTGCCGCCGGGGCGAACTCCCATCACCACGGTTGCCATTCCCGACACCCGCCGGCTGGATGTGATTGAGCGGGTGCGTCAGGCCGCCTTGCAGGACAAGCGTCAGGCCTATTGGGTGTGCACCCTGATTGAAGAGTCGGAAGTACTCGAATGTCAGGCCGCCGAAGACACCGCCGAGGGCCTGAAAGAGGTCTTGCCCGAGCTTGGCATAGGGCTGGTGCACGGCCGGATGAAGGGCGCCGAAAAGCAGGCCATTATGGCCGACTTCAAGGCAGGCAAGCTCGATTTACTGGTTGCCACCACGGTTATTGAAGTGGGCGTGGATGTTCCCAACGCCAGTTTGATGATCATCGAAAACCCTGAGCGGCTGGGGCTTGCCCAGCTGCATCAGCTGCGGGGCCGGGTTGGCCGCGGCGCGGTGGCCAGCCACTGCGTGCTGCTGTATAAGGCGCCGCTCAGCTTTACCGCCCAGGCGCGTCTCGGGGTGCTGCGGGAAAGTAACGACGGCTTTGTGATTGCCCAAAAAGATCTGGAGCTTCGTGGCCCCGGCGAAGTGCTGGGTACCCGCCAGACGGGGCTTGCGCAAATGAAGGTGGCCGATTTGGTGCGGGATCAGGCGCTTATTCCCCACATCCAGAAACTGGCACGTCATCTGATGAGCCAGGCCCCCGACAATGTGGATGCCATAATCGAGCGTTGGCTTGGCGGCCGCGAACAATACGTACAGGCTTAGTCGTCTGCATTAAATATTGTTTTTGTTCAGCCTTGGGCTATGGACATCGACCGGCGAACTGGGACAATGGATGTTTCACGGGTCAGTAGCAACAAGGAGCCAAGATGCAAGTCAATCCCGAAGACAGAATCACCCCGCAGGAAGAAACCTCCCAGCGCAGCAACCGTCTGTCGGCCCTGCTGATCCTGGCCCTGATTGCCATTGCCGCCGGCTTGTGGATGTATTTCACCCGTGCGCCCGAACCTGCTCCTGTGGTGGACGTGCCGACTGAAGCCCCTCAGCCCACGCCTCTGCCCGAACCTGTGGTGACGGAAATCGAACCCGAGCAGGAGCCTGAGG